>NZ_JBDSWZ010000208.1:0-4547 GCF_039926425.1 Dokdonella sp.
CTACGCCCGCGCGTCCGACCGTCTCTCCAATTCCCGTGGCTGCGCCGCCGAGCGCACGCGCCACGGAGACGCCCGAACGGCCGCCTGCGCTGCAAAAGAATGCACCGGTCGCGACGACGCGCGTGGATCCGGCGCGTCCGCCACTTGACAAGAACGCACGTCGCGCTCCGCCGAACGACCGCGCGGCCGATGACACGCCTGTGGTGATTCCATCATTCGCGCGCAAACCGGAACCCCCCGCGCGCGCGCCGGCCGCCGCGCGTCCGGCAGATGCGTCCACGCGCTCTGCGCGAATGATCGACTGGCTCACCGGCGCGCTGCCGCCCAAACATCGGGCGCGCGTTCGCGAATACCTCGTGCTGATGCGACTGGACCGTCCGGTCGGTGCGTTGCTGTTGCTGTGGCCGACGTGGTGGGCGCTGTGGTTTGCGGCAAACGATTTTCCGCCGATCGGCGCGTTGCTGATCTTCACGCTCGGCGTGTTCGTGATGCGCAGCGCGGGCTGCGTGATCAATGACTACGCGGACCATGGCTGGCTCGATGCGAACGTCGAGCGCACGCGCGGCCGGCCGATGGCCGCTGGGCGTGTCTCGAAGAAGGAGGCGTTGTTGCTGTTCGGTGGCCTGCTTGGCATCGCGTTCGTGCTGGTGCTGTTCACCAATGCGCTGACGATCAAGCTGTCGATCGTCGGCGCGGCACTTGCAGCGGTGTATCCCTTCACCAAGCGCGTGACGCATCTGGCGCAGGTCGTTCTCGGCGCCGCGTTCGGCTGGGCGATCCCGATGGCGTTCGCCGCGGTGACCAACTCGCTGCCGCCACTGTGCTGGCTGCTGTTCCTCGCCAACGTGCTGTTCTCGACGGTGTACGACACCGAATATGCGATGGTCGATCGCGACGACGACGTGCGCGTCGGTGCGAAGTCGACCGCCATCCTGTTCGGCGATGCAGACCGCGCGGCCATCGGCGTGTTGATGGTGACGTTCGTGCTGGCGATGCTGCTCGCCGGCACGCGTGCCGCGTTGCACTGGCCGTATTTCGTCGGCCTCGCCGTTGCAGCCGGGCTGTTCGGCTATCAGCAGACGCTGATCCGCGATCGATCGCGTGAGCATTGCTTCGCTGCATTCCGCAACAACAATCTGGTCGGGCTGGTGCTCTGGCTCGGCTTGCTGTTTGCGCTGGCGATCCGCTGATCACGACGCTCTCGACGCCGCGAGTCAGGCGCGCGAGGTTGGCGCGCGCGCCAGCGCCCACACATCGACACGGTTCACTCCGGCGCGATGCAGCGTCTTCGCCGCCTCGCGCAGCGTGGCGCCGGTCGTCATCACGTCGTCGAGCAGCACCACGTGCGCGGGCCACTCAACTGTGGGCGCCACGTCGAACGCACCGCGCAGGTTGCGTCTGCGAGCCTTCGCGTCGAGCCCGGTCTGCGGTGGCGTCGGTCGCGTACGAATGAGCGCGTCGTGGCGCAACGGAATGCCCAGCGCCCTCGCGAGCGGCAGCGCGAGCTCAAGCGCCTGGTTGTAACCGCGCTCGCGCAGCCGAAGCCGATGCAAGGGCACCGGTACGATCAACAATGGCAATGCCGGACCATCCACGCGCACACGCATCACCATGAGTTCCGCCAACACGCGGCCGGCGGCGAGGTCGCGCCGGAATTTGAACCGGGCCTCGAGCAGGTCGAGCGGATGGGTGTAGAGGAATGGTGCCCATGCGGCCGCGAACACCGGGTCGCGCACGAGGCATTGGCCACAGAGCGGCGCCGGCGCCTTCAGCGGAAGTGCGCAACGCGAACAACAGGGCTGGTTCAGCGTGAAATCGTTGGTGCAGCCGGCGCACAGATCGATCCCGTCGCTGCCATGGTCGCCGCACAACAGGCAACGCAGCGGCAGCACGACGCGCAACGCGCGCGACGCGATCGCGTCAACCTTCCATGGTTCGTTCAAGTTGACAGCCTCCTGGCCCGCGATGACACTTCCGTATGAAACAACTGCAGGTCACCACGATACACCGACTCTGTCTGGACGCTCTCATGCCCACACCCCGCCACGACTGGACCCGCGACGACGTGCTGCGATTGCTCGATCTGCCGTTCGCCGATTTGCTGCAGCAGGCGCACGCTGTCCATCGCGAACACCACGATCCGAACGCGGTGCAGGTGTCGACGCTGCTGTCGATCAAGACCGGCGGCTGTCCCGAGGACTGCGCGTACTGTCCGCAGGCGGCGCGCTATTCGACCGGCGTCGAGGCCGAAAAACTGATGACGCTCGACGCGGTGATGGCGAAGGCGCGACAGGCAAAGGCCGCAGGTGCGACGCGTTTCTGCATGGGCGCAGCGTGGCGTTCGCCGAAAGACCGAGACGTGCCCAAGGTGGCCGCAATGATCGGCGCGGTGAAAGCGCTCGGCATGGAAACCTGCGCGACGCTCGGCATGCTCAGCCCGCCCCAGGCCGAGGCATTGAAGGAAGCCGGTCTCGACTACTACAACCACAACCTCGACAGCGCGCCGGAGTTCTACGGCGAAATCATCCAGACGCGCGAGTACCAGGACCGCCTCGACACGCTCGGCCACGTGCGCGACGCCGGCCTGAAAACCTGCTGTGGCGGCATCGTCGGCATGGGCGAGTCGCGCGCGCAGCGCGCAGGTTTGCTGCACACGCTGGCGACCCTGCCGGCGCATCCCGATTCGGTGCCGATCAATCGACTCGTTCGCGTCGAAGGCACTCCGCTGGCTGAAACCAGGCCGCTCGATCCGTTCGAGTTCGTCCGCACCATCGCGGTCGCGCGTATCGTGATGCCGGCGTCGATGGTGCGCCTGTCTGCCGGTCGCGCCGAGATGAGCGACGAATTGCAGGCGCTGTGCTTTTTCGCCGGCGCCAATTCGATCTTCTACGGCGAGAAGCTGCTGACCACCGACAATCCGGACACCGGGCGCGACCAGGCGCTGTTCGCACGCCTCGGCGTCCACGCAATGCAGATCGAGAGGCAGTCGACCACGGTGCACGCCGACATCGTCGAGCCGCTGATCACCGCGTAAGATCGTCTCCCCATCGCTTGCACATGCGTTTGCCGACCACGGCCGACGCTTCCGCCGGAATCGATTGCGATGCAGCCGGAGACCGATCACGACATCACGCGCCTGATTGCCGCCTGGCGCGACGGCGATGTTGAGGCGCGCGAGTTGCTGATGCAGCGCGTCTACGCGAACGTACGCGCGATTGCCGCCCAATCGCTGCGGCGCATGCCGGGCGCGACGCTGAGCGCCACGGATCTCGCCCACGAAGCCCTGCTGAAATTGCTCGGTGCCGACCTCGACTGGACCGATCGCCGCCATTTTTTCCATGTGGCCGCACAGGCGACGCGCCAGGTGCTGGTCGACGCCGCGCGCAAGCGCCTCTCCGACAAACGCGGCGGTGACGTGCAGCACGTGGATCTGGATGCCGCGCTGACTGTCGCGGCGCCGGAATCGGATGCCACCCTGGTGCGCGTCGATACTGCGTTGCGCGATCTCGCGCTGACCGACCTGCGGCGCGCGCAGACCATCGACCTGATCTACTTCGGCGGCTTCAACCGCGCGGAAGTGGCGGCTGCACTCGAGGTGTCCGAAGGCACGGTCGACCGCGACTTGCGACTCGCACGCGCGTGGCTGAAAACGGCGCTGGAAACGTGAGCACGTCGCTCGACCGCTACGCGGACGACTTCGAGCGCATTCGCACGCTCGATCCCGCTCAGCGCGCGGCCGCCATCGCGGGTCTCGAGCTCGATCCGCATGAGCGCGCGATGCTCGAACGCCTGCTCGCGGCGGACGCGGCGCCCGGCGACCCGCTGGCAAGCGCGCTGAACTCCGCTGCTCTGCAGTTCCAGTCGATCGGTCACACGCGGATGGGTGCGTATCGGCTCGTACGCGAGCTCGGCGCCGGCGGAATGGGCACGGTCTTCCTTGCCGAACGCGTTGACGGCGGATTCTCGCAAGCCGTCGCCATCAAGCTGCTGCGCGGATTCCCGACCCAGGACGGGCTGCGCCGCTTGCGCCAGGAACGGCAAATCCTCGCCAACCTCGATCACCCGAACATCGCACGTCTGCTCGATGGCGGCGAGCGCGCAGATGGGCAGCCGTGGCTTGCGCTCGAGTATGTCGATGGCTTGCCGCTGCTTGACTATGCGGCGCAGCACGCGCCGACATTGCGCGCGCGCATCGCGTTGTTCGAGGCGATGCTCGATGCGGTCGGTCACGCGCACCAGCGACTGATCATCCATCGCGACCTCAAGCCCGCCAACGTGATGGTCGCAGCGAATGGCACGGTCAAGCTGCTCGACTTCGGCATCGCGCGCCTGGTCGAAACCGACGATGCGGAGGTCCACAACACATCGACGCGTGTCTTCACGCGCGGCTACGCGAGCCCGGAACAACGTGACGGTGGCTCGATCACCACCGCCAGCGACATCTACAGTCTCGGCGTGCTGCTCGGCGAACTGCTGCGCGGCCGGCGCGACGACAGCGGCGAGGCCGGTGCGATCGAACCGCTCGATCTGGACATCGAGCTGGCCGG
>NZ_JBDSWZ010000209.1:0-3945 GCF_039926425.1 Dokdonella sp.
GTTCGATTGGCGCGCTGGCAATCGCGCCGTCGGAGCCGGCGGTGATCTACGTCGGAACCGGCGAAGCCGACATGCGTTCGGACATTGCGCAGGGCAACGGCGCGTACAAGTCGGTCGACGCCGGCCGCACCTGGTCAAAGATCGGCCTCGAGGACACCCAGCAGATCGGCCGCATCCTGGTCGATCCGCATGACGCCAACAACGTGTTCGTCGCCGCACTCGGTCATCCGTATGGACCCAATGCGCAGCGCGGCGTGTTCCATTCGCGCGATGGCGGCACGTCATGGCAGCGCGTGCTTGGCGAAGGCGATTCGGTCGGTGCGATCGATCTCGCATTTGAACCCGGCAACAGCCAGGTCATCTACGCAAGCCTGTGGCAGACCCGACGCACGCCATGGAACATCTATCCGCCGGCCAACGGTCCCGGCAGCGGCCTGTACAAGTCGAGCGACGGCGGCGCGCACTGGAAGAAGCTGGGCAACGGCTTCCCCGAGCACGTCGGCCGCGTCGGCATCGACGTCGCACGCAGCGATCCGAAGCGCGTCTACGCAATCGTCGACAACGAACACCTCGACGACCAGGTGGGCGGCCTGTATCGCTCGGACGACGCCGGCGAGCACTGGCGCAAAACCAGTGACGATGCACGTATCTGGCAGCGCGGCTGGTATTTCGGTCGCGTCACGGTCGATCCGACGAATGCGGATCGGCTCTATCTTCCGAACACCATCCTTCTGCGATCCGATGACGCTGGCGCGCATTTCACCGCACTGAAGGGCGACAACACCGGCGACGATTTCCACGAACTCTGGATCGACCCTGCCGATCCGCAGCGACAGGCACTCGCGGTCGACCAGGGCACCATCGTCACCGTCAACGGCGGCGCAACCTGGTCGAGCTGGAACAACCAGCCGACTGCGCAGATGTACCACGTCAGCACCGACAACCGGTTTCCGTATCGCGTGTACGGCGCGCAGCAGGATTCAGGTGCAGCCGCGCTGCCGAGCCGCAGCGGTGATCGCGACGGCATCACCATGCGCGAATTCCACGAAGTCACGGCTGGCGGCGAGAGCGGCATGATCGCGCCGGACCCGAGCGATCCGGACATCGTTTACGGCGGCGAGGTCGACAAGCTCGACCTGCGCACCGGACAGACGCAATCGGTGAACCCGACCCTGGCCGAGCCCGATCTCTACCGGCGCACCTGGACGTTGCCGCTGGCATTCTCCAAACGCGATCCGCGCACGTTGTACTTCGGCAACCAGAAAGTCTGGCGCACGCGCGATGGCGGCGCACACTGGGACGCGATCAGTCCGGATCTCACGCGCGAGAACCCGCCAGTTCCTGCCACCCTCGACGCGTCCAGCGCGGCGAACCACCAGCAGATCGGCACGCGACGGGGCGTCGTCTATGCGATCGCGCCGTCTCCACTCGATGCGAAACTGCTGTGGGCCGGTACCGATGACGGCCTCGTCTGGCGGACGCGCGACGAGGGCGCGCATTGGGATGACGTGACGCCCAGCGCGATCAGCGCGTGGTCGAAGGTCGGTATCATCGAGGCGTCGCACTTCGATGCCGACAGCGCCTACATCGCCATCGATCGCCATCGCCTCGACGATCGCAAGCCGTATATCTATCGCACGCAGGACGGCGGCAAAACCTGGAGTCTGATCGTCAGCGGAATCCGCGATGGCGACTTCGTCAACGCGGTGCGCGAAGACCCGCAACGCAAGGGTCTGCTCTACGCTGCCACCGAACTCGGCATCTACGTTTCGTTCGACGACGGCACCCACTGGCAGACACTGCAGGCGAACCTGCCGCGCACGTCGGTGCGCGACATCGACGTGCACGGAGATGACCTCGTCGTCGCGACGCATGGACGCGGATTCTGGATCATGGACGACATCGCTCCGCTGCGGCAGATCGACGGGACACATTCGGTCAACGAGGCGCGCTTGTTCGCACCCTCAAGAGCGATCCGCTTTCGCGTGGCGGAATTCACTGGAACACCGCTTCCGAAAGACGAGCCGATGGCGAGCAATCCAGCGGTCGGCGCCGCGATCGACTATGTGCTCGCGCATGCGGCACAGACTCCGGTCAAGCTGACGATCCGCGGTTCGGGCGGCAACATCGTGCGCAACTATTCCAGCGCCGATGCTGTGTTCAACACCGACCCGTTGACCAGTGACGCTGCGCCGGAGTGGGCAACCATCCCATCGACATTGCCGACCAGCGCAGGCATGCACCGGTTTGTCTGGTCATTGCGACGTGCCGCTCCCGCTGAACTTGCCGATCATCCCGGCGCCGACGGCATTCTGGTGCCGCCCGGAACGTACAGCGTCGAGCTTGCCGTCGATGGCCGCACGTTGCGTCAGCCGCTCAACGTGGCTGCCGATCCGCGCATCAATCTGGATGCCGATGCCCACGCGCGCCAGTACGCGTTTGCAGTGCAGGTGGAAGCGCTGCAGGCGCAGGTCGCACGTGTGCAAGGTGAAGCAAAGGCGCTGCATGCCGCGTTGGCTGGTGAACATGCCGGTACCAGCAAGGCGCTTGCACGCGCGATGAAGGCATTCGACGCAAAGATCGTCGCTGCTGCGTTCATCGTCGGTGCCGGCAATCCGCGCAACGCGTGGTCAATCCCGCCGAATTCCACGACGAGCCTGCGCTTCCTCTCGGATGCGCTCGGCAAACTGGCGCTGGCCGCGAACGGCGCAGATGCCGATCCGACTGCGGATGCGCGCGCGGGACTCGAGCTGTTGCAGACGAAAGTCGAGCACGCCATCGCGGACTGGTCCCGCCTGAAAGAGAATGAGCTTCCCTCATTGAACCAGCGGCTGCGCGCGAGCGGGAAAAAGCCGCTGCCGACGAAAGGAAACTAGTTCAGACGACTGATGGACCGGAGAATCGGCGGACTCAGTCCTTGCGAACGCGCACGCGGCGGGCAAGTTTCGGCTTCTCCGGTTCGCCGTTCGAGAACAGCGCGATCGCCGTGCGCGCGACCTGTCCGGTGTCGTAGTACGCATACGCGCCGACGCCCAGCGCGCCGATCAGCGGCAGCCAGCGGGCAATGCCGCGACCGGCGAGACGCCTGGACAGATGCACGCCGATCTTGGCGGCCGCGCGTTCGATCACGCGCAGCGGCACATCCTGGATCAGCAGCCTTGCGCCGACCTGCATGCCGACATCGCGCAACGCCTGAGCCGCCGCATGGCGAAACAGGCAATACAGCATGTGCGAGCGTGTCAGCTCGGCACTGACGCCATAGGCGCCGGCAATGTCGGCGACCATCTGCCGCTGGATCCGCCAGATCGCGACCAGCTCCGGCACGATCGTCAGCCAGCCGAGCGGGCCGGGCGGAAGCGCAAGAGTGCCCGCGGCGAGCGCGGCCTTGTTCGCCGCCGCGGCACCGATTGCACGCGCGCGATGATCCGGTCCGCGACTTTTGTGCTCGTCGGTGTCCGGAATGCGCCCGACCATCTCGAGCACGACGCGCGTCAGCCGCTCGCTGAGCGTGCCGCTGGATTCGGAATCCACTTTACGTGCGGGAACATTTCTGGTCATGGGCGGAGCACACTGAGAATCAGCAGCAATGGTCACCGTTCGACCGCCTGCGGGCAAGTGCGCTGCGCACGGTGTTGCATGCCATTCAGCGTCGCGAATCCCGGCGCAGATCACGCGCCGACCGCTGCGGCTCGCCCGCTTCAGTTGCAGCCGACCTCAGTCGAAGCCGTTCGCAAACACGGAATCACCCGCGCGCAGCGTCCCGACGATCAGCATGCGCGCGGCAACAGGGGGCGGCACGTCGAGCGGCGTGATCAATTCAACGACTCCGCCGCTGAGCGTGTCGATTCCATTCCACGCACCGCTTTGTTCGACGATCGCGCCAGGCAATGCGCCCGCGAAGAACGTGTCCGCATCGATTGCATTGCCGGCGGGATCCTCGAATGT
>NZ_JBDSWZ010000210.1:0-6055 GCF_039926425.1 Dokdonella sp.
TGGGGCAACGCGTCAAGAAACGCGGCCAGGTCATCCTGTTCGAACGCCTTGTGCGCGGGAATCTGCCAGTTGACCGGGCCCAGTCGATCCCCGAGTTCGGCCAGGCCACCCTCGACGAACTTGCGAATCGATGGACCTGCGTCAGCGAGTCGCTTCCTGTCCGTCGTGAACCGCGGCGCCTTCAGCGAGAACACGAATCCGTCCGGTGTTTCGGACGCCCATTTCGCATAGGTTGCCGGTTTCTGGGCACCGTAGAATGTGCCGTTGACCTCGATCGCGGTGACGTGGCGACTGGCGTACTCGAGTTCCCGGCGTTGCACCAGCTTCGGCGGATAGAAATTGTTGCGCCATGGCGCGTACGTCCAGCCTCCGATGCCGACGCGGATGCCCGCGGCTGCGGCCCGCGCAGAAATGGTTCCATCCGGTTTCGATTTCATCGCCACGTCATCTTCCGTTGCATGCACGCCCTGTGCGCGGACGTCGCCACCGCAGGACGTTTGCAAGGATAAGATATCGCGCCCGGCGCTGCTCCCATCACAGGTTGTCCCCATGACCGGTCGATCACCGAGTCGTCGCTTCGCCGCCGTCGTCGCGCTCACCGCCTGGTTCGCCCTCGCGTTGCAGTACGTCCTGATCATCGTGTCGCCGGGCGACGGCATCGGGCCACTGCTGGCGACATTCCGGTATGTCGCGTTCTTCACGATCATCAGCAATGTGATGGTGGCACTGACGGCCACGTTCGCGGTTCTTCCCGGCAGCTCGTCGGTCGCGGCGCTCTTCCGCAGTGCACGCTTACGCGGATGCACTGCGTTGTGCATCGGCATCACGCTCGCCATCTACCACTCGATCCTCGCGGCGACGTGGGATCCGCAGGGCGCGCAGTGGCTCGCCGACGTGACGCTGCACTACGCGGTTCCGCTGCTGTACCTCGCATGGTGGTTCCTGTTCGCGCCGCACGGCGAGCTTGGATGGTTCGACGCCGTGCGCTGGTTGCTGTTTCCCGCGGTCTACGTCACCTGCGTGCTGCTGCGTGGCGCGTGGCTGCACGAGTATCCGTATCCGTTCATCGACGTCGACGCACTGGGTGCCGCCGCTGTCGCGCGCAACGCGGTGGGCGTCGGTCTCCTGTTCCTGGTCGTCGGCCTCGCACTGGTCGCGCTCGATCGATGGCGGGCGCGGTCCGTCCGTGCATGAAACCCGTCGGTTGATCGACACAGCGCGACGATCGTGCACAATGTCCGTGACGACCCCACTCCTGGCCGCCCATGACCCAGCCACTTCAACCTCATGTCGTCATTCTCGGGGGCGGTTTCGGTGGGCTCTGGGCCACGCGCGCGCTGGCGTCTGCGCCAGTACGGATCACACTGGTCGATCGCACAAACCATCATCTGTTCCAGCCGTTGCTCTATCAGGTCGCGATGGCTGGGCTCTCATCGCCCGATATCGCCGCACCGCTGCGGCACATCCTTCGCCAGCAGCGCAACGTCACCGTCCTGATGGACGAGATCCTCGCGATTGACGTTGCCGCGAAGCATGTGAATCTGGCGAGCGGTCGAGTTGGCTACGATTATCTGGTGGTGGCGACTGGCGCGCGCCACGCCTACTTCGGTCACGACGACTGGGCACGGTTCGCGCCCGGACTGAAGAATCTGGACGATGCGCGATTGATTCGCCGTCGGATGCTGGAAGCGTTCGAGCACGCTGAGCTCGAATCCGATCCGCTCATACGCGCCGAGTGGCTCAACTTCGTCATCATCGGCGGCGGGCCGACCGGCGTCGAACTCGCTGGCACGCTCGCCGAGATCGCGCGCCACACGTTGCCACGCGAATTCCGTCGCTGCGATCCCCGCACCGCGAATGTCCATCTCGTCGAGGCGGGACCGCGCGTGCTCGCGTCGATGCCGGAATCGTTGTCGGCCAAGGCCAAGGCGCAGCTCGCGCGTCTCGGCGTCAGCGTCGACACCGGTCAGGCGGTGACGGGCATCGACGAACGCGGCGTCGCGCTCGGTGAGCGTCGACTCGATGCGCGCACCGTGCTCTGGGCAGCGGGCGTCGCGGCATCGCGACTCGGCTCGCAACTCGGAGGTGAAACCGATCGGGTCGGGCGCGTGAAAGTGTTGCCCGACCTCTCGGTGCCCGGACACCCGGACGTGTTCGTGGTGGGCGATCTTGCCAGCGTGACGCAGGACGGCGTTCCGGTTCCGGGGGTCGCACCAGCCGCGAAGCAGATGGGCGCATACGTCGCTGACGTCATTCGGAACCGGCTTGCCGACCGCGAATCGCCCGCGTTCCACTACCGCGACTTTGGCAACCTCGCCACTGTCGGCCGGCTCGCGGCCGTCGTCGATATCAGGGGACTGCGGATTTCCGGCGCGCTTGCATGGTTTTTCTGGCTGTTCGCGCACATCTTCTTCCTGATCGGCTTCCGCAACCGCATCGTCGTTTTCATCGACTGGATCTGGTCGTATTTCACCTATCAACGCAACGCGCGCATCATTATCGGCAACTCGAAGGATCACGATTCCTGACCGCCCTCGTTGGTGATCGACGGTCGGATGCGGGCGGGGAAGACGCTCCGTGGAATCTTCGAACGTCGCTGTTGCGCGAAGGCCGCGATGGACTGGAGCAACACACCCATCGCATCCGCCTGGATCTTGTCGCGCGCTGGTCGGATCTTCGCAGGGGTGCCGTCAGCTCTGGGTCGTCGCAACCCACGGGTCATAGCTGCCGAACCACCATAGATGCCCCTCCGGATCCCGGCACGAATAACCGGTGCCGCCGTAGTCCTTGGTTTCCAGTTCATCGACAATTCTCGCGCCCGCCGCCTTTGCACGCGTGTAATGCGCGGCGCAATCGGAGACGATCACGCAGGGGCATTGCGATTCACGGCCACCGATCTCGTCCGGCTGTGCGATGTGCGCGCCGAAGCCGCTCTTGTTCTCGACCGACCCGAGCATGATCATGCCGTTCCCGAACACCAGTTGTGCGTGATGGACGACCCCGTTGTCGTCGGCATGCACCACATGTTTTTCGAATCCAAACGCATCGCACAGCCATTCGATGGCTTTGAGCGCGTCGCGATACCTCAGGCAGGGAATGATGGTTGCAACAGTCTTGGCGGCAAAAGTTGGCATGGCGAGTCCGTCTGATCGGTCGATGCTGCGAGGCTAACCGCGATCCGTACGGCGGTCTTGTAGATTTCGGCAATGTGCCGTGCTCACGTCTTTTCAGTCGTCCGAGCGAGCGGCACGTGATTCACATTCTGTCCGCGCAGCGCGAGGTATGCCGTCGGCGTCATGCCCGCGAATTGGCGAAACTCGCGCACCAGATGCGGTTGGTCATGGAATCCGCAATCCGCGGCAATCCGCGACCACTCGATCGGACCGCCTTGCCGGCTGTGCGTCAGCACTGCGCGGAACCGTTGCATGCGCGCGTATTGCTTGGGCCCGATACCGACCTGCTCGCGGAACAACGTTCCGAATCGGCGCGGCGAAAGGCCGCTCGCGGCAATGACGGAGCCCACACGCTGGATCTGCGGCGCACTGTTGATGGCGCCGAGTGCGAACCGCACCGACGCGTGGACGACGGTGCTCGTGCAGTGAGCACGCAACCACGTTTGCAGCACGTCCAGACGCGCCGTCGCTGTCGGCGTATTCAACAAGCGCTGGCGGAGCGCTCGGCCAGAGGGTCCGACCAGATCCTCCAATGCGGTATGCCGGCTGGCGAGTCGGTCCATTGGTTCGCGCAGCAGCGAAGTGGCGCCGCCAGGCGGGAATATCACGCCCATCACTGCAATCTGTTCGGTTGAATCGATGACGAAGCTGTGGGTGAACTGGCCACTGAACACGCACCCGGGGGACCGTTCGCAACGCTGCGCTGCGTCGTCGCTGTAGACGCGCGTCTCGTCGTCAAGGAGATTGATGATCAGTCCCGAACCCGGTTGTGGCAGGATCCGCTCCAGTTGGAAGTCGCCCGGTTCGACGCGCCAGTCCCAGATCAGGTCGACCGCATGTCGGATCGAAGGCGCGGCAACGGTTGTGGTGAATGTCATGGTGCGCGATCCTCCCGGTGCAGCGAGCCTACACCGGCTTGCAGGTCCTTCAATACGGGCAGCGTCGATTCTTCGCCCTCAGCGAGTGGGAGAAACGGATGACTGAAAACGTCATCAGGAACAACGCCGCGAGTCGCTTCGAGACGACCGTCGACGGCGTGCTGTGCGTGCTGGACTACCGCCTCGACGACGGCGTACTGACGATCACGCATACCTCCGTGCCCGACGACGTCGGCGGGCGGGGGATTGCCGGCGGGCTCGTCACCGCGGCATTCGACACGGCACGTCGGGAGAAGTGGAGGGTCGTCCCGGCATGCAGCTATGCCGAAGCATGGGTCGCCAAGCACCCCGACTACAGCGATCTTGTCAGCGCCAGATAACGTTTTGCGAGGATGAACGCGTTGTCCCGCTCGGCATCCGGCCTGCCAGGTGCGCGGCAGTCGATGCAGTGATGCGGTTCTCATAACGCCTGTGGACCATGTCCCGTCCCTTCAGCGACCTGGGGCACGGCGCACGGTTTCGGGTTTGCTAAACTGGCCTGAACAGGTACCGGCGAGATCCTGCGCGTGCCCTCGGGCAGCGCAGAATTTCCGCGACGGGGCATGGGCGTTCAAGATTGAATCCACTGGGAGAGGTCGTGATGAAGAGCAAGTTGATGTTGGCGGTCGTGCTGCTGACGAGTCTGTGCGGTGCGGGCAGCGTTCTCGCGGCGGGGAAGCCGTCGATCGGCGTCGCTGAATTCAAGAACGAGTCGTCGGCCGGCTGGTGGCGTGGCGGAGTCGGCTGGGAATTATCCGGCATGCTGTCCAATGAGCTTTCCAGCAGCGGAAACTTCCGCGTTGTCGAGCGCGCCAAGCTCGAGAAAGTGCTGGAGGAACAGAACCTGGCCGCGTCCGGCCGCGTTCGGTCGGGCACTGGCGCGAAGATGGGTCAGGTGACCGGAGCGGAATATCTCGTCTTTGGCACCGTGACCTCGTACGAAGAAAACACCGCGAGCACGGGCGGCGGTCTCAGCTTTCGTGGCATTTCTCTCGGCGGCAAGAAGTCCGAAGCATATGTGCGCGTTGACGTGCGGGTGGTCAATGCCACCACCGGCGAAGTCGATTTTTCGCGTGCGATCGAAGGCCGCAGTTCGGGTGGCGGCATGTCGGTCGGTCTGTTCCGCGGCGGCTTCGGCGGCAATCTCGCGCATGAGGAAAACACCCCGGCCGGAAAGGCGATCGGTGCGGCCCTCGTCGAAATCAGCGAATACCTCGACTGCGTGATGGTCGTTCGCGGCAGTTGCGAGTCGGAGTTCAACGCGAAGGAACAGAAGCGTCGATCCGGCGACAAGAAGGCGCTCAAGCTCGACTGATTGCGCCAGCGCTTCCGTTCTTCAGTCAAAAAAAACGGCGGAGAAATCCGCCGTTTTTTTTGCGCGCCGGGATTCTCAGCGCGGCGTCCGCGGTCCGCGCCGGTTACCGCCCGGCCCGCGCGGGGCGGACGAGTTGCCATCGTGGACTGAATTGCCGGGCGATCCGCCCTGCTCCGGCCGGCGAGGGCCAGTGTTTGGTCGCGGTCCGCGCGCGTTCTGCGGACGCGGCTGATAAGGACTGGTTGGCGCCGCCGTATTGCCATTGCGGTCGCGCACCGAATTGCCGGGCGAACCGCCGTCGTTGTAAGGCTTGCGCGGGCCGTTCCCACGGGGTGCGTTCGGATTCTGCGGGCGTGCAGTGTTCCCGCGAGGAGCTGCATTCGGATTGTGCGGCCGCGAGGTATTGCCGCGAGGCGCATTCGGATCCTGTTGCGGGCGCGCGCGGTTACCGTGCGGAGCGTTGGTGTTGCCGCGTGGACCAATCGGGTTTGGCGAGCGCGGCTGGAACGGTCCGGGCTGCGCCGTATTGCCATGGGCATCGCCTCCTCCCGGTCGCGCACCGCGACGCGCGCGGCCGGGCTGCCCATTGCTGTCGGGAAACCAGCTCCGCAACACCGCGGGACTGAGTCCCGGCTCGGCGTACGCAGCGT
>NZ_JBDSWZ010000211.1:0-17396 GCF_039926425.1 Dokdonella sp.
TCGGATCGTCATTGCTCGAAGCCGTTCTTGAAGATCAAGTCGATCGGGTTGGACGGTTGCGCCATCAGCAGCGTGGTGCCGGAGTAGTCGACGAGGCTTGCGCTGATGAGGATGGTGCCGTCGGCGCCGATCCATGAATCCTCGCCGCGACTGTATTGCGCGCCGCCGCCGGTTTCCTGCGGCAGCGACCATCCGCTCACCATCGTCTGGCCGGCGCCGGTCGCGGTCTGCACAGTCACGCTCTGGCCGGTCTGGAAGATCCGGCGTGCCACGTGACCTTTCAACAGCCACAACGCGCGCTCGTTGCCGGGGTCGGTGGTTGCTTCGAGCACGATGTCGCCGTTCGCGAGGATGGCGCTGTCGCTGAAATCCCGCCAGGTGCGCGATGGTTCCGGACCGTAGTCCCCGGTGATGCCGATCAACGCGACCAGTTCGGGGCTGCCATTTGCGCGCACGCGCCAAAGGCCGTGGGGAGAGCTGTCCGACGTGGTGAGGTCCGCTTCAAAGGACGCGTAATCGCCCGACGTGCTGAGCGTGTCGTAATAAAAACTGCTGAAGACCGCTTGCGGTACCTGCGGCCAGTGCGGCGAGTAGTCGGCGGTATTGCCTTTCAGTGCAAGCGGACGATTGCTGACCGCATCGTGGATGTAGACCCCACCGAAACTCGGGCTCGACGAATTCTCGCGCGCGGACGCGACGAAGAAGAGCGTGCCCGCCGCACCTGGCATGGGACTGCCGAAGAACTCGGTGAAATACGCGGTGGAGATTCCAAGGTCGGGTCCAAGGGGTCCGGTGTCTTCGTCGAGCACGATCGCCTGCGGCGGACTGCTGCCGTTGCAGAGTTCCCAGATGCCTTCGCGCGATGTGCTCGTGCCGAAGCGGCCGTAGAATTTCCCCGCCGGCGTCGTCGAGAGCACCCACGGACTGGACGAGAAGCTGCCACTGCCCAAGCCCGGCGAATACTGCGGATCGGTGGAGCCGACGACCATGCAGGCGTGGTTGCCCGAGCCAGGGGTGTTCTTGATGTACGCCGTGGCGCTTCCACCGCTCTGGGTGGTGATGCTGGCACGGGCGAGGGCCGCGCCGCCGTTCGTCTGCAGGAAACCGCTGACGAAGCTCGACGAACTCTGGAACACGGCGCCGACGCCGAGATTCGGGCCCAGCGGGCCGTCGGTCAGCGAGCGGAACAGTTCGATGTTGTGGGTTTTGTCCCAACGCCATAGACCGTAGCTGAGGTCGGCAGCCGGTGCACTCGCACCGCCCGCACGTCCGAAGAAATAACGCTGACCGTCTGCGCTCGCAGTACCCCAGGCGGTGTTGTAGTCGCGAAAGACATCCTGGCTTTCGGCACCACTGCGTCCCGGCCCCAGTGGGCCGGTGACGTTCGGCTGCATGTAACGCTTGAGCGTGCCTTGGGCATTGCGCGCCCAGTAGCCGTCGCTCGCGTCAGGTGATGCGATGCGAAAGCCGACCTGGCCGGCACCGACATCGCCAAGAAACACGTCGGTGAAGTCGCGTGAGATGTTTGCCGGAAGATCGGGCGAAACGATCGCGCTGCTTTCTGCCGCCACCACGCGCCAATTCACGGTTTGCGACAACGCGAGTGGCGCCTGCGCGATCGAAACGACTGCCAGGGCAGCAGTCCATGTCTTGTTCATCGAGCTTCTCCACATTGAATGATCTGAATGTCGCGCACGTGCATCGGCGCCACGGCCGCAATCGGGGCGACGCCCGCGGCTGCGCTTTCGCATCAGCGCTCGTCGCAGTTCATGTCGCCCGTACGCAGCCTCACGCACATGTCCGACGGAGAACGTCGAGGCTGACCGTACGGTAAAGCCACCGCCGGTCTGCGTCGGCACGGATCGATAACGGGGCGGTAACGGATCGGTAACGACCGCTGTACCGCGTCGTTTGCGAGGCATCGTATGATTGCCGGTCAAGAGCTTGACGGGCATTGGCTGGCGGAGATCCGGTTGCCGCGCGTGAGCCAAACGCTGATGGAGAGCCCGTTGCCGGAACACGCCGAGGAATCGCGCGAGCAGACCGATTACCGTTACCGCTTCGGGACCGCCGAATTCGACGAAGCCTCGTTTGAATTGCGCGTGGCGGGACTGCGTGAGGAGGTCGAACGACGCGCGCTGGAAGTTCTGGCGTGCCTGTTGCGGCATGCTGGCGAGGTGGTGACCAAGGACGAATTGTTCAGCCAGGTTTGGGCCGGTCGGGTCACCGTCGACAAGGTTCTGCCGAACGCGATCACCAAGTTGCGGCGCGCGCTTGGCGAGGCGAATGCCGAGCTGCTGGTGACGCAGCCCCGTGTCGGCTACCGCTTGACCGGCGTGATCGAACGCGTGGCGTTGGGGCGCAAGCATTCAAGTCGCCTGGAACTCCATTCGGGTCAGCCGGTGCCGGGGCGGGAAAATTTCATTCTGCAAGCGCATCTGGGCGGCAGCAGTCACAGCGAGGTGTGGTTGGCTGAACACGCCAAGACACGCGAACGGCGCGTCTACAAGTTTGCCAGCAGTGACGATCGATTACGTGCGTTGAAACGCGAAGCCACGCTGTCACGCGTGCTGCAGGAGAGTCTCGACGAGCGCACGCACTTCGTCGATCTGATCGACTGGAATTTCGAGAATCCGCCGTTCTTCCTCGAATGCGAATTCGGTGGTCAGAGCCTGTCCGAATGGGCGCAGACCGGGCTTACGTCGACGACCCGTGACGAACGCCTGGAGCTGTTCCTGCAGATCGCAGATGCGGTGGCGGTGGCCCACGGCGTTGGCGTGCTCCACAAGGACCTGAAGCCGGCCAACGTGTTGATCGCAGTGAACGGCAACGATCGACGCATCCGCCTGACCGATTTTGGCAGCGGTCGACTACTCGACCCCGATCGTCTCGAAGAACTCGGCATCACCCAGTTCGGGCTGGCCGCCGACCCGGCGTCGAGCCACGATTCGTCCACCGGTACGCCGCTGTATGTGGCGCCGGAAGTGTTTTCCGGGCACGTGCCCACAGTGCAAAGCGATGTCTTCGCACTCGGCATCATGCTGTACCAGATCCTTGCGGGCGACCTCGGCAAGCCAATGGCGTCCGGGTGGGAGCAGGACATCGATGATGATCTGCTGTGCGAGGACATCCGACTGGCCACCGACGGAAATCCGTCGCGCCGGCTCGCCAGTGCTGCCGAACTCGCGCAGCGATTGCGCAACCGTGACGTACGTCGTGAACAGGCGCAGCAGGCACATGAAATCCGTGAGCAGACGCGGAATGCGCACGAAGCACTCGCGCGCAACGTCGCGCGTCGGCCCTACCTGGTTGCACTGATCGCCGCGCTCGCGGCGGGCTTTGTAGTGACCTTCGCGCTGTACCAGACTGCACTTCATGCGCGCAACGATGCGCGGCGCGAGCTGGACCGTGCGACGGCGATCAATCGGTTTCTCAACGAGGATCTGATCGGTCGATCCAATCCATTGGTCGTGGCGAAGGGCCAGAGCGCTTCCTTGAAGGATGTGTTGCTTGGCGCGCGCGATCGGGTTGCAAAACGGTTCGCGTCGCAGCCGCTGACCGAGGCGTCGATCCACACCAGCCTTGCAACTCTGTTCAACATGATCGAGCTCTTGCCCGAATCGGAGGCCGAAGCGCGACAGGCGCTTGCGCTTTACGAACGCGAAGAAGGGGCGGCGAGCACCAATGCGCTCAATGCGCGGACGCTGCTGGCGCGCCTGCTGACGCGGACGTCGAAGTTCGATGAATCCCTGGCACAACTGAAGATCCTCGACGGCCTTGCCGCGGGCGCGACGGATACGCATACGACGTATCTGGTGGCGTCGGCCTGGGGCATCTACCACATGAACCAGGGCGACTATGCGAAGGCGCTGCCGGATTACCGTACGGCGATCCCGCTGTTGCGGCAGACCGAACCGGACAACTTCACGCGGCGCGATTCGATGCGCATGGACCTCATCAACGCACTCACGCAGACCGGAAAGCTCAAGGAAGCGCGAGAGGAGGGACAAAGCCTGATCGACGAAATCGCAACGCGCCCGGACGACAACGGGCTGGTCGTTGCATTCGCCAAGGCTGCAATGGCGCGCACCTATACCCTCCAAGGGGATCCCGCGCGCGCCGAAACACAATTGCTGGACGCGCAGAAAACGGTCATCAAACAGCTCGGCGCCGATCACACGCGCAACCTGATGATCCTCAGCGATCTGTTCGATATCGCGGTGAAGCGCAAGGACTGGCCCAAGGCGCTCGACTATGCACAGCGCGTGCACGACGGCTTTCTCGCGAAACTCGGCCCCGATCACAACGTCACCCAGATCACCGCAATCAACTGGGGGCAGGTGCTCTACGAGAGCGGCGACGCACGCGACGCCGAGAACCGGCTGAAGCCGGCTTACGAGAAGTTGACTGCACAGCTCACTGCGCAGAATCCGCAAAGCCAGATCGCCGGATTCTGGCTGGCGGCGGTCGCGGTTGAACTCGGCCATCTGGACGAAGCCGCGCACTTGCTGCAACCGCTGGACGACACCGTGCTGGAAGCCGCGGGTGCAGACGGGCAGTGGCAATTGAAGTTGAGCGCGTTGCGCGGCTTGCTGCTCGTAAAACGCGGCGATCAGCGCGCGGCAGTGCCGATGCTGCAGTCTGCTGTCGACGGTTTGGACGCAAAGGCCGCGACCGACGGCATTTTCTATCGCAAGGCGAAAGAAGCGTTGGCGCTCGCGAAACGTTGAAACGGAAAGCACGTGTACACAACGGCGTCAGTTGCGTGGAGCCATTTTTCGCGGACGTGCGTTATCAGGCCACGTCCTGTCCGCTCTCGTTGCCGCCAGAATCATGAGCGGAGCCGTGCGTCTGTTTCGAATGAATCATGACACTCGAAAGCGCGACCATCACCCGAAGGACTGCCGGTATGCGTTGCAAAAATGAACGATCCGAACCGCGCGGCGGCGAGTGTCGCAATGGAGCGCGAGCGACTTCTGGAAGGATCACCCGTTGATGGGCAGCGATTCTGTGTCGATTTCCGGTATGCCGGTTCGTTGTTCCAGGAACGGGCTGGACAGTGCAGCCAGAACCTGAGGAGATCAATCATGCGTGTGATGGTGCTCGTGAAGGCGACTGAAGACAGTGAACGGAACATCCTCCCCAAACGGGTGGACCTCGAGGCGATGGGTCGCTTCAATGACGAATTGCGCAACGCCGGCATCCTGCGCGACTGCGACGGTCTCAAGCCGTCGTCGTACGGCAAGCGGATTGCTTTCGATGGTTCCAGCCGGACGGTGATTGACGGTCCGTTTGCACAGAGTCGCGAACTGGTCGCCGGCTTCTGGCTGTGGACCGTGAAGGACATGGACGAAGCTGTTGATTGGGTAAAACGCTGCCCCAATCCGATGCCCGGACCGAGCGAGATTGAAATCAGGCCGATGTTCGAGAGCGCAGATTTGGAATGACGGCCAGCGTCTGCGTTGAACGTGCGCGAAAGCGGCCGCGCGAAGCCGCAAGGCGCGTGCGTGCTAACGTTGGGTATGGCCGTTTCCAGACGCATCATCCGCTTCAACGCAACGCTGCTGCGCCCGGCAAATGTGCCAGGTGCATTGTGGTTGTTCGTGCTCGTGCCGAAGGCGTCTAGCGGGAAGCTGCCGACGCGTAGCATGGTGACTGTCGACGGCACCTTTTCTGGCCATCCGTTCCAGGCGAGTCTTGAGCCCGATGGCCAAGGCGGTCACTGGCTCAAAGTGACCAAGGCGATGTGCGAGGCGGCGAACGTTGCCGTCGGGGACACCATCGCGCTGTCGATGACACCGGTGGCGAAGGAACCCGAGCCGCAGGTGCCTGTCGATCTGCGCTGTGCACTCGCGGCACATCCGGGCGCGAAAGCGCAATGGTTGGCAATCACGGCAGTTGCGCGACGCGACTGTATCCAGTGGATCTCCTCGGGCAAGAAAGCAGAGACGCGCGGCAAGCGCATCGCGACCGCGTGTTCGATGCTTGCAGCCGGAAAACGACGCATCTGCTGTTTCGACCGCTCGGGGATGTACAGCAACAGCATGACTGCGCCAACTGCCGCGGAATAGCTGAACGACTCGCGCGTCGGCGATCGAACCATCTTCTTGCGGCGAGCCTTGCCTCGGCGGTTGAGTCGCTGTCCTTCTCAGTGGCCGACCATTCGACACTGTCACAGATGCGCCATCCTGCACGCGCATAACGCGAACCATGTGAACGGAAGTATTTTTTCATCTTTGCAGTTCACAACGCGTACACCGCATGAACTCGATCATGCGTCACCAGCACGGATGACCGTGCAACGAGGAAGGCCATGAATTATTCGAGACAGAAAATCTTCGGCATCGCAGCGCTCTTGAGCGTCGCTGTTACTGCCCAAGCCGTCGATGCGCCGCCGACCGAGGCAGACAACACGCGCGTCAATAAACGCGATATGGATCACGATACCAAGACTCCGATGGATCAGCCGAACAATTCGAGCGACGTCAAATTCGCGGCGGATGTGCGCAGTGCGATCTACAAGGACGATACATTGTCTACAAAAGCGCACAACGTGAAACTGGTTGCTGCAGGTGGCGTTGTCACGCTGCGCGGACCGGTCGCGAGCGCTGAAGAAAAAATGAAGGTCGAGAAGATCGTCAGCGGAGTTGCTGGCGTCACTCGCGTCGACAACCAGCTCGACGTTGCCCCTTGATCCGTCGCTATTCTTGAGGAGATTTGAATGAACGCTTCTGTTTATTGCACGACAAAAACCGTTGCCCAGGCTGAAAACATCATCACTGCGCTGAAGGCGTCGGGCTTTTCCAGCAATGATATTTCTGCACTGTTGCCGGACAAGCGCACGACCAAGGATTTTGCGCACGAGCACAACACCAAGGCACCCGAAGGAGCGACAACCGGAGGTGTGGCCGGGCTGGGTGTTGGAGCGGCGCTGGGTTGGCTTGCCGGAATCGGCGCTCTGGCCATTCCGGGCGTTGGTCCGTTCATCGCGGCTGGCCCGATCATGGCTGCGCTTGGCGGCGCAGCGGTCGGCACGGCTGCCGGCGGCGTCATTGGAGCCTTGGTCGGCATGGGAATTCCCGAGTTTGAAGCGAAGCGTTACGACGCCAAGATTCGCGAGGGAAATATCCTGATTTCCGTCCATACCGAAGATTCCAAGCAGCGCGACGTTGCCAAGGACGTCTTCAAGAAGTACGAAGCGGACGACATCTCGACGGGAACCGAGGCGAGCGCAAAGTCCGCTTGAGGTCAATCGCCGGGGAATGGCTTCGGCGTTGCCAAGTCGGCGAGGCTGATGGCGAACGCTCCGTGAAGTAAGTCAGGGAAAGGTGCCGGCCAATGCCGGCACTTTTTTTTGTGTCCTCGAATAAGCGGGTGGGTCCGCGCGTCACCCGTGTCGCCGCTTCGCAATTCAGCCGCGCTCCAATGTGCAGCTGCAGCGTCTTGCTGGTCAGACCACAGATGAATGGTGGTATCGCCTTCCAGATCCACCCCGTCGATGTTCGGGACAAAGGATCGCCACCTGCGCCTCCGCGCGGGCTTGATCGCTCGCTCGGCCATGCGCGTTGCGGAATACGCCGAGCACTTGAGGCCCAGTCCGACACGTTGAACGTTCGCGGAATGAACGTCCGCTGTGGAGGTCGCGATGCGCCGCGTCGACGCTATAGTCGAGCGTCCCCTCACTCTCAAAAAGGTATGGCCATGCACAAACCCATGACCGGTCCATCCCGCCATCTGCTCGCCGTATCGATCGTCGCAACGGTTTCCTTTATCGGATGCGCGGTGGCGGAAGAAACCCCGCTGATCGTCAACTCCAAGTCCGCCACCATCGATTGCGCACATCGCGACGTGAACGTCGTGTCGTCGGGTGCGAAACTGGTGTTCACCGGCGAATGCAACAAACTCTACTTCATCGGCGGCGAGACCGATGCAACAGTGGAATCGGCAACGATGGTGCAGGTCTCGGGAAATGGCGTGGTCATCACCGCACGCAAAATCGGCGATGTGGCGCTCATCGGAAGCGGCACGCAACTGACGTCCGATGCCGTCGATGATTTGTCGTTGACCGGCGACTCGGCAATCGTCAAGGCGAAATCGCTCAAGAACGTGTCCGCGGTCGGTCAGGACAATCAAGTCAGCTGGAGCACGGGTTCGCCACGGATCAACGACATCGGCAGCAACAACACACTCAAGCCAGTTCGTTGAGTCCCACGATGCGCATCCCGTGATGCGGATATTGCGAACCGATCAACGAGGAAGAAAGGCGATGCCGTCGTGCCGACTCGTCCGATCCGGAGGAGTGGCGCGCTCAGTGCGAGTCCGAAGTCACACGCCAGACCGTGTTGCCCACGTCGTCGGCGATCAGCAACGCGCCGTCCTTGTCCTGCGCGAGACCCACCGGCGCACCGTACAGGTCCTTTTCGTCATCGGAATGAAAACCGGTGACGACGGGCTCGGGTGCACCAACCGGTCTGCCTTGCTGGAACGCGACGTGCACCACCGCGTAGCCGCTCAGCGGCGAGCGATTCCAGCTGCCGTGTTCGGCAACGAATGCGCCACCCTGGTATTTGTCGGGCAATGCATTGGCCGCTGAAAACCACAGCCCCAATGCGGCGACATGTGAGCCGAGCGCGTAGTCCGGCTTGATCGCCTTGGCGACCAGGTCCGGCCGTTGCGGCGTGACGCGCGTGTCGACATTCTGACCGTAGTAGCTGTAGGGCCAGCCGTAAAACCCGCCGTCCTGCACCGAGGTGAGATAGTCCGGCACCAGATCGGCGCCGATTTCGTCTCGCTCGTTCGCGATCGCCCAAAGCTTTCCGGTCGTCGGTTCCCATCCGAGTCCGGTGGGATTGCGGATTCCCGACGCATAGATGCGACTGCTCGCAGTCGCCACATCCACTTCGAGCACGGCGGCTCGCCGATATTCGACGTCGAGTCCATTCTCGGTGATGTTGCTGTTGGAGCCCACGCCGACGTAGAGCTTCGTGCCGTCGCTGTTTGCGAGCAGCGCTTTGGTCCAGTGGTGGTCGATGGTGCCCGGCAGGTCGGCAAATTCCACTCCGGGTGCCGTGACCTGCGTCGAGCCTGTCTGATAGGGAAACTTCACGATCGCATCGGTGTTCGCGACGTACAGCGAATCTCCGATCAGCTGCACGCCGAATGGAGAATGCAGATGGTCGATGAAAGGGTGTTTCTCCCAGCTTCCGCTGTCAGCGGCTTTGCGCAGCAGCGTGATGCGGTTGCCGCCTTTTCCGCCTTTGCCGGAGCCTCCCTTGATCATGCCGGCGAGAAACTGTTTCGGAGTCGTCACTGGCTCTGTGCCGGGGCTGTTCGATTCCACCACCAGCACGTCGCCGTTCGGCAGCACGTACAACTGGCGTGGATGCATCAGCCCATCGGCGATCTTCTCGATCTTCAAACCGGCAGCGACCCGCGGAGTTTGACCGTCTTTCCAGCCCACCCCGTCAGGAACCTGCATCGGCGGTACGAGAAAATTCTGCGGCGCCGGGAGTGGCGGCGTATCGCCCGATTGCTGCGCGGCATCCAGCGACGCCTTGCCGGCGCAGCCAGCGACGATGGTTGCGAGCGCAAGCGCGATGAGGGTCTTGGTCATGGGCTTATTCATGGACGACTACCGTGCGACCTGATGACTGCACGCCAACCGCAACACGCCCGATGGCGAGCAGCACAACGGTGCACATCGACAGCCACATTCCGGTCGGCATCACCGCAAACGCATCCCGGGTGTGCACGAACGCGTTGAAGATTGCCGCGACGATTGCAAACAGGTTGAGCCAGAAATCGAGTCGATCGGTGGACGTTGCAAAACGTCGCGACGTGATCCAAACCTGTGTCAGGTTGACGACGCGCGGGATCAACGCGAACAACAAACCCAACGTGATCAGCCACGCGGCACCCTTGTTCCAGAGCATCGTGCCGCTGCGAAAATAGGTCACGTCGAAAATCAGTGCCGCAACGAACAATCCGAACGGGATCGGGTTGAGGAGGCCATAGAGGCTGTTGGCGACGACGGAGCGGCGCGGTTCGATCGAAGAACTCATCGGTGCTGTTCTCGCCAGGAAAAAGTCGTGCTCTACACGGTGTCGCCGTTCGGTCAACGTCGACGGTGCGCGAGCGTCGTCACTCAGCATCGGTGTCGGCGCGTCGCATGTCCAGAGGAGCGACGCGCATGCTGCATCAGGAGTAGGACTCCATTCAGCGACGTAACGCCAACACGCCATCGAGTGCAAGCTGCACGATGAATCCGGCTTTCTCGAGACGCTTGCTCACTTCACGCGGCACGTCGCGGCCGCTGGTGAGTTTGTTCGGGCTTCCCGTGTAGTGGAACAGGCGGGCACGCCGACGCAGGACGCGAGCGAGCTGATCGTAGAACACCTGCGAATACAACTCCCCGGCGATGCCGAAGCGCGGTGGATCGTGCAGCAGTGCGTCGACCGAGGCATCGGCGATGGTGGCGATCGCGTGCGACACGTCAGCGTGTTCAAGCTCCAGTCGCGCGCTGCCTGCCGGCGCATCGGGATCCGGTGACCAGGGATTGAGTGTACGCAGCCAAAGAACGTCGGCGTTCTTCTCGAACGAGCGGATTCGCACCGCGCCCGCGTCGAGGCAGCACGCGGCGAAGTAACCCAGTCCACCGCAGGTATCAAGCACGACCTTGCCGCGTGGATCGATCAACGCGACCTTGCGCCGCGCGTCCTCGAACGGCGATTCCTTCGACGTCGGCAGCATCTTGATGCCGTCGATCTCGAACGTCGGAGCGCCCCATTCGGTGGGAACGAGCTTGATCAATGAACCGGAAAACCGCGACGCCAACGCGAACGTGTCGCCATTCCAGTAGTGGATCGTCCGGTCCTTCAGTCGCTCCGCGTACGGGTAATGCGCGCCCCGCCATTGCCAGCGGTCGCTTGCCAGCTGCGCGGTCTGCGTGGAAACGCCGAGGTCGAGCGATCCCGTCCAGTCGGTGTCGCCAGCGTCCCGCGCAGCCAGCAACGCGGCGGCAGTGATGTGGGTCAGGAGTGGACCGGCGTAATGCGCCACCAACAACTGCTTTGCGGACACGGCCCGCGACAATGCGAAGGCGCGCATCGTAACCGTATTGATCGCGATGGGCGAAAAGTCGCGGTGCGGGCGACGCGTCATGGTGCCGCGATTTTCCCGGCGCCTGTAGAGTAGGGCGCAGGCTTGGACTCGTCAGGAGCAATGCATGTGTCCCGAATGCGATGCGTGGGCCTCGTCATCAAGCTGTCGCGCGACCACTGTGGGCTTCGCGGAGAGATCGTCATGACCCGTCGATTCGACGCCATCATCGTTGGTGCCGGGCAGGCCGGTCCTCCGCTCGCCGACCGCCTGACGAAGGCGGGTCAGACCGTCGCGTTGATGGAACGAAAATTCCTCGGCGGCACCTACGTCAACACTGGCTGCATGCCGACCATGACGCTGGTCGCGAGCGCGCGCGCAGCGCATGTCGCCCGTCGGGCAGCGGATTTTGGCGTGCTGATCACCGGCGATGTCGGCATCGACATGGCAAAAGTGAAGTCGCGCGCCGATACCGTGATCGCCCATGCACGCGAGGGCGTGAGAGCATGGCTCGACGGCATGGACCGCTGCATGGTGATCGAGGGGCACGCGCGCTTTGACGACGCGCACACGCTGCGCGTCGGTGACGATCTGCTCACGTCGCCGCAGATTTTCCTCAATGTCGGCGCGCGCGCGACGGTGCCGGACATGCCGGGTCTCGGTGCGATTCCCTACCTCACCAATACGTCGATCCTGGCCCTTGATCGCGTCCCGGCGCATCTGCTGATCATTGGAGGCAGCTACATCGGGCTCGAATATGCACAGACGCATCGGCGATTTGGCGCGCGCGTCACTGTGGTTGAGAGAGGTCCGCGGTTGATCGGACGCGAGGACGAAGACGTCTCGGCGGAAGTGCGTTCGATCCTCGAAGGCGAGGGGATCGACATCCGCACCGGTGTGGTTTCAATCACGTTTGCGGGTTCGGGCGAATCCATCACGGTGTCCCTCGACGGCGATCCGGTCGCGTGCAGCCATGTGCTCATTGCGGTGGGGCGAACGCCCAACACCCGCGATCTTGGCCTCGATCGTGCGGGCGTATCGGTGGATACACGAGGCTACATCACCGTCGACGACGAACTGGCAACCAGTGTTCCCGGCATCTGGGCACTCGGCGACTGCAACGGCCGCGGCGCCTTCACGCATACCGCCTACAACGACTACGAAATCATCGCCGCAAACCTGCTCGACGGCGAACGACGCCGTCTGTCCGATCGCGTCAGCGGCTATGCACTGTACATCGACCCGCCGCTGGGTCGGATCGGCATCACGGAGGCCGAAGCGCGAACGCGCGGCAAACCCTATCTCATCGCCAAGCGCCCGATGACGCATGTCGGGCGGGCGGTCGAACGAGACGAGACGCTTGGTTTCATGAAAGTGGTCGTCGATGCTGGAACCCGAGCGATCCTCGGCGCCGCGATCCTCGGTTGTGAAGGCGATGAAGCCATCCACGGTTTCATCGACATGATGAGCGTCGGAGCAACCGCCACGCAGTTGCAGCGGACGGTACCGATCCACCCGACCGTCTCGGAGCTGTTGCCAACGCTGATCGGCGACGCGCGCGCGCCGGCGGAGTGAGCGATTGGGCCGTCGTTGCCGCGACGGGGACGACGCAGAAGGTCATCGACAGCGCGATGTCCAGCGGCAGACGGGTAACGGAAGCAAGGGGCAGGGTCTGCTTGGGTGGACGGCCTTCGTGGAGAGGTGGAGCGAGGGTCGGACAACCGTTGTGTGTCAACGGCGACCCGCCGCGCTTGCTGCAGTGAACGTCGAGGAACGCTCGATTGCGACATCCAACGCGCATCTCGCGAGATGCGGGATGGATCGCGTTGTCCCCGGCGCAGCAGAAACCGCCGAATGACGACACATGCGGACGACGGTCCTTCCGATCGTCCATGGGTGGGGGATCCGCTCGCCCGGAGATGAGGGATGGCACGCTTCTGGCATAGGAGTCTTTGCTCCTGACGTGATTCGCAGATACCGCGGATCGCCTGTCCGCCTCGCAACGGACGAAGAGCCGCCGATCCCGTGCAACAGGAAACCCTCATGATCCATCGCGCATTGACGATCCTTACCGCCGGCTTCGCGCTGCTGCTCTGCGCGGTTGCAGTCGCCGGGACGCCTCATCTGGACGGTCTCGCCGTTTCCGACAGTGAATCCGGACGGATCAGTGATTCCTTCGCGTCGGACACACCACGATTGTTCCTGCACGCATCGCTGATCGACGTGCCTTCGGGGTCACACCTGAGTTCGGTGTGGATCGCCACGGATACCAACGGCGTTGCGCCGCCCAACTTCAAGCTCCGCACGGTCGAACTGACGACCGACACCAACGACGTCGCGACATTCGCCGTGAACAAACCGGCCGATGGATGGCCGGCAGGCTCGTACATCGTCGACCTCTTCATCAACGGCACGGCGAGCTACAAGGTGCGCTTCACCGTGCAGGATCGCTGAGCTCACCGGCGCATTGCGAACACGACTGCGCGTGACGATCGCCTGACAACGACAGGCGATCACGGTCTCCGGCGTCCCGATCGGGTTACGATCGGCGGTGAAGCGGGGCGGCGGCGAATGCGTCGTCGCCTTGGCGTTTCCCTCCGTCACCCGAGGATCGCATGGCCGACCGACGTACGTTCCTGAAAGACTCGATTCTCGCATCGTCCCTGTTGCTCGCCACTCCTGCGCGCGCAACGGCTGCTGTCAAACGCGCATCCGCACGTGTCGTCTCGACCTGGGATTTCGGCGTTGCCGCGAACGCGGCCGCGTGGGAGATTCTTTCAAAGGGTGGTCGCGCGCTGGATGCGGTTGAAGCCGGTGCGCGCGTCCCCGAGCAGGATCTGCGCAATCACAGTGTCGGTCGCGCCGGATATCCGGATCGCGACGGCCGCGTCACGCTTGACGCCAGCATCATGGACGAGCACGGCAACTGTGGTGCCGTCGCTGCAATCGAACACATCGCTCACCCGATCTCCGTTGCGCGACGTGTGATGGAGAAGACGCCGCATGTGTTGCTGGTCGGCGACGGCGCGCTGCAGTTCGCGATCGAGCAGGGCTTTGCGAAAGAGGATCTGCTGACGCCCGAATCGGAGACGGCGTGGCGCGCATGGTTGAAGACCGCGCATTACGATCCGGTCGCCAACAGTGAAGTGAAGAGCGATCAGGCGACGCCCGCAGGTGGCGTGCGCGGGGATGCACGCAACCACGACACGATCGGCATGCTCGCGCTCGACGCGCACGGCAATCTGTCGGGTGCGTGCACGACCAGCGGGATGGCGTGGAAGCTTCATGGTCGCGTCGGCGACAGCCCGATCATCGGAGCCGGCCTCTACGTCGACAACGACGTCGGCGCCGCGACCTCCACTGGAGTTGGCGAGGAAGTCATCCGCAATGTCGGCAGCTTCCTTGTCGTCGAACTGATGCGGCAGGGGCGTTCACCCGAAGATGCCTGTCGTGAAGCGGTGGCGCGCATCATCAAGCGAAAGCCGCACGGGGTGAAGGACCTTCAAGTCGGATTCCTCGCGCTCAACCGTCACGGCGATGCCGGTGCATGGGCAATCCAGAAAGGGTTTTCCTATGCGGTTTGCGATGCCAGCAAGCAGGACGCCCTGATCCCCGCGAAAAGCACCTTTTGACGGCATGGCCGGTATGACGCGACCCCTGCTCGAGATTGCCGCCAACTCGCCGGCGTCGGCATTGATGGCGCAAGACGCCGGTGCCGATCGCATCGAGCTGTGCGCCAGCCTCGGCGAAGGCGGACTGACGCCGACCATCACAACCATCGCGATTGCACGGGACCGGTTGCGCATTCCTCTGTACGTGTTGATCCGCCCGCGGGCCGGCGACTTCCTCTACGACGATCTCGAACTCGAGACGATGCTCGGCGACATCGAACACTGCGTGCGCCTCGGCTGTGATGGGGTGGTCATTGGCGCGCTGGATGCCGATGGCCGGGTCGACATGGACCGATGTCGAACGCTCGTCGCTGCTGCCGGATGCCTCGGGGTCACATTCCACCGCGCGTTCGACATCACGAGCAATCCGAGACAGGCGCTGGAAGACATCGTCGCGCTCGGCTGCGAGCGCGTTCTGACCTCGGGCCAGCAAACCAGTGCTGTCGCGGGTGCCACGTTGGTGGGTCAGCTGGTCGACCAGGCAGGGAGCCGCATCGTCGTCATGCCGGGAGCCGGGATCGATTCCGCCAACATCGTCCGTCTGCGCGCGAAGACCGGTGCCACCGAATTCCATGCGTCGGCAAAGCGCGCGCTCGCGTCAAAGATGCGCCATCGCCCGGAGCGATTGCAGGATCTCCAGTGCGGTGAAGTGCGCAGCGACGGCGACGAGATTCGACGACTTGTGGAAGCGCTGCGCAACGTGGAGTGAACCAGCGGGATCAGCCCTGCAATCCGGTCGGCCACGCGGCTGGATGAAGAGCACTGCACGTTCGCAGACGGGCTCAGCGTTCGCCGGCGGGGACCACCGCAAGGCTCGCGCTGCTGAGGTCGAGCGCATCGCTGCGGCCGGTGGCGACGTCGATGTGCACGAGCATGTCGTGCGCATGCTCGCCCCGATTGCCCATCTCCAGCGCGCGCGTCTGGAACTGGCTCGCAGACGTCCCCGTTTTTGCCGGCATGATGATGGTGGCTGGTCGGCTGACCGGAACGTCACGAGGTTCCGCGACGAGATCGGCGGCGTCGATTCGCCATTGGCTCGCGTCGTCCAGCGTCAGCTGCAGACCGTTACGCCCGAATGCGACGTAGCCGCGGTCGAGAACCAGCTTGCCTGCGAGGCGTGGATTGCGCGCCTCGATTCGCGCTGCATCGGCGACGACATGACCATCGGCAAGCGAGACACCAAGCGGGCCCCGGATGTCCAGCCAAAGGGTTTCTCCATCGGCGCCGAGAATACGATACGCATCCAGGCTGGGGCCTGTGCCTTCGCCGTTGCGATAGGTGCGAAGGCGCCGGCGCCAGGCAACCGTTGAAGTGGTGGAGTCGATCGCCCACAGGTCCACGTGGAGAAACGGGATCCGGATTGCATTGGCACGGCTCCCGCCTCCGGCCCAGCGCGTGTCCGATTGGGTACTGACCAGATAAACACGATCGGCACCGGCGCTCGCGGTGTGCAGCGGCGCGCTCTGGAACTGTGCAATCCGCAGTCCATGGTTGCCGCTGAGCAGGATTCGAATGGTCGAAGCGTTCGCGAACAGGAGCATCACGATCGCACCGACCAGCAGAGCGGCCAACACGATGGCACGGCGCATGTGCGAGGTGGAGCGATCGGCGTTTGCGAGGTCAACGACAGGCATACGTTCCTCCACGCACGAGTGCAGTCGAAAGGGACACTGCAAGCGCCTGAGGTCGCTTGCTGCGCAAACACTTGCGTGCAGCCGCACGTGGGCGACAGCGAGCAACGCTGACGCACCAGGTCGTCGAGACGCACGCGCATCGACGCCGTCCAATGATGCGGGGCCACGTCCAAGGCAGGCGTCCATTCTGTCTCTGCAACCTGGTGCCAGCTGGATGCATTCACGACCGACTCATGGCGGAACCTCGAGCATGGGCGCATCGGGGCAGCGGATCCGCCCCCACGTTTCCATTGAAATCGGAGTGCGAAATGTCAACCACCCCAGCTTCTACACAGCGCGTTCGCTTGCACGTCGAAGACACCGGCGGGAGTGGTCGCCCCGTCGTTCTGATCCATGGCTGGCCCTTGTCGGCCGAATCGTGGAAGGCGCAGATTGGCCCTTTGCGCGACGCGGGTTTCCGCGTCGTCGCGTACGATCGCCGCGGTTTCGGACGTTCGGAAAATCCCGCATCGGGCTTTGACTACGACACGCTGGCGGCCGACTTGTCCGGCGTGATCGAGGATCTCGATCTGCGCAACGTGACGCTGGTCGGCTTTTCAATGGGCGGAGGCGAGGTGGCACGGTATATCCGCAACCACGGCGAAGCGCGGTTGCACAGCGTCGTGTTCGCGTCGGCTGTCCCTCCGTACATGCTCAAGACCGATGACAATCCCGAGGGGCCGCTGACCACGGAGAAAGCGCAGGAAATGCAAGCCGGGCTCAATGCCGGCAGGGAAGTCTTCTTCGATCAGTTCACGCGCGATTTCTTCACAGCCGACGGCGAAATGATGGTGACGGAGGTGGAACGACAGGAATCGTTCAAGCTTGCGCTGCAGTCGGACCTCGCGGCAGCGCTCGGGTGCATGGAGGCATTTGGCACGACGGACTTCCGCGCCGATCTTCAAAAGATCACGGTGCCAACTCTCGTATTGCACGGCAACGCCGATGGCACGGT
>NZ_JBDSWZ010000212.1:0-5200 GCF_039926425.1 Dokdonella sp.
GGACGAACTTGATCGCGACCTGCTGCTCGTAGGTTCCGTCGTCTCGCCGGCCAAGGAACACGACGCCCATGCCGCCGGCGTCCAGTTCACGCACGATGCGCCACGCGCCGACGCGATCACCGGCCACCGGCAGTGCAGGTCCGCCCGTGTCCCAGCGCGAATCGACCGCCGGCGTTTCGAGAAAGCCGCGGGTGTCGTGGCTACGCGCGAGGAGGCCGCGTACGCGTTCGCGCACGGCGACGCGGGTACGCTGCAACGTCAACCAGGCGTCGCGCTCGGCCGGCGGCAACGACAACACCTGTTCGAGCAAGTGCAACGCGTCGATTTCGACCGTCGGATCCATCGCGCCTCCCCGTGCCGCGGACCTGCCTAGTGTAGGGCAGCGCCGACGATGTGCGGCCACCAGCGACCGGGTAGACTCCCACGTCATGTCGGCCGACATCACGCAATGGCTCAGCGCATGGCGCGACGGGGATGCCGACGCGGGCAATCGCCTTGTCGGCGTGCTCTATCCGCAGTTGCGCGGCCTCGCCGCGCAACTCTTCCGCAACGAGCGACGCAATCACACGCTGCAGCCGACCGCGCTGGTCAACGAAGCGTGGCTGCGGCTGGCAGGGACGCAGGCGCTCGCCGCCGCAGATCGCAGTCATCTGTTCGCGCTGGCTGCACGCGTGATGCGCGAGATTCTGATCGATCACGCGCGCGCGCGCGCCCGTCTGAAGCGCGATGGGGGTGAACGGGTGACGCTGTCGGGAATCGACGTCGAGGCACCGTCGGACGAGACGGACCTCGTCGACCTCGATGCCGCACTCGAACGGCTCGAGCGAATCGATCCGGCCAAGGCGCGCGTGGTCGAGCTGCGCTACTTCGGCGGCCTGAGCATCGAGGAAACCGCCGACGCAATGGCGTCGTCGCCTGCCACCGTCAAGCGCCACTGGCAGGCCGCGCGGATCTGGCTGATCGACGCGATGGCCCGCCAAGACTCCGGGGAACTGCGCGATTCCTGAACCGCCGGACGAACGGAAGTCGGGTCGATGGACCGTGAGCCATATGCGCGCTGTTTGACGCATGGATCGATCAGCGGCGCGATTCACGTGCGCCCACCGCGCATGAAATCCGGACGAGGACTTCCCATGACACGCTTTGCTCTCGTATTGATCAGCCTGCTGCCATTCACGTCGGCCTGGGCCGACCGGCTCTATTCGGACAGTTTCGAGGTTCCGATCGTCGGGCCGTATTTCCCGCGCGTGGGCAACACCTTCGCATTACCGGCCGGGCCGACCACCGACCAGCTGGCCTGGATCATGAGCGAGCTCGCCGCCGGCGAAACGACCACGCCGCAGGAAATCGCCGCGCACTTCGATGCGTCCTGGACCGTGTCGGTTGCGGACACCCAGGCGTTCTTCCAGTCGCTGCGGACCAGTTATCCCAACGCGATCATCCGCGACGTGGTCGCCGTGACGCCGGTGCAGGTCACCGTGGTGATCGCCCGGCCGGATCTGTCGACGCCGTTCGGATTCCTCAACCTCGAAGCCCGCTATTCAGGCGCGCACGGAATCGTTCTGTTCGGCGTCAGCAACTACAGCGGCTCGGTGCAATACGCCGAGGACCAGGGCCTCGATCTCGCACAGTCGGTGGCGAAGTTCGGCACGCTGTCCGGCGCGCCGGCCATCCTCGTCGGCCGCATCGGCGCGAACGACCAGTGCACGGCGCTGGCGGAGCTCAATTCGTCGCAGCTGCGCGCGACTGCATCGATCTTCAAGCTCTGGGTTCTCGCGGGACTTGGGCGCGGCATTGCCCAGGGAATCATCGGAGCAGAGGAATCCATCACGCTGGCCGCATCTCAGATCGCCTCCGGTGGCACCATCAACGGCGAGCCGCTCGGCACCATCTTCTCGCTGTCGGACATGGCCACGCTGATGATCGGCATCAGCGACAACACCGCGACCGACCACGTTCACCACCGCGTCGGCCGGGCCGCCATCGACCAGGCCATTGATGCATACGGCGTCGCGCAACCGTCCGTGCTCAAGCCGCTGCTCGACATCAGCGAGCAGTTCCACTTGTTTTTCACGTTCCCGCTGGCGACGGCGCAGGCGTACGTCGATGGAACGGAACCGGACCAGCAGCAATTCATCGACGAGGAGATCGTGCCGCTCGGACCGTACGTGCCGGGGTCGGGGGCCTACTCAAACACCGGCCTCCTCACAAGCGGAAGCTGGCGCGCCACTCCGATGGACATCTGCCGCGCGTTTGCGCACCACCGCCATCTTCCGCAGGGTTCGGATGCGATCGCGCTCGTGGACCGCGCGCTCAGCGCGCAGAGTGCGCAACCGGAAGTCCGCAATGCGTGGGACAGGGTCTGGTACAAGGGCGGCAGCCTCGCATCCAGCGACGGCTACCACGTGCTGACGCATGCGTGGATGCTGCAGAACTCCGGCGAGGATCCGTACGTGGTGATCGCGATGTCCAACAGCGACACCGGCGGCATCGACCCGTACAAAGTGCAATCGATCACCGGCCGCATTCTCCAGTTGCTGGCGCAATTGCCCTGAGCCAACTTCGGCGCGGTGGGCCGTGATCAGTGGAACACGTTGTACTTCACGATCGCGATGATCGCGCGCACGCCGTCGCGCCAGCCGATCTTCTTGCCTTCTGCGTAGGTGCGGCCAAAGTAGGCGATGCCGATCTCGTAGAAGACGCAGCCCTTGCGCGCAAGTTTGGCCGTGAGTTCCGGTTCGATGCCAAAGCGGTTTTCCTCCAGCACGATGCCGTCGATCGCCTCGCGGCGGAACATCTTCGAGCCGGTTTCCATGTCGGTGAGGTTCAAGTTGGTGAACATGTTGGAGAGCAGCGTGAGAAAGCGGTTGCCGACCATGTGCCAGAAGTAGACGACGCGATGCGCCTCGCTGCCGACGAAGCGCGAGCCGTAGACGACGTCGGCACGGCCCGAGGTGATCAACGCGAGCGCGCGCGGATAGTCGGCCGGATCGTATTCGAGGTCGGCGTCCTGGATCACCATCACGCGGCCGTCGGCGGCGCCGATCGCGGTGCGCAATGCGGCGCCCTTGCCCTGGTTGCGCGCGTGCAGGATCACCTTGTCGATGCCGTCGCGCAGGCCGAGTTCCGCCGATGCGAGCAGGTCGCGCGTGCCGTCGGTCGAGCCATCGTCGACCAGCACGATCTGCAGCGATTCGACAGGCGTCGCCAGCACCGCACGCACGACGCTCGCGAGCGTGCGCACTTCGTTGTAGCAGGGAATCAGCACGCTCAGCTGCGGTACGGGCGCGTCGCTCACGGCAGGGTCGTCCAGGTCGTCGGCAACAGATAAGCGAGGCCATGCAGCACGGAGAGATTGCCGAGTGCACACACCGCAACACTCCAGCGACGGTCGCGCGGCAACAGGATATTGAACGCGAGCGTCATGGGCAGCACGACGCGCGCAGCCGCGGTGGCTTCCTGCCACACCGCAGGACCGAGCAGCGCGAACAACAGCGCAAACGCGGCGCCCGCCCTCCACCAGCGCGTGTGCCACAAACGACGCGCCGAGAGCACCAGAAAAAGGAACTGCACGCAGAGCGCGATCGTCGTAAGCGCCTGCGTGGCGAATGCATGCCATCCCAGCTGTGGCACCGCGCGCCACAGCGGACCGAGTGCGCCGACCATCGCGACGAACGGCAGGCTGAAATTTGCACTGTCGCCTTGAGGGGATCCGGGAAACCGCCAGTGCGCATACGCTCCCCACAGCGCGGCCGGCAGGATCGCAAGCGCCGCCGACAGCGCCCCGCGCATCCATTCACGCCAGCCATCGCGTTGCGTCGACATCAGAAGACCGGCAGCGAGGACGCTGGTGTCGCGCGTCAATGCCGCGAAGCCCAACGCGACGACCGCACTCCGCTTGCGCCCGCGTTCGGCGAGAAGGATTGCTGTCGCGATCAGCAATGCCGAAGGCAGATCGGTCAGCGCGCGCGCGACGCTCATCATCGAGCCAACGCCGAACACCGCGCCGAACCACGCAAGCCGCGCGGTGAATCGATCGGGTGGAATCCAGCGCAACAGCATCCATGCCAGCGCGAGCCACACCAGCACGTTGGCCAGCGCGTACGCCTGCAGCACCCACGGCGTGTAGCCAAAACCGGCGAGCCATGCGAGCCATGGCAGCCCGATACGACGCGAGCGGTAGTCGGGGCTGTCGAGCGCGCGCGCCAACTCGGGATCGTCGAGCAGCGGGCGCGTTGCAATCTGCGCGTAGAACTGCCCGTCGTAGCCGTCACTGCGTGCAAATACAAACGGCTGCGATTGCACCACGTCCGGCAGTCGCGTCGACGAGAAGCGATCGCCGAAGCAGATGAGTCGGGTCAGCCCGCTTGCCCGATCGACGTTGAGCGCCACCAGCCCGAGGAAGAGCAGCACCACGGCGACCGGGAAGAGGGCGTTTCGGCGACTCGTGTTCAACGCGATGTCGATGACGCCTCCCGTCGGCAGATTTCGCTGCGGAGGGTACTTCAAATTCGACCGTGATCGCCGGGTGCATCGCAGCAGCCGCAGCACCGCCTATGATTGCCAGATGAGCTATCTGATCGTCTGCAGCGTGGCCTTGCTCGCGTCGGCCCTGACGTTCTTTTCGGGCTTTGGGCTCGGTACGCTGTTGCTGCCGGCGTTCGCCTTGTTCTTTCCGGTCGGCGAGGCCGTCGCGCTGACGGCCGTCGTCCATTTCCTCAATGGCTTGTTCAAGCTTGCATTGACGGCCAGGCATGCGGATCGAAGGGTGGTGCTGCTGTTCGGCGTGCCCGCCTGCGTGATGGCCGTGGCGGGAGCATGGGTGCTGACGTGGCTGGTCGACAGCCATCCGCTCGTCGTCTACGTCATTGCCGGGCATGCGTTCGAAGTGACCGCCGTAAAGCTTGTGGTCGGTTTGCTTCTACTGGTGTTCGCAAGCCTCGAACTGATTCCCCGATTCCAGACGCTCGCGTTCGGTGCACGCTATCTGCCGGTTGGCGGTTTGCTCAGCGGATTTCTCGGCGGACTCGCCGGCATGCAGGGAGCGTTGCGCTCGGCGTTTCTCGCGCGCGCCGGTTTGAGCAAGGAAGCCTTCATCGGCACCGGCGTGGTGATTGCGTGCCTGATCGACGTTTCACGGCTCGCCGTCTATTCCGCGACCGGCGACTACAACGGCGTGCACGGCAATGCGGGTCTCGTG
>NZ_JBDSWZ010000213.1:0-27749 GCF_039926425.1 Dokdonella sp.
AGGAAGTTTTCCAGCCCGTAGCCGGTCCACGCACTGATCTGCAGCAGCCAGAACTGCCGGGTCCGGTTCATCATCGGAGCACTAGGGTGAAACGCGTGGGGGCGGTCATCCGCCGATGTTAATGCGTTTGCCTGCCCATCCGTCCTCCGCCGCCGCACCTCCGCCACGATTGGGCGCGAGAACGGGAACGAGCGCTACGAGCACTGCGATGGACACATCGATGTCGCAGTGAGACTCGATTGGACGTTCTATGTGCCATCCCCCACATCACTTTCCGCTCGCAGGAGATTGCCATGCTGTTCCATCACTTCACCGAACAGGAATCCCGTGCCTGGATCGATGCATTCATTGCGCTGGTGAGGTTGCCGCCCGTGCAGCCGCAGTGGGGTTGATTGGGCGTTTCAACAAGAACAGGCAGGAAAGACATTGCGCCCAAAAAAGGCTTGCAGCACGCGCAGGCTCTTCCTTGTCACGGTTCATGTGGGTTTCTCCACAACAGGCACGGCTGCGCTCTGGAGGAATCTGCATGAATGATTGGAGTTCGTCGCGAAATTGGAGTTCGTCGCGAAAACGGTTGGCGACGAACAAGTGGCATCTAAATGACCTGTATGTGGATTACTTCAATATGTGCTCCTGATCGCGGTTTTCTTCTGAGCAGCCGAATAGTTTGGTCATGCACAGAGATCGTCCAGCGGGTTACCGCTGCCGCGCGTCAAAATTGCTCGCGCTGTGCGGGCGCACTTTCGCGAGTAGTTTTCGGGGAAATTGAAGGGCACTTTAGAACGGACTAGGCACTGGATCGGTGCTATGGCGTATGTCTTCGTACGCGCGAACAGGGGAGAAGCGATGGAGCGCACGACAATGACCTTGCTGGGACATCCTACAGAAGTTGGTGCGGCAGTCTTCACGGTCGCCGTCCGGCCTGACCTGCGCGGGGAACAGGGCGACGGGCTTCACGGCAAGGGGTTCAAACTTCATTCGATCAAATCGAATGGGCTCGATGTGCGTTCTGCGCATTTGCTGATCGGTTCCCCGTTCACCGCCAGGCTGCGTGACCACGAATTGATCCAGTCGAAGGGAATCGAAACTGCTCGATCCGACTGGGATCATCGGGCAGCACGCCCGGGCCCGTTGACTCCGATCGCAACGCCGGCGCAGCCGCCTCCGCACTGAACTGACAGACGATGTCGTTTCGACTCTGGCCACGGATAGGCCGTTGCGCATCGCGGGGATGCGTTGCCGCGTGCATAACTTGGGCGATTTCGGTGGGTCATTTCACAAGTGCCTGGAAAAAGTCAACAGCGTCGCCGGCTCGCCATTTCGAGCAGGGAACAACGCACTATCGCGCTGTCGCCACCACCATCGGTCCGCGGATCGGCGTCTGTCGTCGCCCGAACTCGCGTTCCGGCTCATTCGCTTGGCGTCTTTTTCGTACAAGCGAGCGAGCGGCTCGATGGCGAACGGAGAGGAGCGGGTCGTATAGAGTTCCTGCACGCGTCCAGGCATTGCGGTACGCGCGAAAGCTGTCCGATGCGAACTATTGGGGACAAGCCGATACCATGATGAAACGGACCTGGTGCTGGGCTGGCGGGGTGGCGTGCGCGATCGCGTATGCCGAGGGAGTTGAAGGAGCCGAGCAGTTGCGCGTCAAGTTACTGGCGCACGCGACGGATGTGCGTGCGGCTGTGTTTGTCGTCGCGTCAGCGCCGGCCGCGCGAGTGGCCGAGGGCGATAGCGTTCCTGGGACCGGTCTGAAGCTTTATTCCATCGATGCGGATGGCGTGCAGCTGCGCTCGGACGTTTCGTTGCTGGGTCGGACTGTCGCGATTCGGCTCCGTGATGGAGAAGCGCTCGATCCTCATGCGCTGGAAAAGGCGCGGTCGGACTGGGATCACCCCGCGGAGCATCCAGGGTCCGTCCAACCCGTCGCTGCGCTGCCACTCTCCCCACATCACTGACCTTCAATGAACCACCCGATCGGGCCAAGGATGGGCCGCCGCGCACTGCGCGGATTGTTTGCCGGCTGTTTTTTCTGTATCGCCGGCAGCGGGTCTTCTCAGGATCTCGAACACTGCATCGAGAAGCCGCAACCACAGGACTTCGTGCCGTCCCAGTCGATCGGCGCGGTGGAGGAGCGCGGCAACCTCACGCTGATGGAGCTATCCGGTGATTACACTCGGGGAGTCACGCAGCCCCGCCAGGATGTCGCCCATGCCTTTTACACAGCGCATCCCGATCGTTACGATTTCCTGATCACTTTCACGACGTTCGAGTTCGAGACGCAAGAGGCGATCGCGTTCTACAACAGTATTGCCAACGATGTCTCCGGCATCGGCGCACCGATCTTCAACTACGCGGCGCAGTTCGGCAGCGCGAGTGGAAAGCTCCAGGGCTATCTCGACATGGCGGCACTTAGCCGCTACAGCTTCGATGGGGCGTCGCCCGGTTACAGATTCCTGCTCGATACAGCCGCGCACGAACTCATGCATCGCTGGGTCGCCAGCGTCCGCTATCGAAAAAGTGATGGCAGCACCAGCGCCGATCTGCTCGGTCGCGATGGTGCGCATTGGAGTTACTTCCTCGATACCGACGCCTCCGTGATGTACGGGTCGGATTGGCGTGACCGCGGGGATGGCAGTTTCGAGGCGATCGATACACGTCATCGTTACAGTCCGCTGGATCTGTACCTGTCGGGTTTCGCGAGCGCATCAGAAGTCCCCGATTTCGGCTTGATCCGCGGAGGGCAGGGAAGTCCGATCGACTATCCATTGCAAGGCGCGATCACACCGGGAACCCGCGAAACCATTGGCGTCGGCCAGATCGTCGCTGCAGAGGGACCGCGGATTCCCGACGTCTCGACGGCACCGAAGGAATTCCGTGCCGCGCTGATTCTGTTGCATCGACCGGGAGAAAGTGTTCCGGCGGATGACGTGGTCGCGCTCGAGCACTTTCGCTCGCGCCTGCAACAGCGCTTCGCCCAGATGACGAACGGTCGCGCAATCCTGCGCATCGCCACCGACGCCAACGGCACTGCCACCGCCGGATTGCCCGAGATCCTGCACGGAAGTGGCGCGGCAACCGCGCCGGGTGGCGCCGTGGCCGCTGTTGCATGGCTCGAGTCGCAGCAAGCCACAGATGGACATTGGGAGGATCGGCCAGCGACGGCGGTTCGCGACACCTCTGCGGTCTACACCGCGTTGCGCCGGTTGCATCCGGATTTCAGCGGATTGGCGACGGCCAACAGCTGGCTTGCGGCACGCTCGGTTGCGACGCTGGATCAGCGTGCGGCACGGTTCGCATCCGCGGCGTCGGACACTGATCTGCCCGCTCTGCTCGCGGCGCGGGAGCCGGGAAAGGGCTGGGGCCTGCTCGCCGGCTGGACGTCGACACCGTTCGACAGCGCCGTCACGACGGAAGCCATGGTAGTGGCCGGACGAAGCGCGGACATTCCGGCCGAAGCAATCCAGTATCTAGCCGGCAGCCAGTATCCGGATGGCGGATTCGGTTTCGCCGAAAGGGGCAGTGCACGCATTCTCGCGACCCTGCGCGGCGCTTCGGCATTGAATGGCGTCGGGTCGACCTATGCCGACGCGCGCACGCGCGCCGCCAACTGGATCGCTGCCCGCCAGAATGCGGACGGCTCGTTCGGCGACGGCGGATCGTCGTCGATCACTGACACCGCGGAGGTATTCGCAGCCGGCTCGCGCATCGCGTTGACTGCGGGTGCAGTCGAAGGTGCACGACTGTATCTGGCCTCTTCGCAGCAGCACGCCGGCGACTGGAACGGTAGTGTGTATGCGACCGCGCTCGCCGCGGTCGCATCGTCGCAGGACGCGCAGCCCAATCTCGCCATTGCAGGAAGCCTGCGGATCAGCTCCGCGTCCCCCCGTGATGGCGACCATGTGATTGTTTCGGCGACCGTCATCAACGACGGTCACGCCAGCGTCGCAGCCACTTCCGCCCAATGGTACGTCGGCGATCCGAGCGCCGGCGGCACGCCGATCGGCGCTCCTATTTTCGTGCCATCACTTTCCGGCCACGAGCAATCCACGGTTGAGCAAAGCTGGGATACCACGGGCCTCGCGGGTATGAGGGCGCTCTGGCTCGCGCTCGATGTCGGCGGTGTAGTCGCCGAATCCAGTGAAGACGACAACTTCGGCCACCTCGACGTGACGATCGCGCCGCCTCCGAGCCAGCCTGACCTGATGGTGGATGCCAGCGAGATCAGCGTGGACCCGACGACCATCGCGTCGTTTCCTGCGACGGTGCATGTGCGGGGCAGTGTCCACGATGTCGGCACGATAGCGGTGATGGGCGCGGTGGTGCGCCTGGTCGCTGTCAGTCCCACAGGCGAGCCGACGCTTGCGGAAATGACGCTCGACGTGCCCGCGCGCGGAAGTGCACTGTTCGATTTCAGTTTTGACGCGACCGCATCCGGGCCGCTCCGCGTCGCGGTCGTTGCCGATCCGGACAACCAGATCGCCGAAGCGGCCGAAGACAACAACCGGGCCGAGGTCGGCATCAGCACCCAGTCGTCGATCGACCTTGCCGTGACCGACGCTGACATCGTTTTCGGCTCCAGCGCGGTTGTCGGGCACGATCAACCGATCCATCTGCTGCTGCACAACCTTGGCACCGTCGATGCGCCGACGGCGACGTTGCATGTTGAAATCGCACAGGGTGACTTCCACACCGTCGTGTTCGACGGCGCCACGCAGATCGGCGCAGGCACGACGATCGCCCGCGACCTTTCGTGGCGGCCGTCGACGATCGGCCCGGCCACACTAACCGCCGATATCGATCCGGCGAACCTCGTGGCCGAGTCCAACGAGTCCAACAATCACGCGAGCAAGACGTTCACTGTCTCGCTGAGTGGCAACGCCGACCTTGCGATTGCCGACGACAGCCTGTCGTTCTCGCCGTCACCAGCGCTGGAGGGATCGCCGATGACTGCGAGCCTGCGAGTGCGCAACCTGGGCGATACACCGGCGGCCGCCTTTTCGGTCGCGCTCTTCGCACGCGACCCATCCCTCGGGGGCCTTCCACTCGCGCATACCTCAATCGACCAACTCGGCGCAGGCGCGGACGTCCTCGTATCCATCGATGTACCTGCAACGCCTGGCAGTGGAGACGAACACTTCTACGCGATGGTCGATGCCGACGCGCAGGTCGCCGAAGCCGACGAGACCAACAACACCGCGGTCCAGCTCCTTCGCGTGCTTGCGTTGCCGGATGTCGCGATCACTGTTTCGGACGTCACGCTGACGCCGTCGCTGCCTGTGCCGGGCGAGTCCGTGCACGCGACGATCCATGTGAACAACGTCGGCGGCCAGACTGCACAGGGTGTTGCAGTGCACTTGTTCGAAGGCCTCGATGACAGAGGCGCGGAAATTCCTTCGACGCAACAGGTCGGCTCGCTCGCGGCGGGCGCGAGTCTGGAACTCAACTGGAGCTGGATTCTCGGGGCAGACTCGCGAGCGGTGACGGCGAAAGCGACCAGCCAAGGCGGCGCGACCGACGCGAATCCGTTCAACGATGTCGCGACACTCCCGTTCGACGTGCAGGACGGCAACTTTTTCACGAGCGAGCGATATATCTCGCCCGACGGCGACGGCGCGCGTGACAGCGCGGTCGTCGTGTTCCGCCTGCCGTTGACGGCTGTCGGCGTCTACGTCGACGTGAGCAATGCGGTGCCCCGCATCGTACGCAAGTTCGAGACAGTGTCTACCCGAGACGATGGCCGTGTGCAGGTGCTGTGGGACGGACGCGACGACGCGCAGCGCATCGTCCCCGATGGCGACTACACCATCGTCGCACACGACGCGGACGGGCACGATCTGGGCTCGGTGACGGTGACCGTCGACCTCAATCGTTCGTCACCGCTCGAAGCCGTACACACGCCTTACGAAGTCATGGCAAAGCTGCCGTCCAACGTGAAGACGTGGCAGCGGGTACCTGCCGGAGCCGGGTTCGGCAGTCGCGTCGTCGGTGTCGGTGATGCGACGGGCACGAGTGATCCATACGGGCTTTTCCGCAGCGATATCCTGCTGCCAGGAGCAGAACCCGTTGTCACGCCGCGATGGGTCGCCGCCTACCTTTCGGCACACGGCGGGAGCGGGTTGCGCGGAATCTCGGCTGTCGGCACGTCTCCCGATGGCGCGACCCTCGTATTCACGCTTCCAACGACCAACGGCAGCGGCGCCACAAGCGCGGTCTTCAGCACGCGGGTCGACCAGACGGACACCGTACGACAGCTTGCAGCGAGCGTCCCGATGGACGCGTTCGCGACCCCACACGTGCGTTTCTTCGATGCAACAGAGGCCCTCGTCTGGAGCGATGGGGACGCTCCAACTGCCGTCAATCTTGCCAGCGGTGCAACACGGCCCTTTTCGCTGCAGGGCGGCGGCACGATTCTGGCGATCACGAGCGAAGGCGTGGTGATGGGGAGCTCCAACCTCAAGCCGCGCCGATTCCTGCCGCGCAGCGGCGTCAATGCAGGCACCTTTATCGCGGATGACAACCAGGAGGACGACGACCATCTGTCGCCCGATGGCCGCTGGGTTGCCTCGCACCGGATTCGCGATGGGCGCGAAACGGTGGTTCTCGTCCGTACGGCCGACGGTACTCGCAGCGAGATCCACGGGATCGATGTTTACACGTTGTCCTACGAATTCACCTCCAACACCATCTCGCGCCTGCAGGCTGCCTGGCTCGAACGCGAAGGCGAGATCGTTGTCGGCGACGCGTCGACGCAGCGCATTTTCCGCTTCAATGAAAACGGCGAGCCACTCGGTTCGAGCCCGATGGCGCCGATCAACCGCGAAGGCGACTACGTGGTCGACTTCACGTCCTATACGGGAAAGCGCGCGCTCACGGGCGAGAATGCGGCGATCGATGTCGAACCTGGCAAAATTTATACAACTCAGGCATTCCGTGACCCCGCTGGCATTCAGACGGTCTGCCATGATCCGTCCGTCTGGAGCCGCGCCACGACGCAGCACCAGTTCTACGATCCCGTCGGTGATCGACTTTATTTCGGAACCACGGAAGTCGTTTCCGTGCTTTCGACCTACAGTGGCGTGCAACTGCTGTCCTTGGCCGGCATCGTCGACTACCAGAGTTCAGCGTCCGGCGCAGCGGCCGCCCAGCGGGTCTCGGCGTCGACGTACCTGCCGTTGGCGAGCCCGCTCGACCAGTTGACCTACCCGCGCATTGATTCATGCGAGCAGAGCATTCCGGCGGCATGGCCGATGTACATGCTCGCCGACGGCGGGCGAGTGCGTGCAGACCGGCAAGTCGAAACCTTGTCCGCGGGCGTCAAGCCGGGCGTATGGGCCTACGCGCAGGACATCGTTGACGCGTGGCCCGACGACACCCACCTCGCGATCGGCGATCCGACCGGAACACTGCCCTTTGATCGCGTGTTCTCGTCCCTGCTCAACGAGCCGACGATATTGCGCCTGACTTCGCTCGGCCGTGGCATACAGCTGTTCGGCAACGCCACCGATCGCAACTTCGCCTCTTATCAGATCGACTGGACCGATGCGGACGCGCCTGGCGTCTGGCATGTACTGACCCCGCCATCACACGAACCCGTGCGCCTCGACGAGTTCCTGACATGGGTTCCACCGCAGCCCGGCAATTTCCTCGTCCGCCTGACCATCGTCGATCTGGCCGGCAACCGATCCACGGCAACGGCGAGCGTTGGGTCCCAGGACAGTGCGCCGATCGAGGCGCTGCAGGTTGAACCTCGCTTCGTTTCACCTAATGGCGATGGCGTCAAGGACGAAGCGATCGCGCAATTCCTGGTCCGCGTACCCGTTTCGCTCGGCATCGATATCGTCTCGGAAAGCGGCACGACCGTTCGTCACGTGAGCCAGACTTACGGATCCGCCGAACTTGGCGCGCATGAATTCCGCTGGAACGGTCGTGACGACAGCGGCAACCTCGTGCCTGACGGCCGCTACCATTTCGAGGTGGAAGGATTCGGCGTGTGGCTGACGGTCGACAGCCACGATCCACAATTGCTCAGTCAAGTCACGCCTGTCGTCGTGCGTGCGCAGCCTCGCCAACCTAAGTCGATCGGTGCGGAGGTCAGCTACCAGGCGGCTGACCTCAATCTCGATTCGCTCACACTCGAATACGCGACACGCGGTGGGTCCGACTGGAGCAGCGCCGCATCCGCGGACATCTTCCCCGAGGATCTTCTTCCACCCGAGCAAGCCAGCGGGAAGTCGGTATCAACCAAGAGGATCGGTCTGGCGCTGTATGCCGGGCACGATCTGCGGATGGTGGCGACGGACAAGGCCGGCAACCGCCACGTCGAATTCGCGGGCCCATCTGTCGACGTACTTCTTCCGTATGCGTTTTCGAACGTAGGCAGTGATGATCAGCCTCCCAGCGGATCCGCTTTGGCGCCGATCGTCGAATTCTATTCACAAGAGGACATCGGCAACGACGGCAACGGCTCAAGGGAAATCATCGTCGGGGCCGGAGGCACTTCACATCTTTTCGTCGGCGATGCAACCGGTGGCATCGACCAGCTGATCGTGGAAACGCAGTTGCGCGATGCCGGGCATGCAACGCCTTCGCCGGACGCATGGGAGGTTCGTGCGCAGGTCCCGGCTGTCTATCATTGTCCCGCGTTCGCGTGCATCGAAGGAGCGGACGGACACGTTTTCGATGCTCCGCTTGCAATGGAGAGCGTTCCACCGCAGACGGCATTGTGGGTCCGCGTGCGTGGCCTGCGCGGAAATACGTCGTCGGTGTCCTCGATTGCGATTCCGATCCTTGTGGTCGGTATCGAAGCGCCTGCGCCTTTCCTGGGATCGGGTCCGTTTGGGTGCCTCGTTCGCGCTCGCGAATTCGTTCCGGGCCGCATGTCGGATGCACACATCACCGTGTCGACCTCGACTGGCGCGGCGAAGGTGCTGGACTCCGTCAGCTCAAACGATGGTGCACTCTTCTTCGTTGTACCCGACTTCGCGGACGGCACGACGCTGGGGAGCGGCATCGTCGACGCGATCGGAACCGATGGGCGCCTTTACCATTCCCCGCCGGGGGAAGTCGCCGTGAGTTGCGGAGTGAACGTGCCGCCCGGCAACGGCGGCGCTGGCGGCGCCGCGGATCAAATCAGTTTCGAGGTGGCCGTCATCGGTCACGAACACTGCGAAGCGACGCCGACCAACCGGATCGGACTGCGAGGCGAGGTGTCTCATGCAGGTTCTGCGAGCCCCATTCGCGTTTCCTACCGCGCGACGAGTTCCGGCGACTGGACAACGCTCTTCGAAACCGGAACGGATGCGCAGGCACTTCAGCTCGATACGAGCGGACTACCGGAAGGCACGATTACCGCGCGCCTGGAGGCGGACTACGGCAGCGGATTCGTGCAGGTCGGAACGAAATCCGTACCAATCGTCCACACGCCCCCCATCGCGCAGCTCGACTCGCCCGCCACCGGCACGCGCGTGTGCCCTGTGCGAGGAGCGGACAATCTCCTCGTGCTCATGACTGAGGGGCGCGTGTCGGGTGCAAACGGTGTCGGGTACAAGATTGAGACCGAACGGGCAAGCGCGCCGGGGATCGTCCGTTGCGCGTTCATCGATGGCTTCGTCAAAGGCCAGATCGCCGATGGCTGCATCGATCTCGACCAACCCTACGTGCCTGACAGACACAACTTTGTTGGTCCGCTCGGCCGCATCGCGCCACCTGCATCTACGGATCCGAGCGACGCCCTCACTGTTCGTGTGAAGGCGGTCAACTGGTCCGGTGCGACCGTCTGTTCGGCGAGCACGGTCGAATTCGATACCGGCGTGGAACTCATCGAGCGCCACACGCCGGCTCCGCGCCTTTCGAGCCAACCGCCGGGTTGGCTGGCATTGAGCGGTGCGGGAAGTCCCGATTTCGCGACGGCGCGTGTCCTGCTCAAAGCGGAGGAGCAACTGGAAATACATGTGCGTGTGGTGACGACAACGCTGCAGGAGAACACTTACGTTCCCGATGGCGGAACTCTCGTCGAGTTGCTCGACGACACCGACGTCATCGGCGATGTCGACGTGTCGTGGGATGGCCGCGGAGCGGGCGGAGTGGGACTGCCGGACGGTGTCTACGCGATCGTTGTGGACGCACAGGATCATTGCGGCAACGCACGTCGTCTGACCTACTTCGTCGAACTCGATTCGACGCCGCCTGACATTGCGATCACGCGTCCGGCTGCGGGCGACCTCGTGCAGCCGGCTGTCGTCGCGGTATCGGGCCACGTGTCCGACGCGCATGTCGGCTCGTGGACGCTATCGATCGACGCCGGCGATCCGCCTCTTCGACAAGGCATATCGGATGGCGATCATGCGGTCGCAGAAGGCGGCTCGCTCGGAACGTTCTCGCGCAACGGTGCCAGCGGACCTGCGGTACTTCATATGGTCGCGTTGGATCAGCTGGGCAACCAGTCCGGCATCGATGTGCCGATCACGCTGGGCACGCCGGCCGTCCTGATTGGTTCGGCCATGCTCCAGCCCGATCTTTTCTCTCCAAACGGGGACGGGCACAACGACACGACGCGAATCGCGCTGGTCCTGCTGCAATCCGTGCACGCGGATGTCGACATCCTGGGCGCCAGCAACGTCGTCGTGCGCTCTCTTTGGCTTGATCACCCGCTCGGTGCGGGCAGTCAGGCGCTGCCTTGGGATGGGCGCGCCAACGGCGGCGGAGCGCTTCCCGATGGAATCTACTCCGCCCGGATCGTCGTGCGTGATGCGCAAGGGCAGGGCAACACCGAAACGGTCGAATTGCCAGTGGAACTCGACACGCTCGCGCCCGTGCTCGCCATTCCGGTTCCGGCGGGGACGTTTGCCGGTACCGGATCCACAGTGGAGATCAGCGTTGACGACCGCAACCTGGATCACTACAGCGCGAATCTTTTGCGTACATCCGATGCGCAGACCGTTGCGTCGGTAGAAGGAAGCCAGCCGGGACTGGTACAAGTTGCTGATCTTTCGGGTATCCCTGAAGGTACTTACACCGCGCGCGTCACAGCGACCGATCGGGCCGGCAACAGCTCGCAGGCAAACAAGGATTTCGTCCTCGACCGCACGCCACCGGATGTGTCGATCGCTGCGCCGGCTGAAGGAGGCGTGCTCGCCGGTGCTGCGCGCTCCAGCATCCACGGCCACGCGACCGACGCGCACTTCGCGCATTTCCAGCTGGATGTCGCGCCGGCCGCTGGCGAAAACTGGACCCCTGTTAGCACAGGCGATTCACCGATTTCTGCTGGCGAATTGGCGGTGTGGACGCCGAGTCAGCCAGACGGAACATATCGTCTTCGCCTGCGCGCGTCCGACGCCGCCGGCAATACGGCGGAATCGATCATCCACTTCGACATCGATTCGACTCCGCCGCTGGCGACCATCAGCGCACCGGTCGACAATGCGTATGTCACGCGAGCGCTTGAAGTGCTCGGTTCGGCAACGGATCTCCACTTCGCGAACTACAGCCTGGCGATCGCGACACCACCGCAGGCGGCGGCTGGCCAGTGGTCCGATCTCGTGCGCGCCAGTACGCCCGTCGATGTCGCCATCCTGGCGCACGTCGATGTTGGCCAGCCGGACGGCGACTACGTGGTCCGATTGCGGGTCGTCGACGCAGTTGGACTTGCATCGACCGCGCAGACACAGATCCACCTCGACACGCAGCCGCCGCCCGCGCCGACGACCCTGGTTGCACAGGTCGAGAATCACCGCGACAGCGTGCTGCAATGGACGCCCGTGGTTGCCTCCGATCTCGCTGGGTATTCCGTCTATCGCGATGGTGCACGGATCAACGCGACGCTTGTCGCGCCGGCGAGCTATCGCGATCCGGATGTTTCCGAAGGACCGCACACGTATTTCGTGCGAGCGGTCGATCGTGCCGGCAACGAAAGTGCGTCGAGCAACGACGCGTCGGTCGTCATCGATCACACGCCGCCTGCGACGGCCCTCCTTGTTCCGTCTCCGGCTGCTCGAATTGGCGGCAACGTCGACGTCATCGGCACGGCGTTCAGTCGTGATGACTTCAAGGAATACCGGCTGAGCGTGATCCCGGTGTCGCCGGCGGGACCTGTGCAGGACGTCCGCCGTTCCCCCGTTTCACAGCAGAACCAGCTGCTGGGCACATGGAACACGCACGGATTCGCCGAAGACGGTCATGTGCGTGTGCATCTGGAAGCGGAAGACCTGCGGGGCAATATCGGGATTGCCGAGGTCGACGTCGTCGTCGACAACGCTCCGCCGGCCGCGCCGACCGGCCTCGTAGTCGTGCTCGCTGGTCTTGACGCCAATGCGCAGTGGAATCCGAATACCGAGTCCGACCTGCTCGGTTATTTGTTGTACCGCGACGGGGTCCTCGTCAACGCCTCGGGCGGTACCGGTGTGGACCTGCGCGCGTTCGCGATCGTCGAGACGAACTACCCGGACGTCCACGTTCCGGATGGCGGCCACACCTATGTCGTACGCGCGATCGATCAGGCCGCCAATATCAGTCCACCGTCGTCGGCCTTCCTCCTGCCCGCGGTCGAAAACGGGCCGCCGCACCTGCAGTTCCTCCAGCCACAGGATGGCGCGTCGTTCGAGCATTCGATCGTCGCGATCGCGACGAGTGCCGACCAGGACATCGCGACCGTGCAATTCGCCTACCGACGCTCCGGCGATGCGACGTGGGTACCGATCGGCGCCGCGCAGACGGCACCGCCGTATCGCGTGCAATGGGCGCCGGTCGCGCTCCCGTATGCAGCCTACGAGCTGCAAGCAGTCGCCACCGACCTTGGCGGTCATGTCGATCCGGCACCACCGGTCGTGCACGTCACCTATGCGGACCTCACGCCACCCGACGCACCCTTGCACCTTGGCGCGCGAGCTGTCGGCGCCGGCGTTCATCTGCAATGGGATGCGAGCGTCGCGACCGATACGGCCGGCTACATTCTCTGGCGCAGTGGAATGAACGGCGTGTTCCAGGCACTCAACCCGGCGCCGCTCATTGCGACGAGTTTCGACGACCCGGGCAGACCTCCCGGCGATGTCACGTATTTCGTCTCGGCACGCGACACCTACGGCAATGACTCCCCGCCGGGCGTGCAGGCGACAGCCCACGTGTTCGCAGTGCTGCTCGACCAACCGTACTCACCGACGACTGCGGCATCGATCGAACTCGACGGCAGCAGCATTCGGCAGGGTGCCGTGCATGTCCACGTCGATGATTCTGCCGGTGCGCACGACATGGATCTCGACCCGGTCGGAGCGGACGCAGTGATCCATGTCGATGCATGGCCCATCCTCGTCGGGACCACACGCATCACGGCGACGGTCACCGACGCCGAAGGAAATATCTCCATTCCCGGCGAGATCTGGATGGATCGCGGCGATGCGCCAAGCGCTCCGACCGGCGTTGTTGCAGCGGTCGCCGGTCATCACGTGAGCCTGCAGTGGAATGCCAATCCTGAGCCGGATGTCGTGGGCTACCGCGTGTTCCTTGACGGGCAGGCCGTCGCCGCGGACGCGAGTGGTGGGTTCTCGATGACCGCGCACAGCGACAATTGCTGCTCGGCTGCCGGCAACGCCGTCGATGGAAATTCAGCAACCGCGTGGCAAGGGGTCTGGTATGCGACGCGCGTGGGCGATGAAGGCCCGAGCCTCGTTGTCGATTTCGACGCAGTCCATGATGTTGCCTCCGTCCAACTCTGGTGGAGCGGTCTCGCTTCGCCGATCGATCTCTACGCATGGTCGGGCCACGCATGGATCCGCATCGTGCACCGCGACTACCCTTCCTGGGACACCCAGCAACTGACGCCCGAAGCGCCTTACAGGACCCAGCGCCTGAAATTCGTATTGCTGGCTGCTACGACGGGTTTCAACAATGTGCAGCTCGCTGAGGTCACTCCGTACGAGCGGCCGCTGCTCGCGGCGACGAGCGACGTGGCGGACTTGATCGACGGTCATCATTCGTACCGCGTGACCGCAGTCGATGCACTCGCGTTCGAAAGTGCGCCGAGCGAGCCGGCCATCGCCGATGTCGGTGACGTGATCGCGCCGGAACCGGTCGTCCTCAGTGGCAATGTCGACGGTGTCTTCACACATTTGTCGTGGACGCCGAGCGCATCGCCCGATACCGCGCTCTACGCGGTGTATCGCGACGGAGACTACGTAGCGGAAGTGCAGGCGGGCGATGCGCTCTCGTTCACCGATGGCGAGCTGGCCGCGTCGACGTACGCCTACACGGTGCGCGCCTACGATGCATTCGACAACGAAAGCGACGCGTCGAACGAAGTGGTTCTCACCGTCACGGACGTGCTGTTGCTCCCACCGACGGTCAGCGTCGCGGCGCCAGCAACGGGTGGGGCACTGCGGATCCACTGGACCGAGTCCAACGAGCTCGTTCCAATTTCCTTCGTCATCGTACGCCGCAGTCTCGCCGAAAGTGGTCCGTACGAGGACATTACGTACATCTATGACGGGTCGACGTGGTATCTCGATGCACCGCTGCAGGATGGAACGCGCTACTGGTACGTCGTCGAGGCCTATGACGATGCGGACCTCGCCAGCGGCCCAAGTGAGCCAGCGAGCGGAACGCCGCTCGACGTCTCTGTTCCTCAACCGCCTGTGCTCTCGTTTCCGACGATCGCAGAAATTCCGCTGGTGATGCGCGGCGCGCAGGTCGGGGTCTGCGGCCTCAGCGAACCCGGTGCGGAAATTGCGTTGTTCCGCAACGGCACCTCGGTCATTGCAGCGCACGCCAGCGTTTCGCCGACCGACACGGTCGTGCCAATCGGCGGCTCGCATGGGACGGTCGCGCCGTCGCCGGATGGAACTCGCCTCTTTGTCGGATCATTCGCCGGTGCGACGCTCGTGTCGACGATGGACGGCTCGAGCGCGGGGTCGCTCGTGACCACCGACAACCTCGCCGCATGGAATGCGGTCGGTGACATTTTGTATACCGCTCCTTCGTACGGGACGCAGATTACACGGCGCGACTTGGCCACCGGACACCAGGACGTCGTCGTGCAGCCGGTTGTGTCCCTACGCCAATTTGTCGTTTCGCCAGACGGCGCGCGCTTCGCAATGATCGGCTCGGTCTGGGATGCGGAAGGTGCATCGGTCTACGGTCTATGGGTGTTCGATGCCGGGACCAGCAGTCTGCGACGCGTCGATGGCGTCGATCCGGGCGAGATCGATCTGCATTCGCTGAGCATGGCGGCCGACGGCGCACACATTGCCTTCAACGCCGGAGGCGGCGCCGTCATCGTCGACTTCGCGACGCTGGAACGGACCGACGTGTCATTCGCGACCAATACGAACATCCCGGCATGGTCGCCCGACGGGACGCGCCTGGCCGTCACGCGTAGCTTCGAGGGCAACAGCCAGATCTGGATCTACGACCTCGACACCGCGACGTTGACGTCTGTGTTCGACGTGGGTCAATCGATCAACGCGTTCGCATGGCGTCCCGATGGCGATGGGTTCGTCGTTCTTTACTACGGGGGCTACTCGCTCGCGACGTACGCCATGACAAGCGACGGCTATGTCCAGGACGGCAGTTTCTATCCCGGAGCTTCGGGAAGCGCTGTTTCCTGGACGATGGCCGGACGCATCGTCGTTTCCGGCGGAGGCATGACTGCCTACACGCTCGTGCCTGCGGGCTGGTTTTGCAGCGAGCCCCTTCCGCTCGCGGCCGGATCGAACGAAATCGACGCGATCGCTACCGATCAGGTCGGACATAGTGGCCTGACGTCCCTGCCGATCGAGCTCGATCGTCCAGCCGCAGGACTCGCCGATCTCGGCATCGCCGCCGCCGACATCCTGTTCGTTCCAGCCGCAGGTCGCATTGGCGAGGCATTCGGCGCAGTCGCCACGGTGCGCAATCGTGGAGGTGCTGTTGCACCCGCCACTTCGGTGCGTTTCGACTTCAGCTCGCCGGCCGGCGTCATCGTCCATCCACAGCCGACCACGGCATTGCATGCGCTCGCACCCGGCGAGTCGCAAAGTCTCAGCGTGTCGTTCGGCCCACTGTCCGATGCGGGCGCGTACCGGCTCGCGGTGTTCGTTGATCCGTCTGGCTCGGTCGACGATGCGGACAGAAGCAACAACAACGCCGCGGCCAGCCTGCAGGTTTCGGCGACCGGTGCGCCGACGATCGCTGCTGGAATCACGCATGCGATCTACGCACCGGGCGAGTCGGTCGCGGGGGGCGTCGACGTCTCCAACCCCGGTGTCGCGTTCTCCGGTTCGGTACGGCTCGCCATCCTCGATGCGTCCGGGATGCAGGCTGCAGACCTCGGAAACTATGCGGTCCAGGCCCTCGGTTTCGGCGCGGCTTGGCATCGTGATGTCAGCTGGTTGCCGGACGTGTTTGCCGGTGTGTACGAGTTGCGCGCGGAGTTGCGCGATCTCACTGGCCAGTTGGTGTCGAGCGCGCGCGCGCCGTTCACGATTCAGGAGCAGCGCACGATCGACCTGCGCCTCGTGCCGGATCGCCTCGTCGTCGGCGGGCTGCAGTCGGTCTCATTCGCGACCGACCTTTCATTTCTCAGCGGTAACGCGCCGCTGAGTGGCGCGCAGATGATCTGGCGCGTCAAGGATGCGCTCGGCGGGGAGGTCTGGAGCACGAGCACATCGCTCGGCACCCTCTTGCCCGGTTATGCGGTGCATCGCGACGTGATCTGGCCGGGCGCTTCGGTCGCAGGTACTTACCACGCCGAAGTCGAATTGACCGCCGACGGCGTCGGACAAATCGCCGGCGCGGATCTGCTGGTGCAGGACACCCCGCCAAGCGCAGCGATCGCTGGAACGATTTCGTTCGCTCCCGGCACGCCGTTCGTTGCCGGGCACCTGATGGAGGTCGCCTACGATGTGGGCAACGTCGGCAGCATTGGCGTTGCGGCCGCCCAGTTGCGCCTGCGCGTGCTGGGCGCGCCCGGAGTTCTCGCGATCGCGCAGCGCATCGATACGGTCGATCTGGCCGTGCAGCAGCATGCACAGCAAAGCCTCGCGCTCACGATGCCGCCAATCACGTTCGGCAGCTATGCGGCGGTCCTCGATGCGCACCTGCCCGGTGAGGCCGATGGCACATGGCGTCCGCTTGCGCAGGCGGGCTTTGCGGTTGTCGACGGCATTCCGCCAGAGATCACCTTGCTAGCTCCGGCGTCGAGCAGCGTGCAACCTGCGCTGGTGCCGATTTCGGCGTATGTGGTGGATCACGAATCAAGCGTCGCGAGTGTCGCTTTCAGCATCGATGGTGGCGGCCTGCAATCGCTGTCGTTGCGCGCTGATGGAACCTGGGGCAGCAGCCTCGCGGGACTCAGCGACGGAACGCATCGCGTCGCGATTCGCGCCGTGGATGCGTGGGGCAACCTGGCGCAAAGCACCGATGTCGTGTTCGACGTCGATGCGATTGCGCCGTCGATCGACATCCAGGCCGTCTTCGATGGTGAGCGCGTGAATCACACGGTTTCTCCTTCGATCTTTGTCGCAGACACCCACCTCGCCTCGGTGGATGTCTTCCTCAATGGCGACGCGTACGTGTCGGGAACTTCGATCGACGCCGAGGGTGAGTACGTCCTTGATGTCCGCGCTGCGGATCTCGCCGGCAACCGCTCGACGCGGACGCTGCGCTTCGCCATCGACCGCACTGCGCCGCCCGTTGCGATCATTTCGCCGCTCGACGGCGCGACCGTCACCGAGGGCAACGTCGCTGTGGACGTGACGAGTGAACCTGCGGCGACGATCTCCGTCGCGAGTGGTGGCTACTCGGCAAGCGCAGTGGTTGCCAACGATGGCCATGCGCACTTCGATGCCGTCCCGTTGATCCAGGGCGACAATCTCGTGCAGGCGACGGCTGTCGATGCGGCAGACAACGCGAGCGCGCCAGCGTCCGTCACCGTGCACTACAACCCGAGCCAGGTTGGCGCGCTGAGCGCCAGCCTGCAGCCGACGACGAATCCGGTTGCTGCCGGAAGCCTCTTGCAGGTCGACCTGCATGCAACCAATCCGAACGCGGTTCCACTCGCGACGCAGACCCTGCGAGTGCGGGTGTTGTCGGCATTGCAGCAGGTTCTGGCCGAACAGTCGGTCAGCCGCCCGTTCGCGGCGAACGAGATCTACTCGACCGAACTCGACTTCCCGACCGGCGGCTGGACGCTCGGCACGCTGACTCTCACGCTCGAACTGCAATCGGGCACCGGCTACTCGCTCGTCGATACCAAGACGGTCGACCTCGTCGACCGCACGCCACCGACGCTGTCGGCGATTGCGCCGCTCGCATCAGTCGTCGTCCGCAGTCCGGTGGTGATCCACGCCAGCGCAATCGATGCGCTCAGCGACGTATCCTCGGTGGAGGCGCGCATCGATGGTGGCGACTGGATCGCAATGACGGAAGCCCCGGCTCCGGAGTACGCCAGCACACCGCAGGTACTGGGCGAAGGTCCGCACGCCTACGTTCTGCGCGCGACGGACACGCCGGGCAACGTTGCAAGCGCGGACGAAATTGTCTTCATCATCGACACCATCGCACCGCAGATCGTGATATCCGGAGTCGACGACGGAGGTCTGGTCGCGCATCCGTTGACGCCGCTCATCGACGTACTGGACGCGCATCCGGGCACGATCGATGTGCGCCTCAACGGGCTTCCGTTCGACTCGGGCACCACTCTCGACGCCAGCGGCGACTACACGCTTGCCGTCCACGCCGTGGACGCCGCGGGCAACTCGAGCGACGCCAGCATCCTCTTCACGATCGATCTCGATCCGCCCGTCGTCGTGTTCACAGCACCGCAAGACGGGGCGATTGCGGCTCAGCCGCACGTCGACGTCACAGGCACCACGGAAGCCATGTCCGGCGTCCACGTCCGTGTCGGAACGTTCACGGCCGATGTGTTGGCAGCGGCCGATGGCACTTTCTCGGTCGCCGACGTGCCGCTGGTCGCAGGTTCCAACACGATTGTCGCGAATGCGGTCGACCCTGCCGGCAATATTGGCGCGGATTCACAGGTGACCGTCACCTATCAGGCGTCGTCGATGCCGACGGTCGAGGGACATCTGCAGGCGCTGGTCGCGCAGGTCAGCCAAGGCGATCCCCTTTTAGTGCCGTACCAGTTAGTCAATCCGGGTGACGTGCCGATCAATGCCCAGCCGATCCGTATCGAGCTGCGCAATCCGTCGAGCGGATTGATCGTGTCTTCGCAAGCCTTCACGGTCGATCTCGCCGCGCAAGAAATACAGGATGCGCAAGCGATGCTCGACACGCACTCTGCCTCGCCAGGTTCGTACGACGTGCGCCTCGAAGCTTTGCTGCCTGCTGATCCCGAGCCCGTCTGGTCACTGCTCGACAGTACCCCGATCGTCGTCGTCGTACCGAACTGCACAGGGGATCCGGTCGAGCGAATTTTCATCGACGGCTTCGAAAGGTTCATTCGCGACCTGATCTTCTGCAACGGATTCGAGACGGAGATCTCGCCAGACAAGCGAACTGCCGGCGTTACGTTTCCGCAGAAATGGATCGCGAATGCGAGCCGTTGGTCACCAGCCGGACCGTTTCAAGTGATGCGCGCGCCGGTCATGCCACCCAGGATCTCCACCCACGAAGGACGCAGGATTCCCATGCGCGCAGCCGCACGCGGTGAAGGACAACAACCGCTCGCGTGGGAATTCCCCGAGATGATCGACGAGAGGCTGAGTCCCAACGCTTTCCGTGCGTCGGCCATGGACGGAGATGCCGGATGAAGATGCATCGTTTCACGCAGACGACGCTCGCTGCCGTGCTCGCGCTCACGTGCGTCGGCATCGCCGGCGTAACGGCACGTCCGAGCAAGGTCGCGTTGAAACTGGCAGCGGCCACGTCGCGCGCGCCGATTCCCGATACGCCCAAAACTCAATCCCCGGTACTCCGTGATCTGCTCGCCGGCAGAGACGCGCGTGGTTCGGTCGCCGAGGCGCTCAGCTTGCACGCGCCGGTTGCTGCGGAAAAAGGACAGCCGGGATCGAAGCACTCGGCGGCCTTTGCAGGTTACCGGGCGGCAGTCGAGCGCGTGTCGACGGCGCTCGAACGTATGCGCGCGAAGTCCGATGCAGTAGCGCCGAATGCGCTCGCGACCTCCATCGAAGGCATGCGCGCGCAGCGCCTGCTGCTCGATGCGCGCGTGGACCAGATTGGGGCGCGCATCGACGCGGCGGGGTTACCGACTATTGCAAAAGCACGCTGGACTGCGCGCAAAGCAGTGCTCAATGGCGCGCTTGATCGGCGCGAACAGCGCCTCGATGGCGCACATGCCCGTCTGAGATCCGCCAATCCGCAGATGGATTTCGTCGAGATCGACGATCTCCAGCGCGAACTTGCCGCAGCGACGACGCCCATGCATGTCTTCGGTGCAAATCCGCTGCCGGTGCACCGTCCGCATCTGCCCGCACGCGCACCGCAAATGAGTCCTCTGATCGACCCGAGTTATGCCGCGGGCGAAATGGACGTAGAACCCGTCGGCGCCGATCTTTCCAGCACCGATGAAGCGCTGCAGACGGACGCGATCCGTGCGAAGGCACAAAGCCTCGGCTATGACTACACGCGGATCTTCGACTTCGTCCGCGGCCAGATCCGCACGCAATGGTATTCGGGCTCCGAGAAAGGCGCGCACGGAACGTTGACCACGCTCGCGGGAAACGATACCGACCAGGCAAGCCTGTTGATCGCGTTACTCCGCGCGAGCGGAGCACCGGCGCGTTACGTGCGCGGCGTTGTCGAAGTGCCTGTCGATGATTTGCGGCTCATGCTCGGCGTTCGCGCCGAAAGCATCGGCGTCGCACTCAGCGCGGCGGGCGTCGCCAGCGAGCCGGTGGTCAGCGGCGGCCACGTATCTGCTTTTCGCATCGAACAGGTTTTCGTCAGCGCGCGCATCCCCTATTCCGCATACCGCGGTTCCAGCGTGGATCGCGCTGACGCGACCTGGATTCCGCTGCTCCCCGCGTTGAAGCCGCATGGCTTTGTACCGGCGAGCAATATCCTCGGCACGCTGGGTATCGACATGATGGCATTCGTCGACGACGCGCTCTCGACCGCGCAGACCGACCTCCCGCGCGCCAGACTCGAAGCACGCGCAATGGCCGCACTGTCGGCGATGAATCCGCCGCAGACGCTTGATGCACAACTCTCGATCAATGCGGTGCAGGCGTCCGCGCTCGAATTGTTGCCGGCGGGTTCGCCATACCCGATCAGAGCCGTGACGGGTGAGTTCGCGACGTTGCCCGATGAGCTGCATCAGATCGCGCACCTCGTCATCCGCTCCGGCGAAGACTCCGCAACCGTCGTGCTCGATACGCGTATTCCGGTATCGGCTGTACGCGGCCATCGCTTCACTTTGTCCTACGAGCCTGCGTCGATCGACGACGGAGCCATCGTCGATGGATTCGGTGGACTTGGTGCGACGCCCGCGTATCTGGTCCGCCTGCGCCCCGTCGTCAGCATCGATGGCGTTGCCCAGTCGCGAGGTACAGTCGCGGTTGAGGGCGGTACCGACCTCATACTCTCTGTCGAATATCTGGGCCCCGCTGGCGCTGTCGGCTATTCGCAGACCGTCCTTGCCGGCGGCTATGACGCCTTGGTCGTCGACGTGCAGGGCGAAGCACCGGTCGCGCAAGCCGACGAGACAAATTTGCCTGGCGACAGCGAACCGGAGGCTGCGCGTCTCCTCGCGAATTTCGGCGCACGCTATTTCGCCGCATGGGATGCCGAAGACGAACCACTGGCCAGACTGGTCGGAGTTTCGCCGATGCGGCCGTTCCCTGGACTTGCACTTGTGCTCAACCAGTATCGCGTCGACCGGATCGATGGCGTGGTGGATGCGCTGGCCTGGCAAGGCGTCGCGCTGGACGCCGGCTTGCGTCCGGTCGAACCGATCGCACAAACCGGTAATACCCAAGCGGAACGCGACTGGCTCATGGTGTCCGCGCTGCAGGGCAGCGCTCTTGAGCACCGCGTGTTCGAGGACCAGTGGGCGGTCGATAGTGCGTCGGCCGATAAAGGGCTTGCACAGGCGGACGACGCAGGGACCCCTGTGCTGCATTTTGCTGCGGGCTCACAGGCGAACGGGCTTTCCCAACCGCCCGAAGTCATCACATCGATTCAGCAACTACTCGATCGCGGATTTGCGGTCGATGTCCCGCGCGACCCGGTCACCATCCGTTACTGGCACGGCGCGGTATGGCGCGCCGCCGCGGCCAGCGGTGAGTCGGGTTACTTCATCGCCGGCGGACTTGCGGGCGGAATGACAGCGATGCCGCCTGAGCTCTGGTACTTCCAGGATCTCGCCGAGCTGCTCGCAAATCCCTATTTCGAGCAACCAAATGCAGATCCCGACGCTGCGGTCGCCATCTCGGTCGACAGCAGCACGCAGGGACAACGCGGCACGGTCGACATGGATCTTGCCCGTCCACTGCGTGTGGTCGTCCGCGACGTCCACGGGCATCCGGTGCTCGGCACCACCGTCGTCTTCCATGTTGTGCTGGGCGGCGCGAAGCTCATCGATCAAGGTAGCGCCCAAGTCGACCAGCTGACAGTAACGACGGATCGATTCGGCGTCGCGCAAGCGCCGCTCCACTTGGGCAAGCGGATCACCACGGGTTACTTCCGGATCGATCCGTCGATGACATACCCGCAGTACGTCGGCGCGACGACAGTCGATGTGGTTGCTCAGACCGATCACAGCGCGCTGAGGCCTGGCCAACCCTTCTGGTCCGAGGCGTGGCCAGGCGAGCCGGCTACCGTCAGTGTGGACATTGCCACTGGCCTCGGTGCGCTGCAGCCCGGCGTCAGCTACGAGTCGATGGCGGCCAGCGTCAAGGACGCAAACGCCAACGAGATATCCAACGCGCCTGTCGCGATCAGCAGCAGCACGACCTACGCGCAGGCCATTCCCGGTTGTGTTGACGAAGCGCCGAATGCCATCGTCGATGCTGCGCTGTTTACGATCGGGCAGTGTCCGGCGGATGCCTACTCGCTGACCGGCAATCCCTGTACTACATCCACGCTCAGCGTTCTTTCCCGTCCACGCGGCGCGCCCTTCAACGTGGTTCCGCCGAACGCTGCGCTGGCGACCGTCGACATCGCGCTATCGAGCGGTGCGGCCAGCAACCATTTGACGTTGAAGACGGACGACTTCTATCAGATATTGGCGTGCAGTTCCGACCGGATGGTTTATGCCTTCCTCGAGTGGGGCAACACGCCGCCTGTCGGCGAGGTGCCGCTATTGGGACAAGTACTGCCACCGATCGACGCGGCGCGGACCTTCGATCTGTTTCCAGTGTCGCGGCGGGGTAGCGTCGTTCTTGGAACGATTCGTCGGAGCAATCCGCCGACCATGCACTGGGAAGGATTCGATGGGGCGACCGTCAATTTCCACCTGACCGGCGCAGAAGGCACCAATGTCCGCAATGTCGGCAACGGCAACTTTCTGTGGGATCTACGCGCCGGCGCCACACCCGGACCTGTGCTCGGCTCGATCGTCGCCTACATCGGCGCGCAGAATATGGAGGTTCCGCTCTCGCGAACGATTCAGCCTGACAGCACGCCCTCAACCCCTTATGTCCATGGCTGGGTGGTGGATCTTCATCCTCCGCACGTCACTCCGGTGCCGATTCCGCTGACACCGTTCAACGTCACGGACGCGGCGATCAGCGTCGTCAATTCAGCCGACCCGCCCGAATACGGTGCATCACCGGTCAACGTGCAGATTCTCGATGGCGTTACCGTCATCATCGACTCGGCCAATGTCTACGGCGCATCCGGTTCCGGTATCAGCATCGATCGCGGCATCACCATCGATCCGACGCATCATTATTCCGCGCGCACGATTTTCAATGACGGCACACCCTATCGAATGGTGTCCGAGCCGACGAATCTGCTGTTCGGTCGCGGGCTCATCGCGGGCTACGGCGTCGTGCCGGTACAGGTTGGACAGCCGCTCGATCCCTTCCAGGTCGCGGCGCTGGTTAGCGGCAGCTTCCCCAGCCAGATCCAGGCGACGTTTGATGTGGATGTCCCATCCCAGTTCGTCTGTGAAGCCGGACAGACATTCGCGTTCATGCTTGCCCAAGACGCTCGAGTCACCCTCAAGTTCCTGCGCCTCGGGACAGGCGGCACTCCCTCCGTGACGTCGGCGTGGACGCCCATCGACGACGAGCCGCAGTCCCAAGGGGTCCACCAACTCGAAGTCACTCCGACGCATCTTCCGTTCGGCCAGTACCAATACGAACTCACCGCCGTCGGCCCGGACGGGCATACCGACGTCCAACGCGGCACGGCGAGCAATACACCGACGCGACACGATTCGTTGCCACTGGCGCACTCGATCGTGAAGGGCGTCGACACGTTCTCGGGCAACGCCTTCATCGGGGAGGACGACATCGTCATCGGCGGTCGAGGTCCCGGGCTCAAGTTCACGCGCTCGTATTCGAGTCATCAGGGTAGCCAACTCGGATTTCTCGGCTACGGCTGGAGCAGCGACGTCGACAGCCGTGTACTCCCTGCCGGATGCAACACGCGGGTCGTCACGGGGAGCGCAGGGCAGGGCATGCGGTTTGCACCCGATCACGTCGATCCCGACGGCGCAGAAGTCTTCAGGCCGCTCGCAGGATTCCACGCGACACTGACACTTCGCAATGGCGCGTACGATCTCTATACAAAAGACGGCACGCGTTACCACTTCGGCCAACCCGATATTGACGGGATGCGGCTCGATCTCGTCGCTGACCCCAATGGCAACACGATCACCTATGTCTACGACGTCACGAGCGGACGCACGCACGTCTCGCATATCAAGGACGACGCGGGCCGCCAGATCGATCTGGACTATGCGCTTACTTCGATCACGCATAACTACGGCATCGCGCATCCGCAGGACAGCGAACTTCTTCTGACACGCGCACGCGGTCCGCAAGGGTTGCAGGTGGACTACAGCTACGATGCGTTCGGAAATCTGACGGATGTCAAACGCGGTGATGGCGGCTCTGGCAAACGTGAGCAGACCTATGCCTACCACGATTTCGGCGGACTCCAGGTGCAAACGCCAGGCGGCCTGCTCGACTACACCCAATTCGGCTTTCGCCTCGAGCACGCGACGAACGCGCTCGATGGAGCGGACCGTCAATACGAGTACGCACTCGGCTGGTCCGCAGTCGAACAGCCATCGGGTGTCTTGTACATACCCGAACAGCGTGTAGGGAAGTTGACCGAGCCCGATCAGGGCGTGACCCGGTTCGACTATATCGGCGCACGTGGCCTGAGCGCCGTTGATAGCACAGTCCTCGACGCACGCGGGAAGCTGACCACCTACAAGCTCAACCGTTACGGCGCAGCGAACCAGGTTCTCGGTCCGCTTGGCAGTACCACCACCAACTGGGATCCGGTGCATCTGGAGCCGCACAGCGTCATCGACGAGGATGGAACGCTGACCGAATTCGACTACGACGCGAGTGGCAACAAGATATCCGAAACGATCCAGCATGCGAGTGGAGCCCTGGCTCGGTTCTGGACCTTCCATCCCGCGAGCGTCTTCGAAGCGCCCTACATCAGGGACCGCGTCGCAACCCACACGGACGGACGCCAGATTGTCACCGCGACCAGCTACGACGCGCGCGGAAATCCGACGGCGGTTCTGCGTGGTGGCGTGACCGAAAGCGACGACCACGCCTCCAACGGCGATCGCATCTCGCACACCGACGGCGCCGGCAAGCTGTGGTTGTTCCGTTACGACAACGCCGGAAACGTCGCAGAGGCCGAGGATCCGCTGCATCACGTGCGTCGCAGCGGCTACGACGCGCGGGGCCGCAAGACCTCCGAGACGGACCCCAATGGCAACACGAGCACGACGACCTACGATGCGCGCGACCGCGTGCTGTCCGTGCGCATGCCGACGACTGACGCAGGCGTGGCCGTCCGCTCGACCGTCTACGACGACGTTCTGGATCAACACACGGACATCTCGCCTTCCGGCACCCAGACAGTTTCGCGCTTCGATCGAATGGGGCGCCTGACCAAAGTGACGCGCCCGGGTGGGGTGCGCACGCTGCACTACGATCCCAACGGCAACAAGATCGACGAGTCGGATTTCTCCGGCAACGTCACCCACTATGACTACGACGACGCCAACCGCGTCATCGCCAAGCTCGAGGAGGAAGACCGAACCACGGTGTACGAGGTAGATCCGCTCGGACTCGTCATGAGTGAGACCGTAGGGCGAGGCCCGAATGCGGGCGACGAGACGCGCGTCACCGAATACCTTTACGACGATCCGCGGTACAAGCGCACGGACGTGCGCCGCAAGGTGGACACCAACGCTGGCGATACTTGGGCGGTCGACCACACGGAGTACGACGGCAACGGCAACCCAACGCTCAAGCGCGATGCGCTGTTACGCGATACGACGCTTGAATACGACGCGCGCGATCGTCTCCAAATGCAGACCGAGCGACTTGGCAAGGTATCCACGATCGAATACGACGCGGCCGATCGCAAGATTTCCGAGACCCGCGCCAACGACATGGGTTCCGGCAATCAGGTCCGCCGCTGGATCTATGACGCCGCCGGCCGGAACACGGAGACCGTCGATGCCGAAGGAAACCACCGCACCCAGGAATTCGACAGCAACGGCAACATCGTGCGCCGTCGCGACGCCCGTGGCGGCACCGTCGTGCAGACCTTCGATGCGCTCAATCATCTGCTGACGCAATCCGGCCCGGAAGGGGATCAACACACCGAGTACGCCTACGATATCGACGGCAATCAGAGCGCCGAAGCATGGGCGAACGGGCGCCACATCACCTACGCCTACGACGCACTCGACCGGCGCACGGACAGCAGCGACGACGAGGGTGTCTTCGAACACCTGACGTATCTTCCGGATGGCGAGGTCGAGGCCCGCACCGACGCCAACAGCCATGTCACGACACGTCGTTACGACCATTTGCGCCGGCTGGTGCGCGAGGAATTGCCGCGCGTCGATGGCGACCCGCGCGAGCACACGTTGGGCTACAACGTCCATGATGACGTCGTCACCGATACCGATCCTGGCCATCACGTCACCAGCTCCAAATACGATTCGATCGGTCGGCGCACGTCCGTCGACAAGCCGGTCGTCGACGGGCAAGGCGCGACGCTGTCGACGGTGTACGACCTCGTCGGCAACATAACCAGCCAGAGCGACGCTCGCGGCAAGGTGACTTATTTCGAAAACGATGATCTCAATCGGCGCACATCGCAGACGGATCCCGCTGACGGCGCCGATCCGGTTTATACGCAGTCCTGGGTTTACGACAACGTCGCCAACGAAATTGGCCACACCGATCGCCGTGGTGTCGTTTCGCTGACCCGACATGACCGCGAAAACCGCGTCGTCGCGAAGATGCGCGACGCGCTGCTGATCGAAACGATCACCCACGACGCCGAAGGCAACGTGGACACCGACACCGATGCGCTCGATCGAACGATCCATTCCGCCTACGACCACGCAAACCGCAAGACCGGCGAATCGCGCCCGCTCGGTGCCACGCTCGCCTGGACCTTTTCACCGCTGGGCGACGTGCTCACCGCGACCGATGCGGACGGTCGCAGGGCCACCTCGACCTATACGCGCCGCCGCTTCCTCGAAAGCGAAACCAACAACGCCGGCGAAACGACGAACTACGCCTACGACGGCGAAGGCCACCGCACCGCGATGCAGCGTCCGCGCGGCGAGAACGAAACTTGGC
>NZ_JBDSWZ010000214.1:0-15939 GCF_039926425.1 Dokdonella sp.
TCGCGCGGAGCAACTTCGGCTCGCGGCGAGCCTCGTTCTCGCTGGACATCTCACGTCGCCTGCCGGCAATAACGCAGCGGAACGATACCTCGCGCTGATCGCCGCGGACGAACAGGATCGCGACGCGCTGAAGGGAATCGGGCGCATCCTCGCCGCACTGTCGCTGAAAGCCTCGAACGCCATCGCCGAAGACGATCCGCGCAGTGCGATCGAACCGATGGCCCAGGCAAACATGATCGCCGAGCGCGCGAAGATGAAGGCGGCGCCGGCATTTGCTGCCTTCGTCGCGCCCATCCACGACGCCGTCGAGAAACGTCGGGCGCGTTCGCGCGACCCGTTTGATCCGTCAATCGGCGCGATGACTCCGCTGGTGCCGGCGCTCGAACGAATCGATCCGGAGCAGGCGCGTGCATTGAAGGCCGATATCGAACGCCCTGACGAACTTCTGCGCACGGGTGGAAAATTCCGCGATCCGGGCGGCTTCACCATGGCCGTGATGACGCGCAGCAGTGCAGCCGGCGCACGCATCGACCATCCTTTCGCGGTCGCCGGCACGGATGTCACGCGAGGCGGCTATGCAAGATTCGCCTCGGCCAGCGGCCGACGTGCATCGCCGTGTCGCGAGTCGCAGGGCTTGCTGGCCCGCCTTGCACGGGGCGTCGATTGGCGCGCACCGGGCTTCACACAAACCGACCAGCATCCGGTGGTCTGCGTCAGCTGGGAGGACGCTGACGCCTATGCGCAGTGGCTCGGCAAACGCGTCGGTGCGCACTATCGACTGCCGACGTCACAGGAATGGCTGCTGGCAGCGCAAGCGGCGGGCAAAGACACCAGCTGCCGCAACGCCAATATCGACCACGGCAGGACATGTGACGACGGCTTTCCACACACCTCCCCGGTTGGCCGGTTCGCAGCGACGCCGCAGGGGCTCTACGATGTTTCTGGAAACGTCAGTGTCTGGGTCGATGGGTGCGCAAGAGGCGCAGGCGGCAGCGGCTGCGCCGCGCGCACCTTCCGTGGTTTGTCGTGGAACGACGACGGAGACGAATCGAACCTCGCCCGATCGGACACCGCCGCGGGCAACCTCGGCTACGCGAACGTCGGGTTCCGTCTGGTCCGCGAACTGCCCTCGCCAAAAGAGTGACCCTTCGCAAACACGCCGCGCCGGCCTGTGTCGACGACGCTTCATCCAACCTTCCCCCACTCCGGTGAGTCCCGATGCGTCCCCTGTACGTCCAGCGTTACCTTCTCACCGGCTTGCTCACCTTCATTCCGATATGGCTGACGTGGATCGTCTTCAAATCGATCTTCTCGGTGCTCTCGCAGGTCAACCTGCCGTGGGTGGCTGCGCTGTTCGATGCACTTGCGCGATGGTTTCCCGAGTCACTGGGACGGATCAACCAGGGATGGCTGACCTCATTGCTCGCCTTCATCGTGACGGTCGTTGCGTTGTACCTGATGGGATTCGCGACGAACCGCGTGATCGGTCGACGCATGCTCGACGCGTTCGAGTCGCTGATCGAGCACATTCCAATCGCCCACACCATCTACAGCGGCACCAAGAAGCTCATGAGCATCCTGCAGAACAAGCCGAACGGAACGCAGCGCGTCGTGCTGATCGGGTTTCCGTCTCCGGAGCTCAAGACGATCGGCTTCGTCACGCGCGTGTTCCTCGATTCCAGCGGGGCGGAGCTGGCAGCGGTGTATGTGCCGACCACGCCCAATCCGACCGGAGGCTATCTGGAGATCGTGCCGATCGAACACCTGATCGCCACCGACTGGAGCGTCGACCAGGCGATGGCCTTCATTCTTTCCGCTGGCGCGGCGGGTCCGGACACTTTGCCGTTCAAACTCACACGCTGACGCCAGCGCTGCATGTCGGACCGGTCCCGGGGTCGTCGATCCGCGCGGCAAGGCGACGAGCCCAACCGCGCGGCGATGATGCGGACTACTTCCCCTCGACGACGGTCTTGAGATTGTCGAGTCCGCCGCGATAAACGCTGGCGATCGTCTTGGTCGCGGTGGCGTCGTTTGCATCGGCGGGCGGGTTCGGACCGACGTGCTTGCGCTTGAACGTGCCGGACCAGGTCACCTTGCTGCGACCCTTGCCAGCCGCCTTCACCACCAGCGTCGAGTTGTAGTCGCTGACCGGCAGCACGCCTTTGAGGATCATGTAGCTGAAGCGGTGATGCTTCTCATCGAATGCGGTGAGCTTCTCGTTGATGGTTCCGCCATCCTGCAGCGTGAGAAGGCGTTCCGCACCAACGGTGTTGTTCGTGCCCGTGACGATCTTGTCGCTCGCCACCGCAGGATGCCAGGTGTTCAAGCCGTCGAAATCCTTCACCTTTGCCCATACGTCGTCTGGCGATGCGTGGATCATCACGCTTTCATGGACGTTGAGCATCGGCGCTGCGGCCGCGTATGCAGCGGGCAGCATTGCAACGAGGGCAAGCAGAACGGCGTGGTAGCGTTTCATCGCGGACTTCTCGAGTGGGCCTGTGGATCGGCTGCAGCCAGCCCGAATACGCCGGACGGTGCGATTGGCGCAATCTGCCACAACCGCCGGAGGAGTGCGAATGCGGCGCAGCAGGGGACGCCCGTGGCGCGCTCGTTCCCGTGACCGCCGCGCAGGATGCACTGCATCTGGAGCGATCCGGGCGTGTCTGCGGAAGTTCGCTAACGGACGCGGATCGTTGCAGCTACGGACGGCAGACTCAACCGGGAATTGACCTGTGCGGCTGTCCGCGGGTCGGTGTAAGCCGGTGGTGCGTCTCGATGCGACCAAGGGAAACCAACAGCTCCCGAAGAAACGTGAGTCGGTGTGTGATCCTCGGCGGCGTCATGGGCGCGCAGCGGAATCTTTCGCGCCGCGCGCCTCGGTAGACGTCGACATGGCGAACGTCTGGCACATAAAAATCCTGTCAGGACAGGCCTTCACCGGTACCGCGCTGACTCAGGAACTTCTGCTCGAACACATCTGCTGGCACGGCTTGACTGATCAGATACCCCTGCATTTCGTCGCAATTCAAAAGCCGCAGCAGACCAGCTTGGTCTTCCGTCTCGACGCCTTCCGCGACCACATTGATTTTCAGCGACCGCGCGAGCGAGATGATCGTGGAAACCAGCGCCAGACCCCGCTGCGAGCCGGTCATTTCGGCAACAAACGAGCGATCGATCTTGAGCGTGTTCAACGGCAGCTTGGCCAGATATCCGAGCGACGAAAAACCGGTGCCGAAATCATCCAGCGCCACCGAGACGCCCATCACGCTGATTGCGTGAAGGCAATCGCGGCCGTACTCGACGTCTTCCATGATCATGCTTTCGGTGAGCTCCAGCTCCAGGCCGGCCGCCGCCCGCGGATCGCGTCCGATGAGCTCGCGGATCTCGCCGACGAAGCCGCGGTCACGCAGTTGCAGCGGCGACACATTCACCGCGATCGGCTTGACGTCAATGCCCGCGTCGAGCCAGCGCAGATAGTCGGCCGAAGCCGTGCGCATCGCCCAACGCCCAACCTCGTGGATGAGTCCGGTTTCCTCCAGGACGGGAATGAATTCCGCCGGCGGCACCGGCACGCCTGATGGGCGTTTCCAGCGCAGCAGGGCCTCCGCGCCCGTCAACGCGCGTTTGTCGAGACTCACTTTCGGCTGGTAGTGCACTTCGAATTCGTTGTTCGTCAGCGCCTGCCGCAACTGGTTTTCCAAGACCAGAGCGCGCGAAACGTGGTCGTTCATTGAGGTCTCGTAAAACACATAGCGTTCGCCGCGCAGCTTGGCCTTCTTCAACGCTGCTTCGGCGTTGCGGAACAGGGTTTCCGCGTCGGTGCCGTCGTTCGGATACTTTGCAATGCCCGCCTTGGCAACGATGTGAAGCGCGTTGCCGTTTGCGAGGAACGGCTGTCGCAGGAACGTCTCCATGGTCCGCTCGACCAGGTGCAGAAGATTGCCGCCCGGGCGCAGCACTGGCAGCACCAGCGCGAAGTGATCCGAGCCGACGCGCGCCCATAGCTCGGGGCCGCCGCCATTGCGGATCAGCCAGCTGGCGACATGCTGCAGCAGTCGGTCGCCCGCAGTCCGACCAAGGGAATCGTTGACGTTGCGGAAACGCTCCACGTCGAAGATCAACACGGCAAGCTCAGTGCCAGCGCTCGCTGCAGTGCGCACGAACTGGGCAACGCGCTCGAGAAAAAGATTGCGGTTGGCAAGGCCGGTCAGCTCATCGTAATAGGCGAGGTATTCGAGCCGCTCACGCTTGTCGATATGGTCGATCGCGAAGGCGATGTCGCCGGCCAGCTCGCCGAGCAGCTTCATTTCTTCCGCGTGGAAGAACTCCGGCTCGCTGGCGTAGAGGCACAGCACACCGACCGCCCGCTCGCCGACGATCAACGGCATGACCGCCAGCGAGCACACGCCAGCCTGCGCATAGCGTCGGCCGAATGTCGCGCGCGGGTCGGTCAGCAGATTGTCGGAAACGAGTGGCATCTTCGTCCGGAGCGCCGTTGCGACCATCGTCGATCCGTAGTCTCGCGAGGTCAGACGGTATTCGACGTCCCGCAGCAGTGCGTCGTCTTTGCCGAACGATGCAATTCGCGTCGCCTTGACGCCTTCCGCGTCGACCACGACGATCATCGCCATCGAGAACCGGCCCACTTCGACGGCAATGCGACAGGCTTCGGAAAACAGCTCTTCGCGTTCGCGCACGCGCACGATCAGCGCATTGACCCCACTCAGGATTGCGTAGACGCGATTGAGGTACTTGATGCGCGTCTCGCTGTTCTTGCGCTCCGTGATGTCCCAGTTGACTCCGATCATGCGCGACGGCGAACCGTCCGCTGCAGGTTGAACGAGTCCGTGCACGGCGAGCCAGCGACGCTCGCCGTCCGGGCGAATGATACGGTACTCGGAGTGATAGTCGTGCTTTCCAGCGAGCGCAGCCGCGAGTTCGGCGTCGGCCAGAGCGCGGTCATCGGCGTGCAGTGCACGACGCCAGACGTCGACCGTGCATTCCAGTTGCGGTCCGTCGATGCCGAACAGGCTGCAGGTTTGCGCGTCCCAGTGCAGCACGCCGCGATTGACATCCAGATCCCACACGCCGATGTGGGCCGAGCGGGTGGCGAGGGCCAGCCGGTCCAGGCTTTCGCGAACGGCGGCCTGCGCCTGCTGACGCTCGGTGATGTCACGCTGCACGGCAACGAAATGCGTCACCCGATTCGCTGCATTGCGCAGCGGGGTGATGATCCATGCCTGCAGGTATTCAGTGCCGTCCTTGCGGTAGTTGATCGCTTCGCCTTCGAACTGTTCACCGCGCTGCAGCGTCTCCCGCAGGCGGCGCAACGTGGCGCGGTCGGTGCGCGCTCCGGCGAGCATGCGCGGCGTCCTGCCAAGCACCTCGCGTGCCGCATAGCCGGTCATGCGCGTGAAGGCGGGGTTGGCGAACACGATGCGCGGGCCCGGCTCGTCGAGCTCCGCATCGGTGATCAGGATCGACTCGCCCGATTGCATCACGGCAGAGTTGAGCAGCCTCAGCATCACGTCGGCGCTGTTGCGCTCTCCGATGTCGGTTAGCAGGACGCGGTTGGTTTCTTCCAGCTCCAGCGTCTTTTGCTCGAGCTTTCGAACGAGCACCTGGTTGTAGACCTTGCTCAACACATCCGGGGCGCCCAGCGGTTTTTGCGGCGAATCTGGCATCCGGGAGCTGCCGTTGGCCTCCACGGTACGCACGCGCTGCATGAAGACGTCGGGCTCCGTGGGCTTCAGGATGAAGTCGTCCGCGCCCCAGCTGAAAGCCAGCCCCCGGTCCTCCGGCTCCGTGTAGGTCGACGTGTAGACGATGAATGGCACGCTGCGCAGTTGCGCGTCCGCCTTCCAGTGGCGCAACAAGGTGTAGCCGTCCATGACCGGCATCAGCAGGTCGGAGATCACCAGGTCCGGAGGACGCTGTCGGGCAATCGAAAGTGCCTCCGCGCCGTCGTGGGCCGCTTCCACCGTGTAGCTGTTTGCGGCCAGGAGTGCCTGCAGGTAGGACAGGTTCTCCTCGGTGTCATCGACCAGCAGAACGTGTGTCACGGGCTCTCCTTGGCAGGGTGACGTGCAGCGCGGTACGGCAGTAACTGGTCGATGAAAGCCTGCGGATCGATCGGCTTCTCGATGTAGGCAGTGAAGCCGCACTCGAAGGCTTTTTCGCGGTCACCCGACATCGCATACGAGGTGATCGCAATGATGGGCACCGACGCAAACGAAGGAGTGGTGCGGAGCGCGCGAGCCACTGCATAGCCGTCCATCAGCGGAAGCTGGATGTCGAGCAGGATCACATCGGGCAGGTGCTTGAGCGCGATCGCGAGCCCGCTCGGTCCATCTGCTGCGCTGACCACCGTATAGCCTGCATGTTCGAGCAGGAACGTCGCGAGATACCGGTTCTGGTCGTTGTCTTCGATGAGCAGCGCGGTACACCTCATGAGGCGGTCGCTCGCAGCAAGGGCAGTGTCAGGGTGAACCGGCTCCCGACTCCCCATTCGCTGTGCACCGTCATGGATCCACCCATCAGCTCGGCGAGCCGGCGGGAGATCGCGAGGCCGAGGCCTGTCCCTTCGTGGACCCGGGTGATGCCCGAATCGATCTGGTGGAACGGCTGGAACAGCCGCGCGACCTCCGATTCCGGGATGCCGATGCCCGTATCCGCGACCTCGATGCGGGCGCTTGCGGCATCGCTTGCCCCATCCGATTGCGCCGCTTCGGATACCGCGGGGTGCGTGACCGACGCCGTCACGGTGATCTGTCCACTCTCGGTGAACTTGACCGCGTTGCTGAGCAGGTTCAGCAGGATTTGCTCGACGCGGCGCCGATCGCCGACCGTCTCGCCGACTCCGGTGTCGATGGCGGTGCACAGCAGCAGAGACTTTTTTTCAGCCTGCGGCTGGATCGACGCGACTGCACGTTCGATCGATTCCCGCAGGTCAAACGCGTCCATGCGGACCTCAAGCTGGCCGGCCTCGATCTTCGAGATGTCGAGAACGTCATTGATGAGCTCCAGCAGGTGCCGTGCGCTTCCACGCACCATCGCCAGTTGGCGGTTCTGCTCGGCATTGAGGGGACCTGCGAGTTCCTGCAACACGATACCGGTGAAACCAAGAATTGAATTGAGGGGCGTGCGCAGCTCATGCGACATGGTTGCCAGGAACGCGGACTTGGTTCGGTCCGCCGCCTTTGCCTGGACCAGCGCAATCTGAAGATCGTGCGTTCGCTCCGCGACCTTGCCTTCCAACTCCCGTTTCGCCTCATGCAACAGCTGTTCGGCCGCCTTGCGCTCGGTGGCGTCGCTGAAGGTCATGAAGGCCAGCGCCTTGTCATCGGCATACCGCACCCGCGCGCCGCTGTAGCTGATCACTCGTTCCCATTCGCGATCGAGGCGTCGCACGCGCAGTTCAAGCCCGTTCACGTGCTCGCCGCGACGTACGCGCGCGAGGGGCCAGCGTTCCGGTGGCACGCGGTGCCCCTCCAGGTCGAACACCTCGAATACGGCGGAGAAATCACGCTGTTGACGACGCTCTTCCTCGAGGCCGGCGAATCCGAGCATGCGCAACGCCTCGGGATTCCAGTACAGGACGTCCGAATCAGGTTCGGCAATGACCAGTCCCTCGGTGAGACTGTCGATGACCACCGAAAAGCGGTTTTCTGCCTCGAGCAACGCCGCCTCCGCGACCTCGCGGCGCGTGATGTCAACCCCGACGCCAATCAGGCAGGGGCTGCCATTGATGACGATTCGCCGCAGAGTGAAAAGGTAAGACGTCCAATGGCCCTGCTTCGCCACCAGACGTGCTTCGACCGACGCCTCGCCATGGTCAAACACTTCGCCGATGCGTCGTTGGACCGCCGCGCGATCGGCCGGCCCGAACAAATCGAGCGGGTGCAGTTCTTCGATTTCGGCGGCGCTGTAACCAGACGCGTGTTCGAAATTCCTGTTCCAGCGCAGGAAGTGGCCACTGGCGTCGAAGACGTAAAGCACGCCCGGCATGCTGTCGATCATCGTCGCGGAGAAAAGCTGCTCGGCCTTCACCGCCTTGGCAGCATTCGCACGCTCGACCTGGCGCGCGAGATTGTCAAGCGCACCCGCAAACGCGTCGGCTGCCTCCTCCAGCAATGGCATCTCCCGATCATTGAAGAAGCCAGCCTCACATGCATCGAGGCAGAGTACGCCCCCGACCTTGCCGTTGGAATGGAGAGGGAGCGCGGCCGACGATCGAATGCCGCGCTCGGGTGGCACGCGGTTCCCGCTTTCACGGGGATCGCCTTCCGGTCTCAGGTTGACGATGGAGGGGTGGCCAGTGCGGAAGGCAGTGGCTGCGCCTGCATCTTCTAGAGCGATCGCGTCACCGCTCGCCCCAGCAAGCTGCCCGCCGGTGTCGCCCCAGCTCGCGATCCGTTGCAGGCGGTCCGAGCCCGGCAGACGCCAGACAACCGATGCAGCCGCAAATCCGCCGGACTCGACCAGCGTGCGGCAGACCTTGCCGAGCAGATCCTGACGGTCGCTGGCGCTGATGATCGCCTGGGTGACCTGGCTCAGTGCGTTGTAGAGTTGCGACAGGCGCGCCGCCTCGCGCTCGCGCTGCTTCAGCGCGGTGATGTCGCGCGCAATCTTGGAGAAGCCGATGATCCGGCCCTCGCCGGTGCGCAGCGGCGACACGCTGATCGACACGTCGATCAGCCGCTTGTCGCTGGTGAGGCGCTGGGTCTGGTAGTGCTGAACCAGGTCGCCGCGACGGACCTTGCTGATAATCGTATCTTCTTCTGCCTGCCGGTCCGGCGGAATCAGCCGGCGGATCGAAGTGCCGATCATTTCCGTGGCTGAATAGCCGAACAGGGCCTGTGCCCCGGAGTTCCAGCTGGTGATGAACCCGTCAATGTCTTTTGCGATGATCGAGTCCTGCGAGGATTCGACCAGCGCGGCGACGTAATCACGATAGCTTGCTCCGTCGCTGCGGACAGAGACTTCGCGTACGAGCCAAAGGCGCACGCCGTCTGTGAGCGGCGCCGAGAAGACGTCCGTTTTGAAGAACGTATCGTCCTTGCGGCGAAAACGGTATTGGTAACGGACGCCCTCGGCCGACTCGGCCGACTCGGTAGACGCTGGCAACTCGACGATGTGCGAGAGGTCCCGGCCTACGAGTTCCTCGCGGGCATAGCCCAGCAGGCGGCAAATGGCAGGATTGGCATCGACGCAGACGTTGTGAACATCTGTGACGACAATGCCATCCGGCCCAAAGTCGAACAGGGCACGCAAGCCCGAGTCCGCCTGGATAGCGACGGGCGACGCACCGCTCGCTCCTTTTCCCTTGTCAGTACCCGCTCTCTTTCCTTGCACGGCACCTCCGCATACCCATACCGGTTCGAACCCAACTCGCTCGATGCGCTCGAACCTGTCGCGGACCCATCTTCGGCTGAAACGCCTCGCGGTTGGCAGCGAGGCCGAGTGCCATCCAACGCACTCGCAATGCGACCGCGCACAGCCAGTCATTGGCAGTTGGTGGGCGCGCACGCGCGCGAAGGATACCGCTTTACGGGGGTTCACGGCGCAAAAGCACGCTAGCGGGCGCAGACGGCGCACGGCAAGCACTTTCCGCACGCATCAATTGCCTTGGCGGAAGACCGCCGTGACCCCTTTGTTCAGGCACGTTTCAACGCTCGTCTACGATAGTGATCGACCGGTAGCCCGGACTGGAACGCGCTCAAGGTCTTGGCCGAGTGACCTTCGACACTGTGACGGCGGGGTCCATCCCCGTAGGCTGGCAGCCCTTTTTCCCTGTTGGAGCGATGCATGCCCGCATGCTCGAAACGCACGCTGGCGGCAGCGCTCGTGCTCTCTTTCGCCTCCGGCGCGCAGGCCCACACGAACGACCATGGGCTCGATGCACTGAATTTCGATCCCGCGGTCGGCGCGTGTACCGATTTTTTCCAGCACGCCAACGGCGGATGGCTGGCATCCAATCCGATCGGTGCGCAATACAGCCAGTGGAGCCTCGACGACGAGTTGCGCGAACGCAACCTGGGCCTGGTGCGCGAAGTGCTCGACAACGCGGCCGCCCATCCGGGCGCCGACGGAAGCAGCAGTCGCAAGATCGGCGATTTCTACGCGTCGGCGATCGACGAGGAGTCGATCGAAGCCGCCGGCTACACGCGGATCAAGCCGGACCTCGCGCGCGTCGATGCACTGAAGACGCCCGCCGATGTCGCCGCGCTCGTTCGCCTGTGGCATGCGCAGGGCGTGCCTGTCCTGTTCGAGTTTGGTCCCGAGTCGGACATGAAAAACGCCGGCGTGATGATTGGCTACGCGAGCCAGGGCGGACTCGGACTGCCCGATCGGGACTACTACACGCGCACCGATGCGAAATCGAAGGCGCTGCGCGGCACCTATCGCACGCACGTCGCGCGGATGCTCGGGCTGATCGGAGAGAAGGATCCGCGCACGGCCGCGGGCTGGATCGTCGACCTGGAAACGACGCTCGCGAAGTCGTCGCTCGATCGCACGGCGTTGCGCGATCCGCTCAACTCGTATCACTTGGTGACGGTCAAGGCTGCGGATGCGCAGACGCCGCATTTTTCGTGGACGGCTTTCTACACCAGCCTCGGCCGCGACGATGTCGTGCGCTTCTCGCTTGCACAACCGATGTTCTTCGCCGCCGCCGACAAGGCGCTCGCATCGGTGCCCATTGCGCACTGGCAGGCGTACCTTCGCTGGCATCTGCTCGATTCCGCTGCGCCTGACCTGTCGACAGCATTCGTCGATGAGGACTTCGATTTCCACGGTCGCACGCTGCGCGGCACGCAGGAACTGAAGCCGCGTTGGAAGCGCGCGGTCGATTCGACCAACGATGCGCTCGGCTTCGCCGTCGGTGAAGCGTACGTCGCGCGCACCTTCCCGCCCGAAGCGCGCGAACGCGCCCGAAAGCTGGTTGAGAATCTCAAGATTGCGCTGCGGGCGCGGCTTGCGCACCTGGACTGGATGGGTGACGACACGAAAAATGCCGCGTACGCCAAGCTCGACACATTGGTGGCGAAGATCGGATATCCGGATACCTGGCGTGACTACTCGACACTCCCGATCCAGCGCGGAGCGCATTACGCCAACGTGCGCGCCGCCCTCGCGTTCGAGGCCCACAGAACCATCGCGAAAATCGACAAGCCGGTCGACCGCAGCGAATGGGGAATGCTGCCGCAGACGGTGAACGCGTATTACAACCCGCTGCAGAACGAGATCGTGTTTCCGGCGGCGCAGTTGCAGCCACCGTATTTCGACGCGACGATGGATGAGGCCATCAACTACGGCGGCATTGGCGCGGTGATCGGCCACGAAATGCTGCATGGATTCGACGACCAGGGCAGCCAGTTCGATGCGCAAGGCAACCTGCGCGACTGGTGGAGCACGCAGGACCGCGATCGCTTCAACGCGCGCACCGCTCGACTGGTCAAACAGTTCGATGCGTATGTGCCCGTGGACGACCTGCACATCAACGGAACGGTGACGCTGGGCGAGAACATCGCCGATTTGGGCGGAATCGAAGTGGCGTGGGACGCGTTCCGCCTGACCGACCAGAGCAAGGCTGCTGCTCCGATCGATGGCTACTCCCCTTCGCAGCGCTTCTTCCTGTCGTTCGCGCAGAGCTGGCGAACGCAACAGCGTCCCGAAGCCTTGCGTCTGCAGGTTCAGTCGAACGAACACGCGCCCGCCAAATACCGCGTCAACGGACCCGTCAGCAATCTTCCCTCATTTGCCGACGCCTTCGCCTGCAAGACCGGAGAACAGCCGATGGCGCGCGCGACCGCGACTCACGTCGACATCTGGTAGCACTCAACTGCCAACAAACCGAATTCATCTAGCCGGACCTGGAGAGTTTCACCATGCACAACCCTTTCAACCGTTCACTCGCACTCGCGATCTGCGTCGCCTTGTCGACGTCGGCAGTCGCCGCCACCACGACCCCCACCTTCGACGTCAACGATCTCGATACGAAGATCAATCCCTGCGGCGACTTCAACGCGTTCGTCAACTCGAAGTGGGTTGCGGCCAACCCGATCCCGTCGGATCGCACGCGGTGGGGCGCTTTCGACATGCTGCGCGAACACAGTCTGCAGACGCAGCGCGGCATCGTCGAGGCCGCTGCACGCGATGCGAAGAAGGCAAAGGACGGCTCAATCGAGCAGAAGATCGGCTGGTTCTACCGATCCGGCATGGCCGACGGCGCGGTGGAAAAAGCCGGCTATTCGCCGATCAAGCCGGAGCTTGCGAAGATTGAAGCAGTGAAAACCCCTGCAGAACTTGCAGCCTACATCGGTGACAGCTTTTCGCGCGCGCAGAACGGTCTGTTCGGCATCAGCCCCGGCGCGGACTTCAAGAATTCCTCCACGCAGATCGCGTTCGTGTCCCAGGGCGGACTCGGACTTCCAACCTCGGAGTACTACGACAAGAGCGAGTACGCAGGGTTGCGCGACGCCTACAAAGCGCATATTGCGAAGGTGCTCGAGCTGACCGGTGAAAAGGCGGGGGATGCGAAAATCGATGCGGAACATGTCCTCGCATTCGAAACGCGTCTTGCGAAGGCATCGCTTCCGCCGGTCGACTTGCGCACGCCGGAAAACCAGTATCACTTCGTGACCCTTGCCGATGCCGACAAGGCATCGCCGAATTTTTCGTGGTCAGGGTTCTTCACCACGCAGAAGGCAGACATCCAGCGTGGATTCTCGTTGTCGCAGCCGAAATTCTTCGCCGAAATGGACAAGATGCTCGTCGACGTGCCGGTCGCGCAGTGGCAAACCTACCTGCGTTTCCACGTGATCGACTCTGCCTCTCCCTATCTGTCCAAACCGTTCGCCAGCGAGCATTTCGAGTTCAACAACAAGACGCTGAACGGTCAGAAGGAACAGGAACCGCGCTGGAAGCGCGTGCTCGAATCGGTCAACGAGACGATGGGAATGGCGCTCGGAGAACTCTATGTGGCGACGGCGTTTCCACCGGATTCGAAGAAGCGCGCGCTCGAACTGGTCAACAACGTCAGCGCGGCGTTGAAGGCACGCATCGAGAAACTCGACTGGATGAGCGACGCGACGCGGCAGAAGGCGCTGGAGAAGTGGTCGACCTTCCTGCCGAAGATCGGCTACCCGGATACGTGGCGCGACTGGTCTGGCCTGACGGTATTGTCGGATAATTACTATGGAAACGTGCTCGCGGCATCGCAGTTCGACTACAACTACGAGATTGCAAAAATCGGCAAGCCGACCGATCGTCTCGAATGGGGCATGACGCCGCAGACGGTGAACGCGTACTACAACCCGACCGACAACACGATCAATTTTCCCGCCGCGATCCTGCAGCCGCCGTTCTTCGATGCGACTGCGGACGACGCCATCAACTATGGCGGCATTGGCGCGGTGATCGGCCATGAAGCAACGCACGGCTACGACGACGAAGGCAGTCAGTTCGACGCGAAGGGCAACAACGCCGACTGGTGGACAAAGGAGGATCGCGAGAAGTTCGACGCTCGCACGGCCAAGCTTGTCGCCCAGTACAACGCCTACGAACCGCTTCCCGGCAAGCACGTCAATGGCCAGTTGACGCTTGGCGAGAATATTGCGGACCTTGGCGGCATCAACGTCGGCTACGACGCGTTGCAGATGGCACTGAAGAAGAATCCAGCGGAAATGGAGAAGAAGATCGACGGCTACACGCCCGACCAGCGCTTCTTCCTCAGCTTCGCCAGGATCTGGCGCGGCAGCATCCTGGCCAAGCGCCAGGAAGTGCTGCTCAACGCAGATCCGCACTCGCCGGCGCAATTCCGCGCGATGGGAGCACCCTCGAACATGCCCGCGTTTGCCGAAACGTTCAAGTGCAAGGCCGGCGACGCGATGGTGCGCGACGACGCGAAGCAGGTGAAGATCTGGTAGTCGGTCGTTCCATGATCGCCTGATCCAGCGGCACCGCTTCGGCGGTGCCGTTTTTTTTTGCATCCATTGAGGAAAAATTAACGCAACCCGGGGCAACCGCGGTCTATCGTGGCCATCCGTTCGATCATTGATGGGGATTTCGATGCAGTCATTGCCGCGCGTTGCCGGCGCCATCGCGACCGCGCTCTTCGGCGCAACCATCGCAAACGCCGCGTTACCCAGCTACGAAACCGTTGAATTGGAAGCGCGCAGCAATCTGCTCGTCAACGACAACGGCTTCAACCTGCCTCCAGGCTCGTCGTTCAACAGCATCAGTGCAGACATCAACGCCAGTGCCGAGGTCGCGTTTCGCGTGCAGGTGGTGCCTGATGCCGACAACCCGGGCCAGTCGCGCCCGGGAGTGTGGGCCGGCGGTCATGGAAACGGGAGTCTCATCTACACGGGGCCAATCGACGCCAGCGTCGACAACGACGCCTGTCTCAACGATTCAGGCGACATCGCCTTCACGTTGTCCGACGGTGGCGTCGGCAACAACCTGTACCTTTACGACGCGACGGCAGGTTCCGCGAGTGCGATCGGTACGTTGCCGGTCATTCCGAACTCGTATGGCAACCCTTGCGTGAATGAAGCCGGCGACATCGGTTTCCAGGCCAGCTTTTCGAGTGGCCGCGCATTCGCTGCGCGGATCGGTGGAAGCACGGCGATCTACACAGGTGATGCGGGCACATCGCCCGGCAGCCCCTACACCTACCTGTACACCCCCTCGTTCAATCGCACCGGAATCATTGCCGCCAAGGTGGCGACCTCGTCCGACCAGTTCACAAAGGTTGAAATCCGCACTTTCGCAAGCGACGGCACGTCGCAGCTGGTCCTCGCCAACGCGTCGACCGATGCACAATCGCCGTATTCCCGCTTCGACAACAGCCTTGCTCTCTCCGACAACGGCATCATCGCCGTCGTCGCGACGCGCGTGTCCGACAACCGTCGCGTCGTGGTCCGCAGCGATGGGATCACCACGACGGAAATCGCCGCAGTCGACCCAGCCGGCACGGTGCGCGAACTCGATTCGTTTGCCCCCGCGATCAACGACAGCGGCTGGGTCGCTTTCCGCGCCAAGGATGCTGCCGGGCAGGCGATTTATGTCGGCGACGGCAGCGCGCTGGTGCGGGTGATCGGCAACGCCGACGCCGTCGCAACCGATCTCGGCCTTGGCCAGCTCGGCCAGAACAACGCGACGGATCCGGTCTTTGCCGGCAAGCCATCCATCAACGCAAACGGTGATATTGCGTTCGTCGCCGGTGTCTATCCGCAAGGCGACAACCAGACCGAGTGGGGAAGCGGCGTCTTCGTCGCCTATGCAACCAATGCAGCGCAGGACCTCGTCTTCGCTGATGGGTTCGACGGCGCTGCGACGCGCTGAGGCGCTCTCCGCGACAGTCAGCGCACGCGCATTCGAGCGACTCGATGATTGTAAAGCGCCTCAGTGACGCCTGGCCTCGCGCCCGCGCGTATTCCTCCACGGAAGCGCCAGTGGCAGATTCCCAGCGTGCTTTCAGGCCACCGGTGCGACGTTCCGCGCGCGATTGTGCGCATCGTGCTCATCGCAAGACTATCCATGCGGGACGAAGGGCCGGATAATCCGACCCCGTTCTCGCCCTCTCGCTCATGGCTTTCATTCCCGGTCAACGCTGGATCTCCAATGCCGAACCCGAACTGGGGCTCGGCACGGTCGTGCGGCTCGAAGGCCGCAATGTGCAGGTGCTGTTTGCGACGGCCGGGGTCCTGCGCCACTACGCGATGCATGCCGCTCCGTTGGCGCGCGCGGATTTTCGCGTCGGCCAGAAGGTCTCGGGCAGCAAGCAGAACTTCGTCGTCGAGCGCATCAGCGAGTCCAACGGACTGCTGACCTATCACGGCGGTGAAAAAACGTTGAGCGAAGCGGAACTCGACGATGCGCAGCCGATCTCGCGCGCCGACGAACGCCTCCTCTCGACGCGCATCGATCCTCCGG
>NZ_JBDSWZ010000215.1:0-7596 GCF_039926425.1 Dokdonella sp.
GGAAGCACGTCTCGGCCGTGGCGTGCTCGGGCTGGCCCTGCTCATTGCGTTTGTTGCAGTGGCCCTGTTCCGCACCGGCTTCCTGCGCATCGTGGATGTCGATGCGCTCAAGCGCCGCGTGCTCGTGCTCGGTGCCGGCAAGCGGGCGGCGACCATCTTTGAAAAAATGCGTCGCCGCGCCGATCGTCGCGGGTTCTCGATCGTCGGTTACGTCGCCAACGAAGGGGAGCAGGTGGTGGTACCGCAGGAGCTGATCGTCGACCCGGCCGGCAGCCTGGCGGACTATGCCGAGATGCAGAAGATCGACGAGATCGTTGTCGGTCCGGACGAGCGGCGCGGAGGCCTGCCGATGGAGCAGTTGCTCGATTGTCGCCAGGCGGGAATCGGCATCACCGAGCTGGTGACGTTTTTCGAGCGTGAGTCGGGCAAGGTCAAACTCGGCCTCGCCGAGCCGTCGTGGCTGGTGTTTTCGCAGGGCTTCGACATGACGCCGCTGCGGCGCCTCTCCAAGCGCACGTTCGACATCGTCGCCGCCTCGCTGGTCCTCGCGATGACCTGGTTCGTGATGCTGCTGGTCGCGCTCGCCATTGCCATCGAATCGGGCTGGGGCCAACCCATCCTCTATCGACAGGAACGTGTCGGCGAGCGCGGCAAAGTGTTCAAGCTGATCAAGTTCCGCAGCATGCGCACCGACGCGGAGCTTGACGGTGTCGCGCGCTGGGCGTCCAAGGGCGACGACCGCGTGACGCGCGTCGGCCGCTTCATCCGCCGTGCGCGCCTCGACGAATTGCCCCAGCTGTGGAACGTGCTTCGCGGCAACATGAGCATCATCGGGCCGCGTCCGGAACGCCCGCAGTTCGTGGCCGAACTGATCGAGTCGGTCCGCTACTACAACCTGCGTCATTGCGTGCGACCCGGTCTGGCCGGATGGGCGCAACTGCGCTTCCCATACGGCGCATCGAAGGAAGACGCGAGCGAGAAACTGCAGTTCGACCTGTTCTACGTGAAGAACCACAACCTGTTGTTCGACACATTGATCCTCTTGCAGACGGTCGAGGTTGTGTTGTTCGGACGCGGCGTGCGCTGAGGGTCAGCGCCTGCCGCGCGATCGACGCGTTGGCAAGCGATCGCGTGTGGTGCACTAGTTCTGCGGCGGCGCGTCGCCCTTCGGCACCGGGGGATGCGTACTCGCGTGACGAAGAGGTCGCAACGGCGAGCTGTACCAGCCCGACACCTTGCCCCGCTCGAACGCGATCCAGGAAGGCCCGTAGTCCCAGCGGTCTTCGCCCTGCGAGATTGGCGCCGATTCGATCTCCAGCACCGCGCTGCGGCTGATTCCGAGCGCAAGCATGGCGGCCGGTGCGTCGCTGTCCGCAAATGAGACGACATTCGAGCGTGCGGGCTGCGCGTTGGCCGAACGATCGGTCGCAGCGACCTCTCCATCGTCCGCGGCGCCGACCCACAACCAGATGGCTGCCGCGAGACCGGCAACCACAATGATCATGGCGATCGATCGCGCGGGTGGCCCTTTCGCCACAGTTGCCACGGGCGGCACCGGGGCCGGACTCGGCCTCGCCGCAATGCCCGCGCCAGGAAGACGGCCGTGACGACGATGAAACAGCGTTGCCGCCCCGTACAGCGCCGTCAGTTGGCGCAGGTGTTCGCCAGCCCGGTCCGCTTCCTCGCCAGCGCCTTGCCTCCGGTCCGGGTGCAGGTTTGCCACACGCCTTCGGTAGGCGAGCTTCAATTCGTCGAGCGTCGAATCGGGACGCAATCCCAGTTGCTGGTAGAGCAGCAGGAAATCGGTCGGATTCATTCCACGGCCTCTGCCGGTCTGGTCGCGGCGACGCGCCGGTTTTCGGCCGCCAGTATACGAGCGCAGGTCAATTCCTGCGTGCCCGAACAGATCGGACTGTGCCGCCCCAACGAGGGTCTGCGGAATAAGCAATAGGCGGGTTTGATGGGCCGGGAATGGACGCCGCGGCTATTACCCCGCCCATTGGCAGAGTGGAAAGCGATATTTCAACTGGATTCGCGCTTTGTATATTCCGGTGAATTCAATTCCGTAGTGATGTGTCCGTCACATTGGCCACGAAGGACGCTCGATAGACTCAATTTCCCTGAACCGTCTATTCACCGGCGTGAAGCCGGCGGTTTTCCGAAGTTCCAATCGCGCAACCGCAAGGCCGATGTCCATGCATCCATCCATTCGTTGTGTCGTCGCGCTGGGCGTTCTCGCCGCCTCCGCCACGGCCTCCGCCGCCATCTCGATTGATCTGTCATACGTCGATACCGCATCGGCGAATTACACCCGGTTCAAATCGTTCGTGGATAACGCGGTGGCGCATCCGACCAATCCCGGATACGGGTTTTCCGCAGCCGATGCGGCCTGGATGTTCCGCATCACCGGCCAGACCCAGTACTGTGACCTTGCCGTTTCATTGGTGGATGCGCAGGTCGCGGCCGCCGAGCAGGCCATTTCCGCAGCAGGCGTCCCCGCGGTTGCGGGGGATTCCTATCTTCAATCGGGTCCGATGATCACGGACGTGGCACTTGCATACGACTGGTGCGCGGCGCGCACGACGTCGTTGCAGCGCACGCGCTGGTCGGCGTACGCAGAACAGGCCATCTACAACATCTGGAATTTCAACAGCGCCAGCTGGGGCGGTCATCCGCGCCCCTGGAGCGGGTGGTCGACCGACAACCCGGGCGACAACTACTACTACAGCTTCATGGCCGCGACGATGTACTGGGCGCTGGCGAGCGACAGCAGTGTCTGGACGACGTTTCTCAGGTTGCAGAAGATTCCCCTGCTCGAGAATTATTTCGCAGCGCTTCCGGGCGGAGGCAGTCGAGAGGGGACGGGATATGGCACCTCGCACAAGAATCTGTTCCTGCTGTACCGCATCTGGCGTGACAGCACTGATCAGGACATGGCGACCTCCAATCCGCACCTGACCGAAAGCATTCTCTACTGGACCCACGCGACGGTGCCGACTCTCGATCGTTTCGCGCCGATCGGCGACCAGTCACGCAGCTCAATTCCGGAGTTGTACGACTACCATCGACATCTCATGCTCGAAGCGCGTCGGATGACCGATGATGCGAGTGCCGCTTCGGTTGCGTCATGGTGGCTCGACCACATTTCGGTCGCCCACATGACCAGCAGCTTCAACTACCGCTTCGACCTGCTGCCGGCAGGAACCAATGGTTCTCCGCCGGCCAGTCTGATCTACCACGCCGAAGGGGCCGGTCATCTGTTCGCGCGCACCGGTTGGGATACCGCCGCAGCGTGGCTCGATTTCAGCGCAGGCCCCTACGTGGAAAGCCATGCGCACCAGGACCAGGGAGCGTTCACGCTCTTCCAAGGCGATTGGCTGGCAGTCACGCAGAACATCTGGAGCCACAGCGGCATCCAGCAGGGCACCGAGGTCGCCAACGTGGTGCGGTTCTCAACGAGTGCGGGCGCAACGATTCCGCAGCGGGCCAACACCACCTCGACGTTGACGATCAACGCCACGGGCGTCGCCGGTGCCGTCAACGCGACTGGCCATCTCGGACCGGCGTATGCCAGCAACTCTGGCGTGCATTCGTGGGATCGAACGATCGATTTCGCATCTCGCAGCCTCACGGTGCACGACTCCTTCAACGTGGATGCAGGAATCCAGGCCACGTTCCAGATCAATGTGCCGGTGCAGCCGACGGTGAATGGAAGCACCATCACGGCCGGCAACCTGGTGATCCATGTGCTGACACCCGCCAACCCAACCATCACGCTGGTCAATTGGGCGCAGCAGGACAGCGACTACAACTCCGGCTGGCGCATCGACATCCACGGTGCCGGCAATACCTTCGATGTGCAACTCGCGGGACCGCCCCAGGGCGACGCGGTTTTCCGCAACGGATTCGATTGATCGAATGAAGGATCCGGTGGCGCTTCACGCCGCCGGAACATCGTTAACGGATGCGGCATTTCACAATCCGCGCAGGAAACGGCGCAGCGCTCGCCAGACCACCAGCGGTATTTCGTGGCCGCCGTCGAACGGCAGCCACTCCAATCGCGCACCGCCTGCCATTGCCGCGTCACGCAATCCCTCGCCGGCCGTGAAGCCGAGTTCGCGATCATCGCGACCGTGCGCGATCAGCATTGGCAGCTGATCGAGACGCGTCAGACGTGGCTGCCACTGCGTGAACGCCACGCGCGACGAGGACAGCAGCGCCAGCGCGTCCGCGCGTCCGTCGTGCAGCACATGATCCATCGCCAGCATGCCGCCTTGCGAGAATCCGACGAGTGCGACGAGGCGATCCGTTCCGATCGCGGCAACGAACGCAGCAAGGTGCTTGCGCGCCTCGGCGCGCCCGGGTGGATCGAACGCGTGCAGATCCCGCGTGGTGCCGGTCAGTGCTTGTGCGCGCGCCTCTGCCGCGATCGGCCACCAGCTTCGTCCGCGGGGCCCGGTCGAAAGCGGAGCATCCGGAAACAGAAAGAGGCACGGGACGCCGAGCGAATGGGCGAACGGCGCGAGGTCGGCGCCTTCCATCGCACGTCCGTGCAGCACCACCACGACCACCCGGGCGTCCTCCGGACCAATGGCGATCGTCTGCAACCCGGCGATGACGAGGTGGCGTTCCGTTGTCGTCATGCCTGCACCGGTTGCGGCGCAAGGCGTGGTTTGAGTGCAAGGAAGCGACGTTCGTAGGCGTGGTAGGACAGCGCCGCCAGCGCAAAGGTCGCGGCGGTCGCGACGATCATGTACGTCAATGCCGAGATGCCACTGGGCGTCGGGCCCGCCAGCCGCGTCAGCAGCGGAAGGCCGACGAACAGATGCAGCGGCGCGTAGAAGACATACATGCCGTAGCTATAGAGGCCGCAGCGTCGGAGCGGTGCCGCGCCGATCCATCGCGACGGCGTCCCTTTTTGCAGCAATGCACAGAGAATCAATCCGAAGGCCGCGGCGACCAGGGTATAGCCGAACGTTTGCATCACGGCGCCGGTTCGCTGAAGGTGCCCGAGAACCAGACTCGCGCCAAGGAGTGCGCCGCCGGCGAGAGCGAGTGAGCGCGGGTCGCGCGCCATCATCCACGAGGCATTGCGTGGCTCGCGCAGCAGCGCCGCAATGAGCGCGCCGATCGCAAGTGCGTCCATACGCGAGGGCGTGAACATGTAGGCCGCCTCGATTCCAACCGGATCGCCGAAGTGCTGGCGCAGAGCGATGCGCGTGGCCATTGCGATGGCGATCAGTGCGAGGCTGATCGCGACCACGCCGCGACGTCCGGTGAGCCGCACCACGAGCGGCCACACGAGATAGAACTGCTCTTCGACGCACAACGACCAGAAATGCGGGAATGCGGGCTCTTCCCGACCGAATGGCGCCACGTAATTGGCCAGATAGGTCCACAACCAGATCTGGTGCCGGCCGCTGTCGCCGGTGTCGATGATCATTGGCAGAAGGACGAACGCAACCAGTAGAACTCCGTAGTACAGCGGGAAGATACGCAATACTCGGCGTACGAAGAACGAACGGTAGTAGTGCGCGTTGGAGCGCGTGTCGAGCAGGATCCCGGTGATCAGGAAGCCCGACAGGACGAAAAACAGCTGCACGCCGATCCAGCCGACGTCCATCAACTCGCCGACATGGTGGACGACTCCGTGACTGTCACCGACGACGTCGAACCCGTGCGCAAGCACGAGCAGGATCGCGATTCCGCGAAGGCCGTCGAGTGCATCGACATGGACGCGGGAGTCGGGCGCGACGGCCTTCACCCGGCGTCGATCGCGGTGACGAGCGCATCGAGCAGAACAGCATGCGACCAGCGTGGCGTGAACGTATGGTCGGGTCCGTCGATCATCGTCACGCCGAGCATGCCGCTCGCGAGCAGCCGCGGCACCACCGAACCGCCTTCCTCGAACAGCAGCCCGCGCCCCGGATCGCTGGCGGCAAACACGAACCGCACATTCACATCACGCCGCGCGAGTTTGGCCAGCTCGCTGCCGAGGTCGTTGGTCAGCGGCAGGTGCAGATGTCGCTGCAATTCCTTCAACGGGCGGGCGATCTTGCCGATCGCCCGCAGCCAGACGATGCGCGCGACGCGCGTCAGGTCGACTTGGCCGCGCACCAGTTTGCGCCACGAAGCCCCGCTCGACAGTGCGCGCTGATAGCGCGCGGCGTCCGCCGCCACGCGGAACGCGGCGAAGTCGAGCGCCATGCCCGGCGCGTAGTGGAAGGTGAGCGGATTGATCGCGACGACCGAGCCGATCGCCAGGCCAGCCAGCGCGGCTTTCAGTGCGTGATATCCGCCGGAGCACAATCCAACTGCCGCGATCGGACCGGTTCCGTGCTGTCGCAACCACGCCACCGACGATGCGATGTCGTCGATCACATGCGATCCGTAGACGGTGTTCTCGATGGCGCGCGCACGCGTCGCACTGTCACCGATTCCGGAGAGATCGACGCGCAGGACGAGGTGGCCACGCGCAGCGAGCGTCCTCGCCAACGCGACGTAAAGGCGGTTCGGACCGATGCGGCCGACCGCGCCCGCATTGAGGAGGAGCACGGCACGTTTGTCGGGTGATGCGGGGCGGGTCGCGATTCCCCATTGGAAATCATCCAGGCGAACGGCGTCTTCACGGATCGTCGCTCCATCCGCGACCATCTCCGCCCGAGATCGCAATGTCAGCGTCCGCGGCGCAGCGTCGCCAAACGCGGGTTCTGTCGCGCGCGCAACCGCGAAGGCAATCGCCGCTTCGATGATCGCGACGGGAATCACCGTGCGATGCGGATCGAGCATCATCTCCACGTAACCTGGCAAGCGCTGCTGCTCGACTGATGCACCCGCGGCGAGCAGATGCGACGCCCATGCATCGTTCGGCGCAAGGTCGTCGCGATCGATCAGCAGCATCCGCGGAGCAGGTGCCCGCGGCAGTGCGAGCAGGTCGATCGCCTCGATGGAGCGACGCGTTTCGCCGGTGAGTGCAAAGCCCACCAGTTCCTGCACGTCATCGATCGCAGGCGACGGCGGCGGAGTCAGTGCGAGCGCCATCTGCAGCACACGACCTTCCCGCAACAGCGCCTTTCCCTTCGGAACCGCCGCGATGGCGATCACCGCTGCGACATCGTCGCGTCGCAGTGCGGCAAGTGTGGCGAGGCTCGCGCCGAGGCGGACACCGGCCAGCACGATGCGCCTTGCACCGGCTCCGCGCGCGAGCGCGCACGCATCGTCGATACTGAGCAACCACTGTTCGAGGCGATCGGGATCGAGATCGTCGCCCGCACTGTCGCCACACCCGTCGAGGTCGAAGCGCACCGCAAGCACTCCGGCCGCCGCGGCGAATTGCGCGAGATGGCGCAGAGAACGGAGCGCGCACACGGCCTCGAAGCCGAAGGGCGGAACGATGACCAGTGCGAGGTCGCAAGTCGCGCTCGCCGGCCGATGCAGCCAGCCGAAGCGCGGTCGATCAGCCGCTCCGAAGTAGCCGGCTTGCGCAGCGGGAACGATCACCGCCGCGTTTGCGTCCGGCAAATTCATTGCAGGGCGAACCGCGCGGTCGCTTCTGCGTTGAGCGCGCCGATCGTGCCGCGCGCCGCAGACAGAGAC
>NZ_JBDSWZ010000216.1:0-3742 GCF_039926425.1 Dokdonella sp.
TCGATATCCGGAAACGCCTTCGCGACCGCTTCCTGCGCGAGCACATCCATGCGCGCCGATGCGCGCGACAGACGCATCACGTCGAAACCGAGATTGGCGACCGCGAGCACCAGGACCGCGGCGGCAAGCATTGCGGCAAGACGCCAGCGGCGTGCACCGCGCGCGTGTCGATGGCGCGTCGCGAATTCGCCATCGAGCAGGTTCAATGCCGGCTGCGCCAGACCGGCCGCGAGATGGACGAGTGGATCACTCTGGCGTTCGTGGTACGACGACGACTTCAACGGCAACACCAGCGCAGGCGCTGCGCGGAAATCGTGCACGACCAGCGGCGCCAGTGTCGCGTCGCCATTCGCCTGTTCGAGCCAGTGCGGAAACTCGCTCAGCGAACACGCAAACGCGGACCATGGCGCGAGGCGAACGATCGCGCGGTTGCCGTCGATCATCACGTTGACCGCCTCGGCATCCGCGGGCAGCGCGAGCGTTTCGGGAATCAGCACGTCCGGCGTGATGTTCGCGGTGGCAAGATGATCCAGCCATTTCGTCATCGTGGCCTTCGCAACGACCGCTGCACCCACGCTGTCACCATTGCCGGTCGCGGCGGCAAAATGCTGGTCCTCGATCGCGCCGAGCAACTGGTCCTCGATCGCAAACGGCAATGCCTGCAGCAACTGGGCGCGATTGCGCGCACTCAATCGAACGTCGGTCAGCAGCACGTCTTCGGACGGCACCAGCACGACGATCTCGCTGCCCGCCGCCAGAACCGATGCTGGTGGGTCGCCCGCGGTCGACACGGATGGCGTGCGTGCTCCGGCCGACGTTCGCAGCCAGGACAGGCCGCCATCGGAATCGAGGCGCAGCAACAGGCGATCGGGCATGGCGACTTCGATGCAAGGAAACGCCGCGATTGTAGTCGAGATCGCCGCAGGGTCGAACGGAACGCCGGCGCGGTCAGCGCAGCGTGGTGTCGCGCGCCGGATCGGCACTGATCGCGGCCGGTGCGATCAATGCGTCGTCGCTGCCGCGACTGCGCGAGATCACCATCGACGTTCGTCCCTGTACGCGTTCGATCAGGCTGAAGAACGTGAATGGCACGTCATCGAGCACGATGTCGCCGCGGGCGAGGAAGTAGGTGCTTTTGACACCGAGGCCAGTCAGCGGACTTTCCGGCGGAAGCTGCGCCGCCGTGGCGAACTTGGGCAGGTCCGGATAGTTCGCCTGACCATTGTTCCAGATCTTCTCCGCGTTGGATTGCGAAATACCCAGACTTTGCAGCACCGGCACCGTCGCGGTGTTGACGTTGATCGACGTACCCGCCGGCAGCGCGCACACGTGCGGCGCCAACCGCGCGTAAGTCTCACCGTCAACGCCCTTCACCAGCCGCAGTTCCGAGACCTGGGAAAAATTCCGACGCGACGCGCGATAGGGAACCGGCTGCGCGAGATAGTAGCTGTCGTCAGACGTCCCGTTTCCATCCAGCCAATGGCTCACGGCGTCGGCGAGCGATGGATTCACGGCGAGCGTGGTCAACAGCACCTTGAACCGCTGCTCCCAGATTGTGCCGTTGCTTCCCGACAGATTGTTGAGATTGAAGCAGCCATTCATGTCGTGCATTGTCGCGGCAATCACGCCGCCGGGAACCGGCTGTGGCGGCAACGGCGTTGCCCACGGACTGGCGTTTGTATCCGTGCCGCCCTCTCGCTGCGTATCGACCAGCACTTGCACCGCATAGATCTCCAGACCCTGCGCGTATGCCTCGGCCTGCTCCGACCGCAGTGCATTGCGCGTGCGCGCCAGTGCGAGCTCACCGCGATCGAGCAGCGCGGCAACGAGGATCACCGCCAGCGCGACGACCAGCAGCGCAACGAGCAAAGCAACGCCCTGCTGGTGTTTCGCCGATGTCCTCATGGGGCGGGTGCCTGCTGTGGAACCGTAAGCGGCAGCGACGACGGAATCTCGACCAAGCGACGGATTTCGCCAAGGTCCGAGAGCACGAGGCGAAACTCGACCGCCCTCGGGATCGGTTCCGCCGGGGTGGAGCGATCCGCGCACGCCAGTTGCTGACGCGGCGGCCACGCGTCCTGCCAGACTCCATCACACCCGTAGTACCGAAAATGCAGCTCAGTGACGCGGTCGAGCAGATCGCTGGTGACCGGCACCGAGCTCGACGCACGATCAAGCACCGCGTAGCGACCACGCCGCACTTTGCGATCGTCATACGCGTACACGACGCGCTCCAGGTTGCTGCGCGGCTCCGCGCGCGGATTGGCGAAACCCATCCGGGTGAATTCGATCGTGTCGGGTCCCCCGAGCAACGCCGGCACTGGATTGCCGTCGTTGCCGAGCACCGGCCGCGCGATAGACTGGCGCAGGTCGCGCGCAAGCGCGGAGACACTGCGCGTGACGGACGCGAACCGGTCCTGCTGCGTGGCGAGCGCACCTCGCGTGCGCGCGATCGCGGCAAGACCGCCGTACGCCGCGGCCGCAAGTGCGGCGAATACGGCGAGCGCGACCAGAAGCTCGATCAGCGTGAAGCCGCTTGCATGCCCCGATTCGCTGAGCCGGGATCTGGATTTGCAGACGCTGAAGAGCGGTTGCGCTCGCGTCGGGAGTGCGCGGTCGACTCCCGACATGTTCATGGCAGTGCGGTTCCCGCGAATCCGCTCAGCGTCGCCGAAGGTGCTTTCGATTCGCCGAGGTACACCGTCACATCGATGCGCCGGATCTCCGGCACCTGCGTCGGCTGCACGTTACGCGTCCAGCGCCAGTCGCGCGTCGCCAGTTGCATGCGGCCGTCGCTTTTGCCGGTGGGTGGAAACGGCGTCGCGAGCCGCGTTTCGGTGAGCACGTTGGCGCCGACCCAGCCGGCGAGCGTGCGCTCGCGCAATGCATCGAAGCTTTGTACCTGCACGCTGGCTGCGCGCGTCAATGCGAGCAACGCGATCGCCACGACGGCGAGCGCAATCAGCACTTCGATCAGGGTGAATCCGCGGCGGCGACGACGCAAACTCATCTGGCGTCCTCGATGCGTTTGGACTTCAGCGTGCCGTCGTCCTTTCCGTCGATGCGATAGCGCACAGCGGCATCGCCGAGCCCAAGCTCAAGCGCGAACGGCGTCATTTCGCCAGATGAGAAACACACCAGCTGCGGCATGTCGTGCCCTGGCGTCGCGAGCGCCACGGTGCGATCCGCGTTGGTCAACGCGATGCGGAGGCCCGCCGGCCACGTGCGCGCGCGCAGTTCGCCGTCGTTGCCGAAGGTTCGCCACTCGTCGCGATCGAGGCGGCTGAATGCGTACCCGCTCGCGGACATCACGACGCCGATCTCGCGACCGGTGAGCTCGGCCTGGTTGCACGCGTGTCCAACCAGAGCCTGGAATCGATCGGACGCATTGGCCAGTTGCCGCTCGCTGCTGCTGCCGATTGCGATGACCAGTGCGGCCGCGAGCACGCCGGCAATGACAACAACGACGAGGAGTTCGATCAGGGTGAAGCCGGCTGAGAGCCGGACGTCGGCCATCGGCATCGGCCCGTTGATGAACCGGCGCGCGTGCGTTCGCGTTCTTCGAGGCTCTTCTTCGCCAACCGCGTTGCGCAGGCGGCAAGCGCCGGCCGCGGACGGCGCGTCCGGCCTACAGGAGCGCGTTGAATCGGAGGGTGACACGCGGCGGTGTCCGCAGGTGCGGGGTCACGGATCCCAGTTGCCGACGTCGCCCGATTCGCCGTCGCCGCCGGGTTTGCCGTCG
>NZ_JBDSWZ010000217.1:0-5174 GCF_039926425.1 Dokdonella sp.
TTCATCGTCAGAGCTTTCCGTCAAGCGCCAGGTTGAGCTTCAACACGTTGACGCGCGGTTCGCCAAGCACTCCAAACTGCCGTCCGTCGGTCGCACGAGCGACGAAAGCGCTGACCTGGGCCTCGGCCAGTCCACGCAGGCGTGCGACCCGTGCGATCTGATAGTTCGCCGCTGCCGGCGAGATGTGCGGGTCGAGGCCACTCGCCGACGTCGTCACGAGATCGACCGGAACCGCCATTGCGTTGGAAGGATCCGCAGCGTGCAGTGCCTGCACGCGTTGCTTGACTGCGTCGGCGAGGGCCGGATTGGTCGGACCCAGATTGGAACCACCCGACGCGGCGGAATTGTTTGCAAAGGGTGCAGTCGCCGATGGGCGCCCCCAGAAATATTTCGGATCGGCAAACGCCTGTCCGATCAGCTCGGATCCGAGCGGCTTGCCGTCCCGTTCGATCAGGCTGCCGTTGGACGCGCGCGGAAAAAGGACCTGCGCGATCCCGGTGACCAGCAACGGATACGCAATGCCGGTGACGATGGTGAAAAGGACCAGCATGACGACGGATTGGCGGATGATCTTGCCCATGACACTCTCCAGGATTCAGCAGGACTTGCGACGGTTCTAGAACGTGCCTTGCAGCATCACGAATCCGCGCGTGCCACCCGTGTTGCGTGTGTCGGCGGCGTTGGTGAAACTCGCGGTGTGGCTGTAGAACGCATCATTGTTCGCGTAGGTGGCGCCAACACTGGCCGACCAGTGCGGATGGACCTGGAATTTCAGCGTTGCACCCAGATCGGTGTAGTCGGGATTCGACGCACCATTGCCAAGCGGCACTGCAAGACTCGTTGCAATGTCGGTGTACGCTGCGTGCAGTGCGAGACTCCACAGGTTGTTGAATGGAATCGCCGCATCGAGCTGGACGTACGCCGTTCCCCTGGAATCGTCGCGATAGCCCTGCTCGATGTCGAGGCCGAAATAGTCGGTCAGCGCGCGCGAGAATTTCAGCGTCACCCATTTCCACGTCAGCGCCGCATTGGCTTCCGCGGTGTTGAACGTGCGCGACGCGAGACCGACGTCGTCGAGATTCCCCTTCGGATACAGATACGTGTAGAGGCCAACACGCCACGACCAGTCCGTGTTGAATGACTGGCCGTAGCTTGCATAGAGATCCAGCTCAAGCGATGCGCCGGGGTAGCTCTTCCCGCTGATGCTCGATCCCCACAATCCGGCGGCGAATCCATTCGACAGCGCTAGATCTGCGCCACCCTGCACTGCCGGCGAACCCCAGGTCTGGGTCAAGCCGCGGAACATGTAGTCCGACGTCAGATCGATGTTGCCGGTGACGACCGACGAGGGCGATGTTGTTTCGGTCGTTTGCGCAGTGGCCGTCGTGACGCAGGCGATCAGGGCCAGCGCGAGTGCGCGGACAGGAGGGCTCATGGACATGTGAATTCCTTTGCAGGCGCGTGAATCGAGGCGGCGGCGTGGTCCCAGGTCGCTTCTGGCGTGACAGCGGAAACCGTGTGCATCAGATGGGTACGCATCGACATTCCTCAGGCAAGACCGGCGAACACGAGCAGCATGTCGATCACCTTGATGCCGACAAACGGCACGATCAGGCCGCTGAGACCGTAGACCAGCAGGTTGCGCCGCAGCAGTTCGCCGGCGCCGACCGCGCGCGAGCGGACGCCTTTCAGCGCAAGCGGAATCAGGCAGACGATGATCAGCGCATTGAAGATCACCGCCGACAGGATCGCGCTTTGCGGAGTCGCAAGGTGCATCACGTTGAGCGCATTCAATGCGGGATAGGTCGCCGCGAATGCCGCAGGAATGATCGCGAAATACTTCGCGACGTCGTTGGCCAGCGAAAACGTGGTCAATGCGCCGCGCGTGATCAGCATCTGCTTGCCAATCTCGACCACCTCGATCAGCTTGGTCGGGTTCGAATCGAGGTCGACCATGTTTCCGGCTTCCTTGGCCGCCTGCGTCCCGCTGTTCATCGCGACTGCAACGTCCGCCTGCGCAAGCGCGGGTGCGTCATTGGTGCCGTCGCCACACATCGCGACCAGCCGGCCTTCCGCCTGGATGTCGCGGATCAATTGCAGCTTCGCTTCCGGCGTTGCCTCGGCGAGGAAATCATCCACACCCGCCTCCGCCGCGATCGACGCCGCGGTGAGCGGGTTGTCACCGGTGATCATGATCGTCTTGATGCCCATACGACGCAGTTCGGAAAAGCGCTCGCGAATGCCGCCCTTGACGATGTCCTTCAGCTCGATCACACCGAGCGCTTGCGCATTTTCTGCCACCAGCAACGGAGTACCGCCCCTTCGCGCGATGTCTTCGGCGGCCTTGAGTACGGCGGGAGGCAGCGTGGTGCCGAGCGCAGCCAGATGATTGCGGATCGCATCGATCGATCCTTTGCGGATCGCGCGTCCGGAAACGTCGACGCCGCTCATTCGGGTCTGTGCGGTGAACGGCACGAAATGCGCATCGAGCTCATGCAATGCGCGTTCGCGAATTCCAAATTCCTCTTTCGCGAGCACGACAATGCTGCGGCCTTCGGGCGTTTCATCGGCCAACGACGCGAGCTGCGCGGTGTCTGCAAGCACCTCGAGCGCAACGCCGGGCGCCGGATGGAATGCAACCGCCTGGCGATTGCCGAGGGTGATCGTGCCGGTCTTGTCGAGCAGAAGAACGTCCACGTCGCCAGCCGCCTCGACTGCGCGTCCGGACATCGCGATCACGTTCGCCTGGATCATCCGGTCCATTCCGGCGATCCCGATCGCGGAGAGCAGGCCACCAATCGTCGTCGGGATCAGGCAGACGAGGAGTGCCACCAGCACGGTGAGCGTGACCGGATCGCCGTGGCCGGCGCTCTCCACCGCGTACAGCGAATACGGCAGCAGCGTCGAGCAGGCCAGCAGAAAAATCAGCGTGAACTTCGCCAGCAGGATGGTCAGCGCAATCTCGTTCGGCGTCTTGCGACGGCTCGCGCCCTCGACCATGGCGATCATCCGGTCGAGAAAGCTTTCACCGGGATTGCTCGCGATGCGGACAACGATCCAGTCCGACAGCACGCGCGTGCCGCCGGTGACCGAACTGCGGTCGCCACCCGATTCGCGGATGACCGGTGCCGACTCGCCGGTGACCGCGCTTTCGTCGACTGACGCCGCACCATCGACGACCTCGCCGTCCCCCGGAATGCTGTCGCCTGCGTTGACAACGACGAAGTCGCCCTTACGCAGGTCAGCGGCGGAAACGGACGTGACGTCCGCACGCGTCTGCGGGCTTGCGACCTTGTTGGCGACGACGTCGCGCCGCGCGCCGCGCAGCGAATTGGCTTGCGCCTTTCCGCGCCCTTCAGCGATTGCCTCGGCAAAGTTGGCGAACAGCAGCGTGAACCACAGCCAGATCGCGACCCAGAAAATGAAACCGGTCGGTGCTTCGCCGTGTCCGAGCAGCGCCTGCACCCATAGTGCTGTCGTCATGATGCTGCAGACGAGCACCACGAACATCACCGGGTTGCGGAACTGCTGGCGTGGCGAGAGTTTGCGAAACGCGTCGGCGATCGCCGGAACAAGAAGTTCCCGGCTCAACGCGCTGGTACGGGCAGTCATGGTCGTCATGTCGATTGATCCGGAAAGTGCGAGGGCGCGCGCGTGCGGGCGCGAAGTCGGTCAGTGCGCGAGCGAACCGAGATGCTCGGCGATGGGTCCGAGCGCGAGGGCGGGCAGGAACGTGAGTGCACCGACCACCACAACGACACAGGCAAGCAACACGACAAACAGGGGCGTGTGCGTGGGCAACGTTCCCGCCGATGAGGGCACCTGCTTCTTCGCCGCAAGCGATCCGGCAATTGCGAGCATCCCGATCGCGAGCGGGAAGCGCGCAAAGAACATGCAGATCCCAAGCAACGTGTTGTAGAAGGGCGTGTTGGCGGACAGGCCCGCGAACGCGCTGCCGTTGTTGTTCGACGCCGACGACAGCGCGTAGAGAATCTCGCTGAATCCGTGGGCACCAGGATTGGCGACGCCGGCAATCCCCGCTGGCGCCATCACCGCAATCGCGGTCCCGACCACCACCAGTGCGCAGGGAATCAGCACGACCAGGCTTGCCATCTTCATTTCATACGCTTCGATTTTCTTGCCGAGGTATTCGGGTGTTCGTCCGACCATCAGGCCGGCGATGAACACCGCGACGATCGCGAACGCGAGCATTCCGTAGAGACCGCTGCCGACTCCGCCGCCGATGACTTCGCCGAGCTGCATCAACCACATCGGCACCATGCCCCCAAGCGGCGTGTACGAATCGTGCATCGAGTTGACCGATCCGTTTGACGCGGCCGTCGTCGCCGTCGCCCACAGAGCTGAATTTGCAATGCCGAAGCGCACCTCCTTGCCCTCCATGTTGCCGCCCGCCTGCATCGCCGATGCAACCTGGTCTGCGCCGGCGGATGACAGTGCGGGATTGCCCGCCTGCTCGGCCATCGTGCAGGCGACCATCAGCGGTACGAAGATGATCAGCATCGTGGCCAACAGGGCCCAGCCCTGGCGACGGTCGCCGACCATGCTTCCAAACGTGTAGCAGAGCGCGAACGGGATCAGCAGGATTGCGATGACTTCAAGGAAATCGCTGAGCGGCGTCGGATTTTCGTAGGGGTGCGCGGAGTTGACGTTGTAGTACCCGCCGCCATTGGTCCCCAGCTGCTTGATCGCGATTTGCGACGCTGCAGGGCCAAGCGGCAGCAACTGCTCCGTGACAGGCGTGTCCTTGGTAACGTCCTTGCCGTCCGCACTCTTGACGGCTTGTCCGTCTGTGTCCTTGACGGTTTCCGTCTGCGTCGTGGCTTGCAGGAGCGGAACGGTTTCGTAGGGCTTGAAGTTCTGCGGCACTCCCTGCGCCGTCAGGATCAACGCCAGGACGAACGAGAGCGGCAGCAGGATGTACAGCGTGCTGCGTGTCATGTCGACCCAGAAATTGCCGACGCCTTGTGCGCTGTGACGCACAAAGCCGCGAATCAGTGCCATCAACACCGCGATTCCAGTCGCCGCCGACAGGAAGTTCTGCACAGCGAGGCCGAGCATCTGCGTCAGATAGCTCATCGTCGACTCGCCGCCGTAGCCTTGCCAGTTCGTGTTCGTCGCGAAGCTGATGGCGGTGTTCATCGCGGAGTCCGCAG
>NZ_JBDSWZ010000218.1:0-8254 GCF_039926425.1 Dokdonella sp.
CTACTCGTGGAACGACGGCGACAAGCCAGGGCATCCGCGCGGCGGTGAGGCGCAGGGATTGCGGGCGTACTTCCGATTTTTGCAACACAGATACGCCTGAAGCGGGCGGCGCGACAGTTGTCCGTCGACAACTGACGTCATTCCCGCGAGGGCGGGAATCGCTCGTCCAACGCAATCCACGTAACCCAGGGCCGGCATCGACGCCATTGCCGCGAAACCGGGAGCCGATGGCCGCCGCGATGAATCAAGCGCGATGGATCAAGATGGATTCCCGCTTTCGCGGGAATGACGGCTGAGGAGTGGACGTATCGCAGGCGAGGCTGCGCGTTCCGTTGGGCGACATGCTCCGTCATCGGCGCGGATGATTCGATGATTCGCAGCTGCTGGAACGATTCCCGCTTTCGCGGGAATGACGGCTGAGGAGTGGACGTATCGCAGGCGAGGCTGCGCGTTCCGTTGGTCGTCGTGCTCCGTCATCGGCGCAGACGATTCGATGATTCGCAGCTGCTGGAGCGATTCCCGCTTTCGCGGGAATGACGGCAGCCGAGGGGAGTCGCCGTATCGGAGGCGACGCTGCTCGCCGAACTGGCCTTCGTGCTCCGCCAGCGCCGATTCTCGATGACTAGCGGCTCTTTGGGCGATTCCCGCTGTCGCGGGAATGACGTCGTCAAGTCATGCAATGGCGTGACTGACTGAGGCGGGTGCCGCGCGAAAGGTCATTCCGCTCCACGCACCACCGCGCACCGATCGACTCAATTCACCTCGACGGGCACCGCCGCGCCGTGCGGCAACACGATCGCAGCGAGCTTTGTATCCGTGCGGATCAGTCCCACTTCATCCGCGACGATGTGCGCGGCTTCGTCAAGGACAACATCAGGCTTCGCTTTCTGTTCCTTCTCGCGCTTGATGTCGCTGGCAACACTGCGCTCGTCCGGCTGCAGGCCGTCGTCCTGAGGGGACGCCGGGTCCTTCGTTGCCTTCGCGCCAGCGGCGGCGACGCCCGTCACGACCTTGGTCGTGTCGGTGGTCGTGTGCTTTCCCGACGCATCGTCATTGACATCCGCGGTGACCTTCTCGACCGTCTTGCTCGCCGGATCGGAAGCGGGCGTCGCGGTTCCGGCGGTGAGGTCGCGGGCCTTGTGCTTGGCCTCCTGCTCGTCGCGCTCCTTGCGGCGCACGTCTTCGTTGAGAGAGATTGTCTTTTCGTCACGCAGCTTGCGCATGTCGGCGAGATCCGACTCGAAACCCTTCCACTCGGCGCTCTTGTCGGTGCGCTCCTTGTGCCGCTCGAGCAGCGTCGGAACGACCGGCTTGAGATCGGCCACAGGTGCATACGTTGCCGGCGGAATCGAGCTCCACGGCAGGGCGTTGTCGTAGCTCGATTCGCCGAAATCCTTTGCATCGACGGTCAGCGGAAAACTGATGTCGGGCGTGACGCCGCGCAACTGCGTCGAGCCGCCGTCGATGCGGAAGAACTGGGCGATGGTCATCTTGACCTCCCCGAACATCGGCTTCTCGCTGTGCGCAACCTCGTCGAGGTCGACGAGATTCTGCACCGTGCCCTTGCCAAAGGTCGGTTCGCCGATGATCACGCCACGGCCGTAGTCCTGGATTGCCGCGGCGAAGATCTCCGACGCCGATGCCGAGGCGCGATTGACCAACACGGCGAGCGGGCCGTCCCATGCCATTCCGGCGGCGGTGTCGTCGTTCGATTCGATCTGGCCGTTCGCATTGCGCACCTGAACCACCGGACCCTTGTCGATGAACAGGCCGGTGAGGTCGGTCGCTTCGGCGAGCGAGCCGCCGCCGTTGTTGCGCAGGTCGACGATGACGCCGTCGACCTTCTCCTGTTTCAGTTCGCCAAGCAGGCGCTCGACATCGCGCGTTGCGCTCTTGTAGTCCTTGTCACCGCGGCGGCGCGCATCGAAATCCTGATAAAAGGTCGGCAGGGAAATCACGCCGACGTGCCGGGTGTGATTCTCGCCCTTGATCTCGATCACCGATTTCTTTGCAGCCTGCTCCTCGATGCTGACCTTCTTGCGGGTCATCGAGATCATCTCGTGCTTGCCGTCGGTGCCACTCTCCGCCGGAAGTACCTCAAGGCGCACGATGGTGTCCTTGGTCCCGCGGATCTTCGCGACGACGTCGTCGAGACGCCAGCCGACCACGTCGACGATCGGACCGGTCGCGCCTTGTCCAACGCCGACCACGCGATCGCCCACCTTGATCTTGCCGGACATCGCAGCGGGACCGCCCGGCACGACCTCGCGGATTGCGGTGTAGTCGTCATCGCGCTGCAGCACCGCGCCGATGCCTTCGAGCGACAGCTTCATCGCGATGTCGAAGTTCTCGGCCGAACGCGGCCCGAGATAATTGGTGTGCGGCTCGATGGATGACGCATACGCGTTCATGAACGTCTGGAAGACATCCTCGCTGTTGAGCTGGCGAACGCGGTCGAGATAATTGGCGTAGCGCTTGTCGAGCGTTTCGCGGATGTCCTTGTCCGGCTTGTTTGCAAGCTTGAGGCGCAACCAGTCGTTCTTGATCCGCTTGCGCCAGAGATCGTTGACCTCTGCGTCGTCCTTGGCCCACGGCGCCTTTTCGCGGTCGTACTGGTAGCTCTCGTCGCTGGAGAAGTTGAAACCCTTCGCGAGTTCCGCGCGCGCGAATGCGAGCCGCTGGGCAACACGCTGCTCGTAGAGGTTGAAGATCGCAAACGGAGCGGCGAGATCCTGGTCGTAGATCGCGTCGTCGAGCTTGTCCTTGTAGACCGCAAACCGGTTGATGTCGGCCTCGGTGAAGAACAGCTTGTCGCCGTCGAGGGAATCGAGATAGCGCTTGAAGATCTGCTCTGACATCGCGTCATCGAGCGGTGTCGGCTTGTAGTGGAAGCGCGTGAGGAAGCGCGTTGCCCAGATGCCGGCCTCGCCTTCGGACGGCGTCGCCTTCAGCATCGGCGTTCCGGCATCGGCGACAGGCTTGGCGAACACCGGACCCATGAGGGACGTCAGGGCCACGGTGAGCAGGATCTTGCGCATCAGTTCTCTCCGCGTTTGCGGCAGCGCCAGTGCGCGCCGCGTCGAATGATCAATCAACAAAGCCATCAGGCCTCAGGCCACCTGAACAACGCCTGCCGCGTGGGCCATTTCGTCGGCGTGATAGGACGAGCGAACCAGTGGTCCCGACGCGACATGCTCGAAACCGATCCGGTAGCCCAGCTCCTCGAACGCCTTGAATTCGTCGGGCGTCCAATAGCGAAGAACGGGGTGATGGTGCGCGGTTGGCTGCAGGTACTGGCCGATCGTCACCATATCGACATCGTGGCGACGCAGATCGTTCAATGATTCCTCCACCTGTTCGAAGGTTTCACCGAGGCCCAGCATGATTCCCGACTTGGTCGGCACAGTCGGATGCTGCGCCTTGAATCGCTTCAGCAGATCCAGCGACCAGTCGTAGTCGGCGCCCGGCCGCACTTCGCGATACAGCGCGCGCGGAGTTTCCAGATTGTGGTTGAACACATCCGGCGGTTGGCTCGCGAACACTTCAAGCGCGCGCTCCATGCGTCCCTTGCCGCGGAAGTCAGGGGTGAGGATCTCGATGCGGATGTCCGGGTTCTCGAAACGCACTGCCCGAATGCAGTCGGCGAAATGCGAGGCGCCGCCGTCGCGCAGGTCGTCGCGATCGACCGAGGTGATCACGACGTATTTCAGTTGCATGTCTCGAATGGTGCCGGCCAGATGCGCCGGTTCCAGCGGATCGGGCGGCTTCGGCCGGCCGTGCGCGACATCGCAGAACGAGCAGCGGCGCGTGCACACCTCGCCGAGGATCATGAAGGTGGCGGTGCCCTTGCCGAAGCACTCGTGGATGTTCGGGCAAGAGGCTTCCTCGCACACGGTGACGAGACGGTTCTCGCGCAGTTTCGCCTTCAGGCGCGCGACGGCATTTCCGGGCGGAATCCGCACGCGGATCCACGACGGTTTGCGCAAGGTGGGGGCATCGGCGAACGCGGCGCGGTTGCGTGCGATCTTGTCCTCGCCGAGCTGCTTGTCCAGCGGATCGCTGGCGACAACGCTGAGGGGAATGATTTTGGCGTCGATCATGCGGATTGTGCGACGCGCGGAGCGTCGCCAATGGAAAGGAAAGGGGATTGCGCGTCGGAATATCGTGGCGTCAAGCCGAACTGCCGCGCCAGCTCGCCGACCAGGACCGTCTCGACTGCAGACAGCGATCCCGGCCCGCCCAAGTCTAGCACCTGGGTTACCGCGAGGCCCTCATAACCGCAGGGATTGATGCGGTGAAATGGCTGCAGATCCATCGCGACATTGAATGCGAGGCCGTGGAATGAACAGCCGCGTCGCACGCGCAAGCCGAGCGCCGCAATTTTCGCGTCGCCGACATAGATGCCGGGCGCGCCGTCGCGGCGAATCGCGACAATGTTCCAGGTGTCGAGCGTGTCGATCACCGCCTGCTCGATCCGGTTGACCAGTTCGCGCACGCCGATCTTCATCCGGCGCAAGTCGAACAGTGTGTAGGCCATGATCTGGCCGGACCCGTGATAGGTCACCTGGCCCCCGCGGTCGACATGCACCACCGGGATTTCCCCCGGTGCCAGCACGTGTTCCGGCTTGCCCGCCTGGCCGAGGGTGAACACCGGATCGTGCTCGAGCAGCCACAGCTCGTCGGCCGTATCCGGACCGCGCGCGTCGGTGAATGCCTGCATCGCGCGCCAGACCGGTTCATACGGTTGGCGGCCGAGGCGGCGGACGTCGAGGGGAAGAGGCATCGTCACGAGGTGGGGATGGGCGGGGCTTCCCACAATACGCGACGCGACGATGGCCGGATGCGCCGGAATTGGCGTGGTTATTGAGGTAGTCTGGATGCCACGGGCAAGGAAGGGGAGCGCCATGGTGATTCGGATATCGTTCGGGGTGATGGTAGTGGTTCTTGCGACGTTCTCGGCGCAGGCAACCGAAAGTGCTGCGCAGCACGGGACGCACGCGGCGGTCGAAAAAACCGGCGGCGACGAGCGCACAAACGCGTACCTCGAACGGTACCGGGCGAGCCAGCGAGCGCTTTACGACACGTTGTCGGGTGATTCCTCGCCGCAGGTGCAGGTGCTCGCCGGTCGCGCGAACCTCTCGGACCAGGACGCGTCCACGCCGTCGGCGTTGCGGCCCAAGCGCGCCGACGTGATCGCGCGCGCCGCGCAAGCGGCTTCCGAAGACGCATTCGTGCAGTGGATGGCGGTCTCGCAAGGCAGTTTCACCAGCAGCCAGTGCGGTGCCACCGTGTGGCCGGAAGCCGAAGTCGCGAACCTGGTGCGCCTCGAGCCCGATAACGCCGCGGCCTGGCAATTCGCGGTCGCGCTCGCGGCAGCACGCGGTTCACAGTCCGCCGTCGACGATGCACTCGCACAGATGGCGTCGGCTTCGCTCGCGGACGATCACTTTTCCGAAGAACTCACCGCCTGGCAGCGGGTTTACGCAGCCCATCCCGACCTTGCGCCATCGTACGGCGACCCTGACGAAGACGAGGGCGAATCGCCCCAACGCAGCGTTCTCGCACTGGCGCTCGCACAAGTGGGTAGCCGCAGCAACCCGGCGCTGTGGACGCTCGAGCGGGTGTGCAAGCCCGACGCCGAGCAGGAAATCACCTGGCAGCGCGCCGCGTGGTGCGCCGACGCGGCAACTGTTTTCGCGACACGCGGGACCAGCCTGGCCTTGCGTGGCCAGGGATTGAAACTGCTCGCCATCGTCGGCGACCGCAGCCCGGAAACCGCCGATTGGCAGCGCACGCAGACGTGGCTTGTCGCGAACAGCGCCAATCCTTCGGAGAACTATCGCGCGATGGAAGACACCGACGCGGATCGCGCATCCGACTGGCGCGGCGATGCGAACGACGTGGTCGCGACGGCGCGTCGACTCCAGCGCCTCGGTCAGCCGCTGACGGCACCGATCGGCTGGGTGTCTCCGGAAGATCAGCAGGCCAGCGACGAACGGGCGGCGCGCACGGTCTGGCGCGATTATCTGCGCACGCTCATCGACGGTATGCGCAGTGGCGGCGATGTCGACGCACAAGGCGCTGGCGCTGCGGCGGAATCGATCATCGCGCAACTCGATGCGATGTCGGGTAGCGACGCATCGGCACCGATGCCCACCGGCCATGACGCTTTGCCGACGCCTGACGCGAAGGCAGCCGCTGCACGCGCGCTGGTGGCCGCCGCACAGGCACATCCGGATCGCGTGCTCGTCCAGTGGCTCGCCGCCGCCTCGACCGATGACAGCGCGGAAGACCGTGCAGCCGCGGCTGCGAATATCCAGCGCGTCGAGCCCGACAATGCCGCTGCGTGGGCGCTGTCGCTGGGCGAGAACGACCACGACTCGCTGGCGCACGCGGCAGCCGGTACCCGCTTCGACAGCCACACGTCGGCGTTGCTGCGCGTCTGGCTCGATGCGGTCGCGGCTCATCCTGCGCTGCCCGGTCTCGCGGAAAGCCTCCGCAAGGTGGACCCCTCGGGCCGCGTGTATGACGACAAGGGTGCGCAGATCGTGACGGCGTCGACGATGGCCTTCAGCGCCATCGAAACGACGGCTCCGATGGCGGTATCGCGGGCGTGCGCCGGATCAGGCAAGGCCGTGACTGGCGTCGATCGCGAAGCCTGCATCGCCCTGGGTCACGTCATGCTGCGATCGGGAACGTCGATGGTGTCGGCCCTGTTCGGCGAAATGGTGTTGCGCAAGCTCGATGCGCTCGATGCGGCGGACGAAGCGCGCGCGGCGGTCGTCAAGCAAGGGCGCATGACCGTCGCATCGTTCGACGCGGATGCGTTGGCTGCCTATGTCCGCGATTACGTCGCTACTGGCAGTGAAATCGATGCACTGCGCAACGCGGCCGAACGTGTCGCCCCGTCGACACCGACGGAAGCGGCCAAGACCCGATGATCGCGGATGCTGTTGCGCGCACAAGGCAACAGCGCACCGTGGAAGGCGTGACTAAAGCGTCCAGCGAATATCCGGATCCGCCCGCAGCGCCTCGTGCGCCGCGTCGTACTTCTCGCGCGACGGGCAGGTGAAGCTCACCGCCACCGAGATGTAGTGGCCCTTGCTCGACGGGCGCACGCGGAGCGATCCGGCGAGCACGCTCAAGCCGACGCTGGTGATGATGTCGGGCACCTTGTCCTCGAGGCCGGCGGCAATCGGACCCATCGCGGTGATCTCGAACACGCCCGGAAACTGGAAACCCTGTTCCGGGTTTTGTGCCTGCATATCGTCGAGGTCTTTCATCCACGCATCCTCGTTTTCATGGAGCGCCGGCGGCGCGATCACTCCACATGGGATCGACACCCGCCGGACTCAATCGGCTGGTCCATGCGGGTGTCGAGCCACCGTCACGGGTCAATGAGCGGTTGGCGCTTCCGTCGACACATTCGCACCGGCATCGCCTTTCCACCACATCCACACCCCATCCGAAAAGCGCTTGAAGAAGCCGCCTTCGCCGCCATCGGACAGTGCGATCAACGGACGTTCGAACAACACCTTGTCGTCGAGCTTCACACGCAGCGTGCCCATCGGCTGGCCCTTCTTGAGCGGAGCCACGAGCCGTGCCGGCAAATCCAGACTGGCCTTGAGATCGTTGTAGCGACCGCGCGGGAACGTGACCAGCACGTCGTCGGCGACGCCGAGCGGCAGGGTCGCGATCTCGCCTTTCCACAGCTCTGGCGACGCGAGCGGCTTGCCGGCTTCGTAGAGTTTCTTCGTCTCGAAGAAACGGAATCCGTAATTGAGAAGTTCCTGGTTGTCGTCGGCGCGCTGTTTTTCGCTCGGCGCGCCCATCACCACGGCAATCAGCCGCTGGTCGCCGCGTTTGGCGGAAGTCGCCAGGCAATACCCCGCCTCCGCGGTGTGGCCGGTCTTGATGCCATCGACCGTGTCGTCGCGCCAGAGCAGCGTGTTGCGATTGTGCTGCTTGATGCCGTTCCATTCGAATTCCTTCACCGAGTAGATCTTGTATTCCTCGGGAAAATCGTGGATCAGCGCGCGTGACAGCAATGCGACGTCATGCGCCGTGGTGTAGTGGTTCGCGTTGGGGAGGCCGCTGGCATCGACGTAGTTCGTGCCGGTCATGCCAAGCTGCGCGGCGTACTGGTTCATCAATTGCGCAAACGTTTCCTCGGAACCCGCGACGTGCTCGGCCAGCGCCATCGCAGCGTCGTTGCCGGACTGGATGATCATTCCGGAAAGCAGGTCTTTGAGTG
>NZ_JBDSWZ010000219.1:0-10235 GCF_039926425.1 Dokdonella sp.
CGTGCGCCGGCCTCGATCGACATGTTGCACACCGTCATGCGCTCTTCCATCGTGAGCGCCGAGATCGTGCTGCCGCGGTATTCGATGACGTGGCCGGTGCCGCCATCGACGCCAATCATTCCGATGATGTGCAGGATCAGATCCTTCGCGCCGACACCTGGCGCGAGCGTGCCGTCGACATGGATCGCGAGCGTCTTCGCCTTGCGCTGGAGCAGGCATTGCGTCGCCATCACCTGCCCGACTTCGGTGGTGCCGATGCCGAAGGCGAGGGCACCGAATGCACCGTGGGTCGAGGTGTGGCTGTCGCCGCAGACAATCGTCATGCCCGGCTGCGTTGCGCCGAGTTCGGGGCCGATCACGTGGACGATGCCGCGATCGTCGCTGTTCCAGCCATGCAGTTCGACGCCGAACTCGCGACAGTTCTCTTCGAGTTGGGTCACCTGCGCATGTGCCTGATCATTCGCATACGGTCGCTCGCCCTCGGCGTTGGCCGGCAACGTCGGCGTCGAATGATCGAGCGTGGCGAGCATGCGTTCGGGGCGACGCAGTCTCAGTCCACGCGAACGCAATTCGCTGAACGCCTGTGGCGAAGTGACTTCGTGTACCAGGTGCAGGTCGACATAGAGGATCGCCGGCGTGTCGACCGACTCCGCTGCAACCACGTGCGCATCCCACACTTTTTCAAACAGCGTTCGCGCGCTCATGCAGCCTCCTGCTCGGACACTGCGGTGCGAACATGGGTGAGCCAGCCCCAGCGGTCTTCGGTGCGCCCGTCGAACAGTCCGAAAAACGCCTGCTGCAACTGGCGCGTGACCGGACCAGGCTTGCCGTTTCCGACGTCCTTGCGGTCGACCGAGCGCACCGGCGTGATTTGCGCCGCGGTGCCGGTCATGAACACTTCCTCGGCCGAGTACAGCGCTTCGCGCGGCAGATCGCGTTCTTCGCAAGGAATGCCGAGGTCGGCCGCGAGCGTGAGCACCGTATCGCGCGTGATGCCGGCGAGAATGCCGGCGCTGGTGGGCGGCGTCAGCAGCTTGCCGCGGCGGACCAGAAACAGGTTCTCGCCGGCGCCTTCGCTGAGCAAACCGTTGTATCCGAGCGCGATGCCTTCGGCATAACCGCCCCGGCGCGCCTCGAATGCGATCAGTTGACTGCTCAGGTAATTGCCGCCTGCTTTCGCCCAGGTCGGATGCGTGTTTGGCGCCGGACGGTTCCACGAGGACACGCCGACGTCTGCGCCGTGCTCGATCGCGTCGCCGAGATAGGCGCCCCAGTTGAGCGCCATGATCGAGACGTCGACCGGCGAGCCTTCGCTGGGCAAGACGCCGAGGCCGCCCGCGCCACGGAACACGATGGGCCGCACGTAGGCGGACGGCATCCGGTTCGCGACGATCACGTCGAGACACGCGGAGTTGATCTGCTCGGGCGTGTAGCCGATGTCGATCTCGTACATGCGTGCTGACTCGAACAGCCGGCGCGTGTGATCGTCGAGGCGGAAATATGCGGGCCCCTGCGGCGTTGCGTAGACGCGTTCGCCTTCGAATACCGACGACCCGTAGTGCAGCGCATGCGCACTGACGTGCACGGTCGCTTCAGCCCAGGGTTTGATCTGGCCGTTGTGCCAGAGAAATGGCGCGTTCATTCGGGACTCCTTTGGTTACAGGCTGGCGACGGCCGCGGGGGCGGGCGCCGGGAGTTGTCGTTCGATGCGGTTGACGATCGCGAGCGCGGCCAGCGCCGTCGCTTCGATGATGTCGGTGCTGACACCGTTGCCGTTCCAGCTGCGATCGGCATGACGCGCGGTCAGTTGCGCCTGTCCTTGTGCGTCGCCGCCTTCGCTCACGGCGCGCACCTGGAAGCGCGTCAGTTCGAGCGTCGCGCCGGTCGCGCGTTCGATCGCGCGAAGCACCGCATCGACCGGCCCGTCACCAATGGCCGCTTCGCCGACTTCGTGGCCGTCGTCGTGCCGCAGGCGCACCGACGCCGACGCGCTGCCGCCGAGATGGGAGCTCGTGTTGAGCTGCACGATGCGCCACGGTCCGGTTGCGTCCGGGTCGAGGTTGAGCGCGATCGCTTCAAGATCTTCGTCGTGGATCTCGCGCTTCTTGTCGGCGAGCGCCTTGAAGCGCACAAGGATGTCGTCCATCAGCGAGTCGTCGGGCTCATGGCCGAGCGTCTGCAGGCGCTGGCGGATCGCGTGTTTGCCCGAATGCTTGCCGAGGACCAGACGCGTCTCGGCGATGCCGACGTCCTGCGGATGCATGATCTCGTAGGTGCCGCGGTGCTTGATCATCCCGTGCTGGTGGATGCCCGACTCGTGCGCAAACGCGTTGTCGCCGACGATGGCCTTGTTGCGCTGCACCGGCTGGCTGGTCAGCTGGGTCAGCAGGCGCGATGTCGGAAACAGCCTGCGGCTGTCGATGCGCGTGTCGACATTGTAGAGCGGTGCGCGCACACGCAACGCCATCACGATCTCCTCCAGCGCAGCATTGCCGGCGCGTTCGCCGATGCCGTTGATGGTGCATTCGACTTGGCGCGCACCGGCGGTAACTGCAGCGAGACTGTTGGCAACCGCCATGCCGAGGTCGTCGTGGCAGTGCGTCGAGAAGACGACCTTGTCGGCGCCTTTCACCGTTCGCCGAAGGTACGTGAACAGTTCGGCCATTTCGGCAGGGGTCGTGTAGCCGACCGTGTCGGGCGCATTCACGGTGGTCGCGCCTGCGGCGATCACCGCATCGAAGACCTCGACCAGAAACTCCGGCTCGGTACGCAGCGCGTCTTCGGCAGAAAATTCCACTTCGTGGCAGAGGCCCATTGCGCGTTCGACCGCGCGCACCGCAGTGTCGAGTACCTGGGTCTTGCTCATGTTGAGCTTGTGTTCGCGATGCAGCGGACTGGTCGACAGGAACACGTGGATGCGCGAGCGGTGTGCCGCCTCGAGCGAGCGTCCGGCGCTGTCGATGTCCAGGTTCTGGCAGCGCGCGAGCGCGCAGATTGTCGAGGTTTTCAGGGTCCGCGCAATCTCCGCGACGGCCGCGAAGTCGTCGAGCGATGCCTGCGGGAATCCGGCTTCGATGATGTCGACGCCGAGCGTCTCGAGCGCGTGGGCCAGTCGCAGCTTCTCGCGTCGGCCCATCGAAAAACCGGGCGCCTGTTCGCCATCGCGCAGGGTGGTGTCGAAGATGCGGACGCGATCGTCGCTGTCCTGCGTCGCGTTCGTCTGCTCGGGTCGTACGGGTTCAATGGTCATGGTGGCTCCGCTGTGGGGCGAGGCCTGAGGGCACTGCCGATGGTCGCTCCTGCGTTTTCGGCTTGCAGGCCATCCAATGGCCATAAAAAAACCCCGCATCCGTTTCCGGGTGCGGGGTTCTCAAGGGTATTCAGGTTGGTTTTGCTTCACCTGGACACGTGCCTTCAGCCCGCACCTCCGCTGGTAATGAGAAGTACGAGTACAAGTCGAAGAAGGCCGTTGCCGCTCACATGCAGCCTGCCGCCGAGCGCCGCGAGGCGGGTCGATGCTGCGATGTGACGATGGCTGTTGCGCTGCGACATGTGGCCGACCGTAAATCATGCCGTCGGGGCGTGTCAATCGTTTTGTGCAATTTTCCAGTGGATCGTCGAAAGACGGTGTGTTTGGACGTCCAGAAGTCCAGATGGCCGAATCGCGCGACGTCGGTTGGATCGGCTTTTCAAAGCCGACCCGTGCGCGACCTGCTTCCTCCAGGGACGTCATGGCCCTTGGAAGCGGCAATTGGCCCGGGACGCTCACCGATCACACGAAGCGTCACTCGCCGGATCGGATGGAGCGATTCCCGCGTCCGCGGAAATGACGGCGTCAGCGTGCAGTCGATGCCTCGGCACCTGCGTCAATCGCGGAAATTGTCGAACTGCAGCGGCATCTCGAACTCCGCCTTGCGCAGCAACGCCATCGCCAGCTGCAGATCGTCGCGCTTCTTGCTGCTGACGCGCAGCTTGTCGCCATTGATCTGCGCTTCCACCTTGATCTTTGCTTCCTTCAAGGTTGCGACGATCTTCTTTGCCACCGGCTGTTCCAGTCCCTGTTTGACGGTGATGGCCTGGTGTGCGGCGGCGACATTGCTTTGCGGCTCGGCGATGTCGAGGCAGCGCGTGTCGATGCCGCGCGTGGCAAGACGCGTGCGCAGGATGTCGAGCATCTGCTTGAGCTGAAACGTGCTGGTCGCGTGCTGGGTGATCACCGACCCTGCAAAGTCGAAGCGGGCGTCACTGCCCTTGAAATCGAAACGCGTCGACAGCTCGCGATTCGCCTGGTCGACCGCGTTGGTCAGTTCGTGCTTGTCGACTTCGGAGACCACATCGAAAGAGGGCATTGGCAGCTCGGGGACAGGAAAGCGCACAAGTCTAGCCCCCCGGCGTGCATGCGCGTATCGGTCAGCCCAGCAGATTCGCCAGCAGGTCCGGGTGCAGTGCCCAGCCCAGCAGCCCGGCCAGACCCATGATGATGCCGAACACGGTGGGCACCAGAGCGATCCCGTACAGCCAGCGTTTGCGCGTCAGCGCGGTGACGGCGAGGAGGGCAATGGCAATGCTCAGGGCAGCATCCGAAAGATCGAACTGGTCGTCGTGCTTGTTGAGCGCATCGTAGGTGTCCTGTGCTTTCTCGGCCTGCTGGCGCGCGTCGTCCTTCTTGCTCGACTCGCGTTTCGCGACGTCGGTGTACTTCGCGATCGCTGCGACAGCATCGGAGGAAGTGGCCGATGCCCGGATCAGATCCACGGTCGAATCCGCCATTTGCTCGCGCAGGTTACGTGCCTGGTAGAAGGCCCACTGGTCCACTTTTTCCACCTGCGCGGCCTGCATCGCCTGCACGATGTTGTCGTCCTTGACCTTGCAGACGCCCATGAACGTCGCCAGCACCGCGACGGTGATCGCGACCCACGTATTGAGCTGATCACTCGAACGCGATCCTGCGCCGCCGTTGTCGGTCATCTGGAGAGGATCGATGTCCATGCCGGTGTTCCGTTGCGTTGGGATCGCGTGATTAAACCGGCCGACCCTTTCTCCGGCGTTTCGTCGCGGGCGCGATCCACGATGCGGGGCGCGCCGCCTTATCCACCTGATGGGAGAACCGTGTGGTTTCGACAGACGGCGTCATCGGCGACAATCGCCGCATGTTCCCCACCCGCCGTGCATGGTTTTCCCTCCCGATGGTTGTGCTGGCCTGCGCATCCGTCGTGGCCGCACCCACCAGCCATCGCGTGCGCCTCGATGGCGCGGATTTTCGCATCGTCGATCTCGATCTGGCGCGCGATCGGCTGGAGTTGCGCTGGAAAGCTGGCGACGGACGTGCGCTTGCGACGATCGAAGCGTTGCAGCGATGGGGTTCGGACGACGGTAAAACGCTGCAGTTCGCCACCAATGCAGGAATCTACGACCGGCAATTTCGTCCGCTCGGCCTCTACGTCGAAGACGCACGGACGCTGCGCCCGTTGAACACCGCGCAAGGCAGTGGCTCGCAGGGCAATTTCTCGATGCAGCCCAATGGGGTGTTCTTTGTGGATCGCACCGGGCACGCGGGCGTCGTGACCACGCAGGCGTGGCGCGATCATCCGATCGACGCGCGCATTGCGACGCAGTCCGGGCCGATGCTGGTGGTCGACGGTGCCCTCAACGCCAATTTCGATGCGACCTCCGACAGTCGCAAGTGGCGCAGCGGCGTTTGCGCGAAGACCCCGGGCAACGTCACGTTCGCGGTCAGCGAAGCGCCGGTGACCTTCCACGCGTTCGCGCGCCTTTTTCGCGACGAACTCGGCTGCAGCGACGCGCTTTATCTCGATGGAACCCTGTCGCGCATCTACACCGCCAGCAATGGCTTCGCGGGCGCACCGACGATGATGGTCAAGCCGTATGTCGGCATGTTCGCGGTCTTCGGCGAGGAACCTGCAGCCCACTGACCGGCGTGCGCCCGTCGCGGCTTCGTCAGATGCCGCCGAACGAATACGCCGGTTCCGGCGATGGCGGTCCGGGCCGCGCTTTGACGTAGGAAGTACAGGTTGGCGGGCAAGGCGCGCACCGCGCCGTCCTGGCGATGGTCGTACAAGGGGCAAGCATGGTCTTCAACTCGCTGACGTTCGTCGTCTTCTTTGCCTGCGTGCTCGCGGTGCACGCGCTGCCGCTGTCGTGGACGACGCGCAAGATCAACCTGCTGGTGGCCAGCTACCTGTTCTACGCCGCATGGAATCCGCCATTCGTGATCCTGCTGTGGATCTCGACGGTGGTGGACTGGTACGCGGCGAAAGGACTGGTCCGTGCGGTACAGCCGCTGCAGCGGCGCGCGTGGATGCTGCTGTCGGTGGTTGCGAACCTCGGCATGCTCGGCTATTTCAAATACGGCGGCTTCGTGCTCGAGAATTTCCGGGTTGCGATGCTTGCGTTCGGCGTGGAGTACCAGCCGCCCGCATCGGACATCGTGTTGCCGGTCGGCATCTCGTTCTACACGTTTGCGACGATGGCCTACACGTTGGACATCTATCTACGCCGTGCGGAGCCCGCGCGAAATTTCCTCGACTACGCGTTGTTCGTCACGTTCTTTCCGCACCTCGTCGCCGGGCCGATCATGCGCCCAACCGAACTGGTGCCGCAGTTTGAACAGCCACGCCGCGCCGATTCCCGTATGTTGTTTTTCGGGCTCGCGTTGATGACGCTGGGTCTGTTCCAGAAGGTGGTCCTCGCGGACACCTTCCTCGCACGGCCGGCGGAAATGGTCTACGACAGCGACAAGCTGGCCGGCGCGCTGGACGCGTGGGTCGCAACGCTGGCCTTCAGCGGGCAGATTTTCTGCGACTTCGCCGGCTACTCGACGACGGCGATCGGCGCCGCGCTGTGCCTCGGATTTGCGATGCCCGACAATTTCCGCTTTCCGTACGCGGCGATCGGCTTCTCCGATTTCTGGCGCCGCTGGCACATCACCCTGTCGGCGTGGCTGCGCGACTATCTCTATATTCCTCTCGGCGGAAACCGGCACGGCGAGGCACGCACGTTGCTCGCGCTGATGGCGACGATGCTGCTCGGTGGCCTGTGGCACGGAGCCAGCTGGACCTTCGTCGTCTGGGGTGGACTGCACGGCGCGTTCCTCGCGATCGAGCGGATGGTGCGCTCGCGCTTTCGCAGCGATCGACCGGGCGCCCTTGCGTTGTTCGTAATCGGCGTGCTGACGTTCGCCATGATCAATGTGACGTGGGTGTTCTTTCGCGCCAAGACGTTCGCGAAGGCGTCGAGTGTTCTCGGCGGCATGTTTGGCCTGAATGCCGCAGCGAAACCGATCTTGCCGACCGTGCATCTCGCGATGGTGGTGCTGATCGTCGGTGCCATCGTGCTCGTCCACGCATCGATGCGCGATCGAACGCTCGAATCAGTGATCGGTCGAACGCCCGCTCCGGTTCTTTCGGTGATCTGGGCCTCGATGCTGTTCGCCATCGTGATCGCACAAGGAGCGGGCAGTGCCTTCATCTATTTCCAGTTCTGAAACGCAGTCCGTGCGCGCCGGCTTGATCCGGTCGACCGCATCGGATCGCCCGGGCGTCGCACAGCCTGTGCCGGAGCGCGACGTTCCGCGACAGCCGTGGAGTGCAATTGTCGTCGCAACGCTGCTGCTGTCCGCGCTTCTGATCGGCGCCTGGGAACTGCACTGGCGACGTGTCGGCGCGCAGCCCGGCTATCGCAACAGCAATGGCGAATGGGCCGATCAGCGCCGCCGCATCGACGAGGGCGAGGGAGCGCGCACCGTGCTGATCGGCTCGTCGCGTACGCTGTTCGACATCCAGCTCGACGAATGGGAGCGAGTCACCGGTGAACGCCCGATCCAGCTCGCGCTCGAAGGGACCTCGGCGCTGCCTGCGCTGGAGGACCTCGCCGCGGATCCGCAATTCACCGGCCGCCTGCTCATTGGCATCGCGCCGCAGCAGTTCTTCGCAGCGTTCGCCAATCGCGCGGACGCCGTCGCTTACTACCACCGGCAGACGCCGGCGCAGCGCAGCGGCGACTGGCTTTCCAAGCACCTGATCGAGCCGTGGTTCGCCTTTTTCGATCCGGACTTCGCGCTCGGCACCGTCGTGCGCAGGCAGGCGTGGCCGAGGCGCCCGGGCCTGCGTTCGCTTCCCGACGTGCGCAAGAATTCAGTCCAGGGAGAGGACCGCAATACGCGGTTGTGGAGCAAGGTTGCAGACGATGCCGCTTATCGCGCCATTGTCCGGGACAGATGGGCGCAGATGTTCGAGGGTCCGCTGCCGAAAATGGACACGCCGGCGAAATCCGCGGCAGTCATCGCGGAACAGATCCGCCGGACCGCGGTGGCGGTCGACACGTTGCGTACACGCGGCGTGGCCGTGCTGTTCGTCCGTGATCCGAGTGGCGGTCCGTTCCTCGACTTCGAGGAAACACGCCTGCCGCGCGCGACGACCTGGGATGTCCTGCTGGGCGAAACGGGCGCTCCGGGTATCCATTTCGCGGACTACGCCGAGCTGCAAGGGAACGAGTTGCCGGACTGGTCGCACGTTTCGCCGAAGGACGCGGATCGCTACACCCACGCGTTGGCGTCGATCGTCCAGAGGGATTTCTGGCCTCGCACGGAAATGCCGGCTGGCTCCGCGCAGTCGGCGAAATAGCGAAACACCAGCGGCGCCGCGGCATTGAAGGGAGCGCATCGTTCGCGCTCCGATGTTTGGGCCTTGCGCGAGCGCCACGAAGGACGCCCGGCAGCGATCGCGCTGGTCCTGTAATCCGGCGCGCAGCGCCGCACCCGGGCCAGAACAAGCCCGACTACTTCTTCGCGGCTTTCTTCGCGTCTTTTTCGGCGCGCTTTTCCTTCAGCGTCTTCTCCGGTTTCTTCTTGTCGCTTTTCTTCTGATCCATGCCTTTCATGGCGGTTCCTCGATGCGGGTGGAGGGAGCGGTCGACGCGGCACGCGACGCCCGGTGAGCCGAATGCTAGCGGTTTTTGAATCCACGTCAACGGACCACGGCCCGGGGGCGAGCGACGCCGTCGCCCTCGCGACAATCGAGACCGATCTCAGTCGCTGTCGTGCCAGAGTGCTCGCCACCCGTCGTCGCCGAGCCGGCGCAACGTGTCGATGTTGCGCGCATAGATCGCGTCCGTATCGATCCCTGATGCAACCGCCTGATCGACGCTCGACTCGCGCAGCAGGTGCAACGTCGGCCACGGCGAACGATTCGTGTAGTTCTCGATCGCATCCGCCTCGGTGTCGGCAAATCGATAGTCCGGATGAAAGCTCGCCACCTGGATTTCGCCTTCCAGATCCATTTCGCGCAGCAGTGCGTCGGCGTCGTCGAGGAAGTCGTTGAAGTCGAGGAAATCGGCGAACACGAGCGGATGGATCAGCAACGTCGTCTCCCACGTGGCCGGATCAGCGTCGTGCAGGGTTTGCAGCTCCTGACGCAGTGCATCGACCAGTTGCGAGCCGTCGGTCGCATGGCTGACGCGGAACCGAACGCGGCCCATGCTTAGCGGCGCGCGCGCGAACGGGCACAGGTTCAACCCGATCACCGCGCGTTCGATCCAGTGTCGGGTCGCGGCAATGATGTCGTCGTCGGGCGGCGGTTGGCCTTCGCGCGCCTGCGCGGCAGGTGGCTGATGGGTGCCCGTCACGAGTCGAACGCCCGATCAGATTCGGGTGACGCGCACATTGCGGCCCTTGACCTTGCCGTCGCGCAACCGCGTCAACGCCTTCCCCGCATCGGCGCGCCGGATCGCGACGTACGAACGCGTTGCGAACACATCGATCTTTCCGACCGCATCCGCAGCAAGGCCGGCCTCGCCGGTCAGCGCTCCGAGAATGTCCCCCGGGCGCATCTTCTCGGCACGGCCTGAATCGATGCGCAGCGTGACCATCGCAGCCTGCAGCGCATCGGGCGATTTGCTGCCTGCGGTGAGTGCCGGTTGCACCCAGCGCAGCGCCATCCCCTGCTGTTTCTCCAGCGCAAGCGCCCGAGGCATCTCGCGCGGCGTGCACAGATTGATCGCGAGGCCGGCGCGACCGGCACGTCCGGTGCGACCGATCCGGTGCAGATAGATGTCCGGATCGGGTGGCAGCTCGTAGTTGATCACCGCGCCCAGATCCTTGATGTCGAGTCCGCGCGCCGCGACGTCGCTGGCCACCAGCACGCTGCAGCTGCGGTTCGCAAACCGCACCAGCACTTCGTCGCGATCGCGTTGCTCGATGTCGCCGTGCAGCGCGAGCG
>NZ_JBDSWZ010000220.1:0-8027 GCF_039926425.1 Dokdonella sp.
TGCTCGAGTTTGCCGGCAGCGTGATCTTCGTCACCCATGACCGCCGCTTCCTGCGCGCGCTCGCGACGCGCATCGTCGAGATCGACCGAGGACAGGTGACGAGCTGGCCGGGCGACTACGAGAATTATCTGCGACGCCGTGAAGAACGCCTGCATGCCGAGGCACAGGCGAGCGCGCAGTTCGACAAGAAGCTCGCGCAGGAAGAAGTGTGGATCCGGCAGGGCATCAAGGCGCGGCGCGTGCGCAACGAAGGTCGCGTCCGTGCGCTGGAGCAGATGCGCCGTGAGCGATCGCAGCGGCGCGAGCTCGGCGGCAACGCAAAGATGCAGGTGGGTTCCGCGGTGCCGTCGGGACGTCGCGTGATCGACATCGACGCGATCCGCTTCGGCTTCGGCGATCGGCTGATTGTCGGCGATCTCACGACCACCATCCAGAGAGGCGACCGCATCGGCCTGATCGGCGCGAACGGATCCGGCAAGACAACGTTGCTGAAACTGCTGCTCGGCCAGCTCGCGCCGCAATCGGGCGAAGTGCGCCTCGGCACCAACCTCGAGGTCGCGTACTTCGACCAGCATCGCACGCATCTCCGCGAAGACCTGAGCGCGCTCGACAATGTGTCCGAAGGCGCCGAGTTCATCGAGGTCAACGGCGCTCGCAAGCACGCGATCGGCTACCTGCAGGACTTCCTGTTCTCGCCCGAACGCGCACGCGCGCCGATCACCGCGTTGTCCGGCGGCGAACGCAACCGGCTTCTGCTCGCGAAGCTGTTTGCAAAAGCATCCAACTTGCTGGTGATGGACGAACCGACCAACGACCTCGACGTCGAGACACTGGAACTGCTGGAAGAACTGCTCGCCGCGTACCCGGGCACGTTGCTGCTGGTGTCGCACGATCGCGAGTTCCTCGACAACGTCGTCACCAGCACGCTGGCGCTGGAAGGCGAGGGCCGCGTCGGCGAATACGTCGGCGGCTACACCGACTGGCAACGGCAGTCGGCCGCTGCGGCTGCGGCGCGCAAGCGGGCGGTGAAGCCCGCGTCATCAAGCCCTGCGACGGTTGCAGCAACGCCACTCTCGAAAAAGAAGCTCAACTACAAGGAAACGCGCGAACTGGAAGAACTGCCGCAGCGGATCGAGTCGCTCGAAGCGCGTATCGCCGCTCTCGGCGCAACGATGCAGGATCCCGCGTTCTACAGCCAGGACAGCGCGCGCATCGTCACGCTCAATAGCGAGATCGCGGCGCTGCAGGTTGAGCTGGATGCGGCGTACATGCGGTGGCAGACATTGGATGCTGGATAGCTGGCTGGCCTGCTTTGCTTCTTATCTTCGTCAACGGGCTTTGCGCGACGATGTTCCTTTTTGAATCATTTCTACAGACTGCTTTCGCCCCATTGTTGTCATTCGTGAGCGACGACCTTGGGGCGACACGCGTCACGAATTCAAACCAGCATTCTGCATGGGTTATTACCAAGAGGTTCGTGATGTAGGGGCAGAATTGCGCCATGCGCCATCTTGCCGGCGAGGCCCGCTAGGTTGCCGTGTCGTCGGGACAACCAGCGCCGAACTCACTGTCCTCGGCTTACAACGGCTTGGTTCCAATCGCGACGGTTACATCGGCCGCGCCGAAGGGTATCCTCCGCCATCCGACGATTTCGACTTCCTCGCTCATCGGGCCGAACGCGTTTATGCACGTCAGTTGAAGAATCGCGTGCTTGCGTAAACACGCTGACACGCTTGGCATTTCGATCAAGCAGGACTCTCCATGAAATGGATTGGTGTGTATCTCGCAGGGTTCATCATCCTTGTCGGCGGCATTCTCGCGGCGCTGTGGAAACTGGGGATTCTCTCCAACATAGATCCGACATGGATTGTGATCGGGGTGATGATCGTCCTCGGCATCGGCATCATGCTTGCCGTTGGCCAAAGCGGACGCAAGGAAAGCATCCAAATCGATCGGAAATAGTGCTCGTCACGGCAGCGTAGATGAACGCGCCGCAGCCTTGGTCCCGGCTTCACTCCACTCAGTTCTGCAGCACCCTGACGTCCGAATGTGCTTGGGCGCGCCACCGCCAACACCATTGATAAAAGCGCGCGTGGCTCGCTATCGGGCCGGTTAATTGGGACTGATGCTGCCAGCGAATGGCTGAGTGCTGACGGCTGCTTCCGACCCATTGCGGTCACACACCTGCGCCGCTACCACCGAGAAAGCGGCCATTCCCAGGTGACCCCGTGGGCGCGGTAGACGGCCTGCCATCGATGCAGCTCCGGCGAACATCAATGCGAACAACGACCGTCGCAAAGTCGACGAGCGCCGCGCCGAAGGAGCTGATGAACGTCGCAGTGAACCGGCCTTGCGCGGTCGCGCAGACACCGCGAACGTCGGCGAGCGCCGTCCGCATGGAGCGTGCGTTAGTCGAATCCGTTACGGAAGATGAAGCCGCTCTGGTAGATGACCTGGATGGCCCCGCCGTCGACCGCGGCCTCGTCGTCTCGTGGAATGCCGATGGCCAGATCCTCCAGTCCGTCGTCGTTGTAGTCGCCGACGGCCAAGGTCGATCCAAACACGTCGAAGGTCTGCGGGGCACCCGAAGCAGTACCCGACGTGCCCGACGTCCCGCGCACACCGGACGCCGGATCCAGACGGTTGGCCTGCGCGTGGATCACCCATACCGATCCGGCCTCCTCGACGCTATTGACCGGGTCGTAGGACGCGCCGACCACCAAGCTCCGGGCGCCGAACGCCTGGGCCCGGAAGTTGCCAATGGCCACCTGAATACCAAAGCGAGAGCCGGTCTGCGTCGGCACCGACAAGTCCTCGCCGCGAATGATCTGCTCGTCGGACGTCGAGACCATCTCCTCGTCGCCGTAGAACACGGCGACGGCGCCGCCGCCTCTACTGAATGGTGCGCCGACGATCAGGTCGTCGTTCAAGTTGAAGTCAATGGCGCCGGCGTGCAGCGACGTGCCGAAGCCGTCCATCCCGCCAGCGCCCAGGCATTGGCCGTCGACGCCATTGGCCCCCGGCTGCAGCCATTGACCGCGCGCCGTCGACACGCCGAGGCTGGCGCCGCGCATCATCGCCACGCCGCCGCCGCGCTGGCCGTTCACGCAGCGCGCCAGGAACACGCCTATGGCCAGGTCGTCGAAGCCATCGTTGTCGAAATCTGCGGACGCCAGCGAGAATCCGTAGCGGTCGTCCGCCTCGGGTGCGCCATCGATGAAGTCGGTATTGCGGTCATAGAACCGGTGATCGACGGACGTGATTCCCGCTGCACTGCCGTAAGTGATCATCACCCGGCCTGCGAGGGCAAAACCGCCGACCGTCTTGCCGGGCAGGCCAATCGCCAGGTCGACAAAGCCATCGCCGTCGAAGTCGCCTGCGGCCAGCGAACGACCCAGCTCGTCGTCCTGTTCCGCGACGCCGCCATAGCCGAACTGCCCTAGCCGGATTTCCTCCTGTTCCGACCAGGTGCCGTTGCCCAGCCGATTCATGATCGTCACCGCGCCCGTTGAACTGGCGCCAGTGATACCGACGCCCGGCCGTCCCAAGGCGATCTCGTCACGTCCATCGCCATCGTAATCGCCCGCAGCCATCGTGGAGCCGCCGGACGGCCGCGCCACGGTCACCTGGTCGAAACCCGTCGCCCCGACCGTGCCCACCGTCCACGGCCGGCCGAAATAGACGCGCAACTCCAGGCCGCTGTTTTCCGAAACGGCCAGGTCGGCGATACCGTCGCCATCAAAATCCCCCGACACCATTCCCGTTCCGAACAACCGGCCGTCGGCCGGCGGAAACGGATTCGCATAGAGGGCATTGCCCTCGGGTCCCAGCGCGTTGGGCGACTGGCCAAGCACCAAGGCCGGCGAGAGCGCGAGCAAGGCCAGCAATCCGCCGGCCGCGCGAGTCAGGCCGTTATTCATCGTCGTCATTTCATGTCGTCCGCATGGCGTTAAATGGGTAAGCGGGAAAAGCCGCCGGCAGGGGCCACCCCGCGGCCCAAGCACGGCGAGCTTGACGTTCCACGGCACCATGGCGCGAGGCCGGCATTGCCCGCTCGTCGCGCGAATCCTTGCCGGCTCTGGTAGGTCGCCATGCCTTTGCCGACGATGTCGGAATGGGATGTGGTGAACGCGACATTGGATTGTCCCGGGAACGATTTCGGCATCCGACGAACCCTGTATTGCATCTTGCTGATACGTTCATGTTCATGGGAATCCCCGCTGTTGAGGGACACCTACCTCGCGCCTGACGCCGGCCATCCACTTCTGAGGGTCGACATCGACTTCGGTGGTCGGCAAACGACCCGAAGCGGCCAGTCGATCCCAGCGCGTCGCAAAATTCGATGACCAGTTCGTCAACCCTCGTCGCGGCGTTGTCCAGCAGTGTCGACTTCGCTGATCTCCCTCAGCAGGCTGCCCTGAATCGGGCGCTAACTGGGATAGCATCCGGTGCCTCTCTGCCGCTCCCGGCGCTTTGGCTTCCGTCGCGGCCGCCGGGCGCTAACGACGCGTGTTATGGCCGTTCAACACCTCCAGGTAGCTCTCCTCGAAATTCAGTCGCTCGACTAGAAAGTCGACGAAAGCACGCACTTTCGGTGACTGCACCGGACCGCGCGGGAACAGTGCGTGCAGGTCCACGTCCGTGCCACGCCAGCCGGCGAGCACGCGCTGCACCAGACCCTGCTCAACGAACGCCCGCACAAAGACGTCACTGGTCAGCATCAGGCCTTCGCCATCCATCATCACCGTGCGAACGGCGTTCGGATCGCTGGCGACCACGACGGGGTCCACCGGGAACTCACGCAGCTTTCCGTTTCCATTGTCGAGCGTCCAGGCGAAGCCGTGGGCGCTACGGTGATTGGTCTGCACGGTTGCCCGGTGGTGGATCAAGTCGTCGGGATGCAGCGGCTCGCCGAAACGTGCGAGATAACCGGGGGTGGCGTAGACCGCGGTACGGAACACGGCGAGCTTGCGCGCCGCCAGATTGGAATCCGCCAGCGTGCCGATGCGCATCGCCACGTCGATTTCGCCGGCGATGATGTCGACGTGGTCGTTGCTCAGCAGCAGTTCCACGCGAACGTCCGGATGGCGTGCGTGGAATTCGCTGAGTAAGGGCGCGACCCACGTGTTGCCCACCGGATGCGATGCGGTGACGCGCAGCCAGCCTCGCGGTCCGCTCTGCAACTGACTGACGGCGCTTTCCGCATCGTCCAAGTAGCGCGCAATGTGGTGGCAATGCGCGAAATAGATGTTGCCCGCCTCGGTCAAGCCGAGCTTGCGGGTTGTGCGATGCAGGAGTTGGGCGCCCAGTCGCTCTTCCAGCTCCTGCACCCTGCGACTCACAGTCGCCTTGGGCATGCGCAACGTTTTCGCGGCAGCCGTGAAGCTGCCCAACTCCACCACCTTGACGAACACCAAGGTGTCATTGAGATCTCGACTCATTGGGCTTCCTGGAGATTTTACCGCTGGTGGAACAATTATTCCCCGAAATGCTAACTAATCAAGTGGCGGCGGCAGGATTACATTGATCTCGTCAACGAAGGAGGTCACGTCCTCCACCCACGAACACGAAGGATGGACAACATGAACAGGCTCGATGGAAAGACCGCCGTGATCACCGGAGGCGCAACCGGAATCGGCCTTGCGGCGGCAAAGCGCTTCATCGAAGAAGGCGCCGTCGTCTTTATCTACGGCCGTCGCCAAGAAGTGCTCGACGCTGCTGTGGCAGAACTGGGACCCAATGCTCACGCGGTGAAGGGCTCGGTCTCGGATGAGGCCGACCTCGATCGCCTCTACGCGGCGGTGAAGGCCGAGCGCGGAACCCTCGACATTGTCTTCGCCAACGCCGGCGCGGGCGGCCCACTCAAGCTTGGCGAGATCACCGCCGCGCACATCGACGAAACCTTCGACACCAACGTGAAGGGCACGATCTTCACGGTTCAGAAAGCGCTGCCGCTGATGGGCGAAGGTGGTTCGATCATCCTGACCGGATCGAGCGCCGGCACCACGGGCGCTCCCGGATTCACTGCCTACAGCGCGAGCAAGGCGGCCGTGCGCAACCTCGCCCGGACCTGGGCGGAGTATCTGAAGGGCACCGGCATCCGGGTCAACGTGCTGTCGCCCGGCGCGACGGCGACAGAGCTCGCAAAGGCGGCGCTGGGCGACGAGGGCCAGAAGGCCTATGGCGCGATGACTCCGCTCCTGCGCATGGCCGATCCGGCGGAAATCGGAGCGGCGGCTGCCTTTCTCGCTTCGTCGGACAGCAGCTTCATGACCGGCAGCGAAGTCGCCGTCGACGGCGGTCTGGCGCAACTCTGACCAACGGCGCCCCGGCACCCCGTTCGGTGGTTCGGAACGCCGCGCGGCCTGCTGAATAACAAAATCAAAAAGGGAAATATATGAACAACCAAGGTGGACAAAAACTGGCGGGAAAAATCGCGGTCGTTACAGGCGGAAGCAGCGGGATTGGCTTGGCCACAGCCAAGCGCTTCGTGGAAGAAGGTGCGCACGTCGTGATCACTGGGCGACGCGAGAAAGAGCTGAAGGAGGCTGCTGCCTTCATCAAGCGGAACGTTACGACGGTTGTAGGCGATGTGTCGCGCGTGGACGATCTGGACCGGCTCTTCGCCGTCGTGAAAGAGAAGCATGGTCATATCGACGTGCTATTTGCCAATGCAGGTGCTGGTACGGTCGCGCCATTGGAGGCAGCTACCGAGGCACATTTCGACGAGACCTTCGACGTGAACGTGAAAGGGACGTTCTTCACAGTGCAGAAGGCCCTTCCCCTGCTCAAAGATGGCGGCTCGATCATCGTGACCTCTTCGGTCACGAACGTGTTGGGAACCCCGGGATTCAGCGCTTACGCCGCGAGTAAAGCGGCTGTGCGCAACTTCGTGCGTGCCTGGACCATGGAGCTGAAAGACCGCCGGATCCGTGTCAATTGCGTCAGTCCCGGACCCACCGAGACGGGGGCTTTGCAAAAGACGGCGGGCCTTACCGCCGAACAGGCTAAGCAAGCGGCCGCCGAGTACGCGTTGCAGATTCCCATGGGTCGCTGGGGCACGCCGGAGGAAATCGCGGCGGCCGTCGTTTTCCTCGCTTCCGATGAAAGTTCGTTCATTACGGGTATCGATCTTCCCGTCGATGGCGGCCTGGCTCAGGTCTGACCGCGCTTATCCAAGCGGGCAACCCAACTCAGAGAAAACTCCTATGACCTGTTCAATTATCGGCTTCGGCCCTCTCGGCCAGGCACTGGCCAAGGCTTTTGCCCGCAAGGGCATCGACGTATCCGTGGCCACCACGCGCGACCCGGAAAGCTTCGCCTCCGCCGCTGCCGCAATCGGACCCTCGATCATCGCCAAAACGCTGGCGGAGGCCGTCAGGGCAGACATCATCTTCCTCGCGGTCCGTTTCGAGGCGCATTCAGATGTCGCAAAAATCCTGCCGAACTGGAAGGGAAAGATCATCATCGATGTGACCAACGCCTACGGCGTGCCCATGGAGGACATGGGAGGACAGCCTTCTGCCAGCTTCGTCGCGCAGACCTTTGCCGGCGCAAAATTGGTCAAAGGCTTTAACCATCTGGTCGCTCCCGTCCTTGATCAGGATCCTGCTGTCCACGGTGGCAGGCGGGTCGTTTTTCTGGCGAGCGACGATGACGATGCCGCAGCGCAGATCGGCACGCTCGCGGAAAATCTTGGCTTCGCACCGATCAAGCTCGGCGCGCTGTCCGAAGGTGGACTGCTTGTGCAGGCGCACGACAAAATCTGGGGCCATCTAATTTTCAAGGATCTGGTCAAGTTCGACTCATGAACACCATGATCACAGGATGGGAAATATTTCCATGAGCACCGATAACAACATCCAGACCGTGAAGGAATTCTTCGCCGCGATCGGCAGCGGCGACAGGGCGGGTCTGCTGGCGCTGGTCGCCGACGACATCGAGTGGATCATCCCGGGCGCGGACTGGCCGCTGGCCGGCACGCGCCACGGACACGCCGGGCTGGCGGATCTGCTTGAGACGGCATC
>NZ_JBDSWZ010000221.1:0-14156 GCF_039926425.1 Dokdonella sp.
CTGATCGAACCCCACACCGATGTGGCGGTCACCCAGTTGCGCGATCGCCGACGCATCGAGTGCAAGAGGCGCCTCTCGGCAATCGACGATGACGAAATCGTTTCCGAGCCCGTGCATCTTGCTGAAACGCAGGCCCATCCGAGCGTGCCGTCAGCGCGTCGCCGGCGGGGTCGCCTCGGCCGGTGCTGCCTGTGTGGCGGGAGCTGTCGGCGTCGGCTTGACCAAAGGGCCCTTGTTGCCGCAGCCGGCGAGGATCGAGGCGATCACGGCAATCGTCAGTGCATGGGAAACGGAGCGAAGCGGCATCGGGAATGTCCTGCGATGAACTGCGTGAAGTATAGCCGCCGTTCATTGCGGCGACGGGTATGCTTGTGGGCATGTCGCTGACCCCCTTCCTGTTGGGCCTGTATGGATTTGCATGCATCTGCCTGTTGCTGGCCATCGCGCAGGGGCGGCAGTCGCGCCTTCACTGGCGCACACGCCGACGTTTTGCAGCCGGTCATCGCGCACTCTGGGCACTGGTGTTCGTCCTGCTCGCGCTTCTTGGCGCATTCAGCGGAACCGCGCTCCTTGGCTATCGGCGGCTGACGTCGGAGGCACTGGTGGCGACTCTGGATGCACACAGCATCGGTCCGCAGCGGTATACCGTGGGGATCGAATTCCCGGACGGTACCCGCCGCGAGATCGATCTGGCGGGCGACGACTGGCAACTTGACGCCCGAGTGGTCAAATGGACGCCTTCGGCGGTGGTGATGGGGGCCGAACCGCTTTATCGCCTCGATCGCATCAACGGCCGCTACCATGCGATCGAGCAGGAACGCGCGATGCCAAAGAGTGCCGTTGCGCTGTCGGAGCACGTGCTACCGGACCTGTGGTCGCTCAAACGGCGCTTTCCACAGACCTTGGGATTCGTCGATGCCGACTACGGCAGTGCTGCGTATCTGCCGATGGTTGATGGCGGTCGTTACACGGTGACACTGGCCGCTGCCGGTGGCCTCGTGGCGCGCGCTGCGGATGCGGCAACGGCGGAAAAGCTGCAGTTGGCCGAGCGCGCCGAGTGACGCGACGCGGCTTCGGTCCGCTGGAGCATCAGGTCGTTTCGGCAAGCGCCTTCTGATAGCGGGTCGCGTCCGCGCCATCCTCGTAGTACGCCGTATGGACTCCAAAGGCGGTGAATCCGCGCTGTTCGTACAGCCGCTTCGCCGCGACGTTGTCAACGCGTACTTCCAGTCGCAGCCGCCTCAGTCCTCGCTGGCGGGCAGATTGCTCGACCGCGTCGAGGAGAAGCGCGCCAATCCCCACGCCTCGCTGGGCCGCCGCCACGGCGATCGAGTACACGCGCGCCAGGTTGCTCCGTCGACGATAAAACACCAGCGCGGCGCCGACGACGCGCCGATCGCGTATCGCGACCTGCACCTCGGCACTGGGACTGTCCAGATGACGTCGCCATTGCCGTTCGCTCATTCGGTCGGTGGTGAAACTGTCCTGCTCCAGACGCGCGATAGCGGGAAGATCGTTGCGATTCGCGCGTCGCACACCGATGCCCGTGGCGGGGACGCGAGACGACGACGACGTGTTGGACAGGGATGCGGGCACCGCGCGCACACTATTCCGGTGAACCGCTTGCCGCAATGCCTGGCAACCCTGTCGCCGCCGTCGACAACGAACCGTGAACGCTCGGCGCGGCGCACTGCTGGCCCGCGCACACGTGTGTCAGACTCCGCGCGGCTGGCCGACAGGGCCGCCGAGATCCGCGCCATTTCCGTGGTCCCCGCTGCGGCACGGTGCGGACCCCCTCCCCCTGAAACTTCGTGCAGGCGTTCCGCATGAGCCGGCTGGTCATCGTCGTCGAAAAAGCCTCCGACTGGGGCTCGTACTACCCATCCGACAACGTCGTCACGGCCCAGGATTACCTGAAGGAGCCGATCGGCGCGGACGACGAGCGCACGCAGGTGATCAACCTCTGCCGCAGTTACAAGTATCTGGGAACGGGTTATTACGTTTCGTTGCTCGCCGAAGCGCGAGGGCACAAGGTGATTCCGTCCGTGCGCGCGATCAACGACTTGCGCCGGCGCTCGCTGTACGGCCTCGACATCGAGGATCTCAACGCGAAGATCGGCAAGTTCCTGCCTGCTGGCGGACGCGACACGACCCATTTCGGCGTCCTGCTGTACTTTGGAGAGACCTCCTACCCTGCGCTGGAGGATCTCGCGCGGCAGGTTTTCGAGACCTTCCCGTGCCCGATCCTGCGTATCGAGTTCGAACGCGAACGCGTTTGGCAGATCGCGGCGATCAAGCCCAATGGACTGCACACTCTGTCCGACCCACAGGAAGATGCGTTTGCGCAGGCGCTCGACAAGTTCTCCAAGAAGCTCTGGCGTAAACCCCGCGCACGCAGGAAATTCCGCTTTGATCTGGCGATGCTGGTCGATCCGAACGACCCGATGCCGCCGTCGAACAAGCGCGCGCTCAAGCATTTCGTCGAGGCGGGCGCCGAACTCGGCATCGAAGTGGACACGCTGACGCGCAACGACTACAGCAAGCTTGCCGAGTACGATGGTCTCTTCATCCGCGAGACGACCGCCCTCGACAATCACACGTACCGCTTCGCGAACAAGGCGGAAAAAGAAGACATGGTGGTGATCGACGACCCGAGTTCGATCCTGAAATGCACCAACAAGATCTATCTTCACGACCTGATGAAGTCGCGCAAGCTGCCGACGCCGCGCACCGAGATCCTCTACCGCGACGAGCCGAAAAAGCTTGCAGAACTGCCTGAACTCCTGGGATTTCCGATCGTACTGAAGATTCCCGACGGGTCGTTCTCGCGCGGGATCGTCAAGGCGGAGAATGCCGAAGAATTGAGAGCGGCGGCGGAGGATCTCTTCCAGCATACCGCTCTGGTGCTGGCGCAGGAGTACATGTTCACCCAGTACGACTGGCGCATCGGCGTGCTCAACCGTGAGCCCCTGTATGCGTGCAAGTATTTCATGTCACGCGGACACTGGCAGATCTACAACCACGGCGCGAAGGGCGCCGCGAAATCCGGCGGCTTTGAAACGCTGCCGGTGCGCGAAGCGCCGTCCGACATCGTCAAACTCGCGTTGCGCGCAACCGCGCCGATCGGTGATGGCCTGTATGGCGTCGATCTCAAGCAGGACGGCGATCGCACGGTGATCATCGAAGTCAATGACAACCCGTCGATCGACGCTGGCGTCGAGGACGCGTATCTCGGCGACGATCTGTACCGCCGCATCATGGACGAGTTCCTGCGTCGCATGGAGCGCAAGCGGCTCGGCCACCGCGGCTGAGGACCGGTGCAATCATGGACGATGCACCTGCGCGATCAACATCGACGACCGCGCTTGCGGTGTGCGTCGCGCTTTGCGCGCTTGCTTTCATCGCCATTCCGGCGTGGGAACTGATCGTTCCCGGTCCATTCGACTGGCATATCCAGACGCCGCAATTCTGGCAGGGCGGCATCGAGGCGCTCATTCTCGTTGCACTGGTGAGCACAGGATTCGCCCTCAACAGTGGCGTGTCGCTATTGGTGCTTGTTGCGCTTCCCTCCGCACTGTATCTGCGCCGCCACGCCGTCGATGCCTCCTTGCTCGTCGATGTGCTGTATCTCGAAGTCGTGATCGGCGTCGGCATGTGCGCGCGCCGGCTGATGCGCCAGCCGGCGCCCGCTTCGTCCGCTGATTACGTTCTCGCATTCGCAACCGGTTTCGCGATCTGGAGCGTGCTCGCATGGGCAATTTCTGCCGTAAATCTGGGTTCGCCGAAACAGTTGGGCTGGTTGACGACCGCGCTGGCGCTTCCTGCGGCTCTGGCCGGGCATCGCCCGCTGATCGCTTACCTGTGGAAGCGGGTGCGATCCCAATTGCGTGCGGATCGGATCTGGTGCGGCATGCTCGGCGCATGGCTGCTCGTCCTGTTTGCACGCAGCCGCGTCGCGATTTACGCCGATGCCCCGTGGTACGGACTGCGCGGGCCGTATGTCCTGGTGCCCGGACATTCAGCCTATGAACCGCTCGCCCTCACCTCGCCGGTGTACTACTACCCGAAGATCTACGAATTGTTCCTGTTGCCGCTGAGCGTGCTGCGCGACTACAGCGTGATCGACGCCATGTCGATCCTCATGCTGCTGATGCTGCTGCTCGTTTGCCGACTGCTGATGCGTGAGATGGCGACGCCGGACCGCGTGCAGCTGCCCCTACTTGCGCTGGTCGCGACGCTGCCTGCATTTGCAAACATTTCCACATCGCCGACGCCAGACGTGTTCTCGTCGATGTTCGTCATTCTCGCCGCGTTGTTCGCGCTGAAGATCGTGCGTCAACCTTCCGCGATTGGGTTCGCGTGGATGATTTCCGCGATTGCAATCGGATGCAGCGGGAAGCTCACCGCGATTCCTTTCTGCGGAATGCTGCTGGTGGCGACTCTCGTCGCTGCCGCCCTCGGTCCGGGGGATCGGGCGATCCCTGACGAACCGCAACCGTCCGCCGCTTTTGCGTGGCTGACGTTCGCCGTGGCGACAGTTGCTGCTCTGTTCGTGCACGCCCGCACGTTGCTGCTCGCGGGGCTGCCCACCATCGGGCCGGATCCGTTGTTCAAGCTGTGGCTGGCGCTCGGTTTCAAATTAAAGGATCCCGTCGGCACGCTCAACTGGACGAATGCGCAGAATTGGCGGGACGTGCCCTCGCTGCTATTCGACGGGCTGTTCGCTCCACAGCAGCTCACCCACATCATCATCATGTGGACTGGCAACGTCTGGCTTTGGTTTGGCCTGATCGTGTTCGCGGGCGCGCTGATCGGACGGAAGTCTCAACCCGCCGCACCGATCCGCTGGCCGCTGATTGGATTGATGGTGACGGGCGTCGGGCTCGCGGTGGGCAACCGTTATCTGGTGCGCGGCGGCGACGGGCACTACTTCCTTGCAGCGCTCGTGCCGGCGATTCTTTGCGGTGGCACCGCAGCATGGGTTCGCGTGAATCGCGTACCCGTATTGCAAGCCACCATTCTCGCGTGCATTCCGGCCTTTGCGCTCTTCCAGGCGACCTACTCGTTTGCAAGCGGTTCGTGGTCCCAGGGCACGCGGTCATTCGATCTGGCTTTTTCGAAGTCGGCGCGCGATACCCGCACGAAGCGCATGACATTCGTCGACTACTACGGCCTTTCGCAGATTTCGGACTTTCTAGGGACCTTGCCGCGCAATGCGCGTATTACAGGCGCAATCGAGCCGGCGTTGCACGGTTGGCTGCCCGCGCGCTACGAAGACCTGGGCGTCATTCGCGATTCGCGCCCGGAATACACGCGTGAACCTGCGAGCATCCGCCACTGGCTGAGGACGCAGCATATCGATGCGTTGATCCTCCCGCTGTCGGGAACGCTTGATCTCCATCGGCTGACTGTCGCGCTGGAGTTCACGCAAACCGCCGAACAGCTGGCGTCCATTCCAGGTGTGCATCGGCTTGAAGATCGCCGCTACTACTTGCTTGATCTGCGGGACGTGGCGCCGATGGACCTCGATCCGCCCGATTCAACAGCGGAACCCAGAATCCCGATGGAACGACAAGGCCGCGACTGAAAGCGCCGCGATGCGTCCTTCTTCACGCGGCGCGACGCGTTCGACGCGCCTGGGTCGGACTTGCCTGCGACCGGATCCCTTTGCAAGTGCGCACCATTCGTTGGACGTGCCTGCGGGAAAGCCAGATCAGATCCAGCGCCGGCGCGATCACGAGCCAGAACGGCAACGTGGCTCCGAGCAGTCCACCTCCACGCGCCGACGGGACGAAAACCATCAACACAAAGCCGATCGCCATCCACACCAACAGCACGTGATGTGCGAATGTCGCCGACCGGGCGCGCAGACGCGAGAGGGATGGAAATGGGCGCAGGAATGCACTCGGCTGCCGTTCGGATGCGGTGGGAGCGACAAATGGTGCGACGAACATGGAACACCTCCGACGATCATGGGAGCGGCACCATGAGTGTCATGGATCTCAGAAGCTGCGACGACAGCGGCGGGATCCCGCACCCGTGGCCGGTCCACGCCACACGCATGGCATAATTACGTTCGTCTGGATGGAGTGTGCGTGGAAGATCACGGCTTTCTTCAATATGCGGTTGTCCTGCTTCTGGCCACCGTCATTGCCGTGCCGCTGGCGAAGCGCTGGCGCCTCGGAGCCGTGCTCGGATACCTGGGCGCCGGTGCGCTGATCGGCCCGTCCGGCTTGCGTCTGATCGGCAACACCGAACAGATTGCGCAGGCATCCGAATTCGGCGTCGTGCTGATGCTGTTCGTGATCGGCATGGAGGTGTCGCCGCAGCGTCTGTGGGTGATGCGCAGGAGCGTGTTCGGATCCGGCAGCGCGCAGGTCGGCCTCACAGCCGCTCTGATCGGCATGACTGCGGTGATGCTCGGACTGGAATGGAAAGGCGCGCTCATCGTCGGACTCGGACTCGCGCTGTCGTCCACCGCGATCGACCTCCAACTGCTGGCCGAACGCAAGGAGTTGACCAGTGCGCATGGACGTCTCGGGTTCGCGATGCTGCTGTTCCAGGATGTGGCCGCGATTCCCATCCTCGCGCTGATTCCGATTCTCGGTGGCACGCAGACCGGTTCGTCCGATGGCGGCGGCGAATTGCTGGCAGGACTGCGGGTGATCTTGACCATCGCGCTGGTGGTTGTTGGCGGGCGGTATCTGCTTCGTCCGATGTTCCGGGCCGCTGCGAAAGTCGGCACGCCGGAGGTGTTCACCGCAACTGCGTTGCTGGTGGTGATCGGCACCGCGTGGCTGATGCAGCTGGTCGGCATCTCGATGTCGCTCGGTGCATTCCTCGCCGGCGTGCTGCTGGCCGATTCGGAATACCGGCACGAAATCGAGGCGCAGATCGAACCCTTCCGCGGCTTGCTGCTCGGGCTCTTCTTCATCAGTGTCGGCATGTCGCTCGACGTGAAGATGGCGATGGGCAACCCGCAGCTCGTTGGTGCGTTGCTGTTCGGCTTGTTGTCGATCAAGGCGCTGGTGCTTTACGGCGTGGCACGCTTCGGAGCGCGCGAGGACAACGGTCAAGCGGTCGCACTCGCCGCGCTGCTCGCTCAGGGTGGTGAATTCGGTTTCGTGGTCTTCAATCTGGCCGCCGGCAACGCGCTGATCAGCACCGAACACCGCGACCTCGCGGTTCTCGTCATCACGTTGTCGATGGCGGCAACGCCGTTGCTCGTACGCCTGCGTGCCGAAGTCGCGCCAGCCGGCAAGGTCAAGCCGGTGCGCGAATTCGACAAGATGGATGCCGAGACGCCGCGTGTGATCATCGCCGGCATGGGCCGCGTCGGGCAGATCGTTGCGCGCATGCTCAACGCGAACCGCATTCCATTCACCGCGCTGGAAGCGGATCCCGAACAGGTCGATTTCATGCGGCAATTCGGCAATACGGTGTTCTTCGGCGACGCTTCGCGCCTTGATCTGCTGCGTGCGGCGCAGGCGGACAAGGCCGAGATCTTCGTACTGGCGACCGAGGATCCGGAATCCAACGTGCGCACGGCGCGCTTGCTCAAGCGGCATTTTCCGCACCTGAAGGTGTTCGCACGCGCGCGCAACCGCAATCACGTGTTCAAGCTGATGGACCTCAACATCGACGACATCGTGCGGGACACGTTTTTCTCCAGCCTGGAACTCTCGCGCCATGTGTTCGAGGCGCTGGGCTACGACAAGGCAACCGCGGCGGACTACGTCGAACGCTTCCGCGAGCATGACGAGCGCGTGCTCGCGAACCAGTATCCGGTTTACGACGATGAGGCTGCGTTGCTGCAGTCGGCCAGGGAATCGCGCGCCGACCTCGAGCGCCTGTTCCAGGCAGACGTTGCGCGCGACGCGAAGACCTGACGTGCGCGGCTATGCGCTCGCCGACGTCGACCTCACGAGTTTCGATCGTCAGCTCACCATCCGCTGCCGCGTTCAGCGACCGGACCGTTACCGGCTGATCGATGCGCTGCCCACGGACGCGCCGCGGATTGCGCGGGGCAGCGGTGTTTCGTATGTCGGTGCCAGTTTTGGAGGCGATGCGATTACCCAGGATCTCGGGGCGTTCGACCGACTGCTGGGCTTCGATCCGCAGACCGGCCGTCTCGCGCTCGAAGCAGGGGCGCGCATCGGCGATGTCCAGCGCTTCGCACTGGCGCATGGCTGGTACGTTGCCGTTTCGCCCGGCCACCCCGGTGCGACCATCGGCGGCTGTATCGCGGCCGATGTCCACGGGAAGAATCCGGCGCGCGACGGCACGTTCCGGTCGATCGTCGACGCGATCGAGGTCAGCACGCCTGAGGGCGGGAGTGTGGTCGCGAGCGCAAGTCGCCATCCGGAGCTTTTCGCCGCGACATTTGCAGGATTCGGGCTTACCGGCACGATCACGCGGGCGACGATGCAGCTGGCGCGCCCACCCGCGTCGCTGGTGCTACGCCGAATTCCCGTGCGCAACTTCGTGGAAGCCGCTCGCGTGCTGCGCGAAGCGGCGAATGCGCCGCTTCTGTACGGCTGGCACGAAGGGAGTCCAGCACATTTTGGCCGAGGCGTCATTCGCGTGGGGCTCGCCAGCGACGTCACCGATGCGCGTCAGGACCCCCTCCCATCTGGCACACGTGATCTGCCCGACTCCATCCAGCCTTGGCCGTTCGCTGTTTGGAACCGCAGTGGAATCGCACTGGCGAACAGCTGGCTCCGACTGCGTTGGTGTCGCGCGGGCCAGTCGAGCCTGCCGTTGGCAAGCGCATTGTTTCCGTTGAACGACGCCCGCTTCTATTTCGCGGCGTATGGCTCGGCCGGACTGGCCGAAGCGCAGTGGCTGCTGCCGCATGTTCGCTTCGAATCCTTTGCAGAAGCGCTCGCCGGGCTCGTCGCTCGCAGCAAGCCACGTATCGCAATGATCGCCAGCAAGGCATTCGCTGGCGTTGCTCATGGATTCTCGTTTGACGGCGACGGGATTGCGCTCGCGATCCAGATTCCCGCGCCAGCGGAACCGTCGCAACGGGCCTTCCTCGAGTCTCTGGCCGAGCTGGGCGTCGGTCACGGCGGGCGACCGAACCTGATCAAGGACTCGACGCTCGATGCGTCCATTGCGCGGCGCGCGATCGCAGGTTTCGAGGACGTCCGCTCCCGACTCGCGCTGCACAATGATGGCGGCATGCACCGTTCGGCTCTCTCAATGAGACTGGGCCTGTGACAGCGGTCATTGTCGGGGCCTCAAGCGGTCTCGGTCGCGCGCTCGCGTCGGAACTCGCATCGCGCGGCGGCGACCTGCTGATCGTCGCGTCGGACCCACGCGACCTGGAGGCCATTGCCGCGGATCTCTCGCTGCGCCACGGGATCAACGTGCGTGGCGTGGCCATGGATGTCGGCATCGAAGCCAATCCGTCCGCGCGAATCCTCACGGCCCTCGAGGGAATGTCGCCAATCACGGGCCTGCTTCTGCCGATCGGCGTATCGCGCGAGGATGACGACGGAACGCTGGACGCGCGCGGCATTGGTCAACTGCTTGCGATCAACCTGCACGCGCCGCTGGCGATCGTGCACGGCTTGCTTGCGCAGTTGCTGCAGACGCGCGGTGTGGTGGTGCTGTTCGGAAGCATCGCGTCGATTCGCGGACGTGGACGCAACATCGTGTATGCGAGTGCGAAGCGGGGTCTGATTTCGCTCTACGAAAGCCTGCGTCAGCGCTATCGGCCCGACGAACTGCGCGTGCAGTTTTACCAGCTGGGCTTTCTTGCAACCAACCTCACGTACGGCATGCGCTTGCCCATGCGCGCGCTCGATCCGGCGTCGGTGGCGAAGACGGTGGCGCGCCGAATCGGCGGGCGGTCGGCGTTCCGGCATGTTCCGCGACGATGGCGCAGTCTGTCGATCGTGCTACGCGCATTGCCGTGGACGGTGTATCGACACATCCGCAATTGACAGCGGATCGGCGTGATCCAGAAGAGTTCGCGATGGAATTGCGCTGAAAGGCTGCGCGCGCCTTGGCGGGTCGTTCAGTCCGGCGCGCGAGCAGGGCGCCGCAACGTCTGGCGCGCGGTGGGCAGCGACGAATGGCGCACGTTGCCGAGTTCGGCGGCGACGTCGACGTAGCCAAGCAGACCGGCGACATCGGCGGCGCTGCGATCGAATCCGTCGACGAGGTCGAGCGGTGCGCCATGCGCCTTGAGAAGGCGCGCGCAGCCGTACAAGCCGTGCAGGGCGCATGCATGCAAAGCGCTCACTCCACGCTGGTCCTGCGCGTCAACGCGCGCGCCGCGCTCCAGCAGGAATTCCGCCAGTCGCAGAAGATGTTCGGCATCGCAACGTGTGCCGGGTTGCGCGCGCGCGCCCAACAGGAGCAGGAGCGCGTCCTGACCGCGCGCGTTGCGACCATCGAGACGCGCTCCGCAACGCAGCAACAATTCCAGCAATGAGCGCGAACCGGGCGTGTCACGGCTCTCGAAAGCGTGTTGCGAGGCCGCGTGCAGCGGTGCCGTCCCTTGGTCATCGACCGCGTTGGCATCCGCACCAGCTTCAAGAAGTGCTTCGGCGATGCGCATTTGGCCCAGCGCGGCGGCGAGAATCAGCGGAGTTCCACCACCTGCGAGACGCGTGTCGGCAGCGATGCCATGACTGAGCAGCGTCCGCACAACGCCTTCCTGCTTCGCGTTGACGGCTGCCGCAAGGCAATGCATGCCCGATCGGGCGACGTGATTCGGATCGGCGCCCGCCGCGAGGAGTCGAACGACCAGTGATGTGTGGCCGGATCCGGACGCGCGGATGAGCGCGGTTGCACCTTGGGCGTCTTCGGCTTCGGCTGGAAATCCAAGCAGCAGGAGGCGGTCAACCGCTTCGATGTCGCCTTGCGCTGCGGCGGACGGAAGATCCGACGCACGCAGCGCGCGCAAAGGGAGTTTCCAGACGGGCCAATTGAGCCAGCGCGCGAATTCCAGTTGCGTACTGGCCAGCGCGAACCCCAGCGCCGTTTCCCCGTTGGCGGTCGCGATTTCGGGATTGGCCCCCGCGCGCAGCAGCAATTGCACCAGTTCAAGAGCGGATGGTGATGACACGTTCAGCGCGAGATGCAGCGGTGTACGACCCAGCGCATCGCGCGCATTGGGGTCTGCGCCCCGCTCAATCAACTGGATAGCAAACGCGACGTCGCCGAGAGCGCACGCAATGTGAAGCGCGGTGCGATCAGCGGATGCGCCTGCGCACCAGTCGCCACCGCGCTGGAGCGCGTCCCATGCCACGGACCGAAGCGGATCGAACGGCTCGTGTGGCTGGGCGTGGCCGAGCAGGCGCGCGATGGTTCCTGCGCCGCACACGGAGATGCCGCGGTCCATGACTTCTCGAAGTGCAGCGCAGGTGTCGGGCAGTCCTTCCACCAGCGCGTCCGTCAGCGACCGACCGTCGGACAGGAGTGTGGCACCGTCCATGCCGTGGTTCATCAGCCAGGTGCGCGCGAGCACGTGGTCGGGATCCGACAACTCGAAATACAAGTCCACCAGCGCATTGGCCGGCCAATCCTTGAGGACGCCGACAAACTCCGCGGCGACATTCCAGTGACCGAATCTCAGCGCATCGAGCAGGTGATCGGTACTGGCCGTATGAAGCGGTGGTGAGTCCCTGTCCAGGCTACTCGGCAGCGGGTAGGCCGGATCGAGCAGCGCGACAATGTGCCATCGGCCGGCCGCGGCGGCATGCTCGAGCGCTCGCTTGCCGTCGGCACCCGCGCGAGTGCGATCGGCGCCCAGTCCCAGCAGCGCGCGCACTGCGTCTTCACTTGCGTGCCGCGACTGGCACGCGATGATCAGCGCCGTGCGGCCGCTGGCATCGGTGAGGTCCGGATCCGCTTTGCGCTTTCCCAGCGAGTGGATCGCCGCAACGGCACCGAATCGCGCGGCCTCCATCAACGCGGTCGTCCCGCGGTGGTCGACGAGATCGGGACTCGCACCAGCGGCGAGAAGTGTTTCGACAATGCGCGAATGTCCCGCGAGCGCGGCCGCCATCAGCGCGGTGCGTTCCAAAGGCGCCCTGATATCCACATGTGCCCTGTGCTTCAACAGCATCCGCACGCCGGCGGGATCATCGTCGGAGCCGCTCGCGGCAGCCACGAGAGCAGGATGTGCGCGATCCAGTTCGACATTGGCGCCGCGATCGATCAGGAAGGCGGCCACGTCCCAGTTGGCGTGGCTGCAGGCAATGCCAAGTGCACTCGCACCATCGGCGTTGATCGCGTTCAATTCTGCGCCGGCGTCAACCAGGAGTGCCGCCACGATGGGCTCGTCACTGCGCGAGGCATGATGGAGGGGAGCATTGCCCGCGGCGTCGGCAATGCGAGCGTCGGCGCCATTCGCGAGCAACGTCGTCACCGCCTCTGGGCGTCCCCGGTAGCTGTCCCGTGTCGCTGCGATCAGCGGGGTGGAACCTCCGCACGTTCGATTGACGTCGGCCCCTTTCGCAATCAGGGCGCGCAACAGACGCGTGTCGGGAAGCGCCACCGCAATCATCATCGGGCTTCGCTGGTCACGCAGGTCCTGCCCCGGCGATGCGTCGGGATCGGCGCCACGATCAAGCGCCGCAAGGGCTAAAGCGACCTGTCCTGAATGCGCCGCGCACAAGAGCGTGGCATCGAGTTCGCTGCGGCTGATGCTGTCGGGCAGAACAGAACGTTCGTCTCCCGTGGATTCGATCAGTGCGGCCTGCTCGGAGCTCTCGGTATCCGCTCGGTCGTGCGCCCGGGCCATCAGGGCGCGCAAGCAGCGATTGACCAGCACGCCATGCAGCAAGGGAACGAGAATCAACGCGTAGATGGCGATGGCGACAATGCGAATTTCGCCGGCAAGCAAGCCGCCAACACCCGCGATCGCGAGCGCGACGGCGTTGAGTAACAGGAGGCTGGCGTTTGCCGGCAAGCCATAAGCAAGGAAGAGATCGTGTTCGGTCGTCAGATGTCTGGCAAATGCGAGACATCGGCGCAGGGCGCATGAAAGCCATGATCCACGTTCGTCGCCGCACGGATACGCGTCGTCCCACACAAACGGAAGGGCGAAAGCAGGCCATACCCGCCACGCCAGAAAGAGAGCCGCAGCCAGCGTGGCTGAAAGCAGCAATGCGGAGACCAGCGAACCATCGCGGGCGACCCACCATGCCGGTCCGGCGAGGAGAGCTGCAACCGTGGCGATATAGGCGCTTGACAGGACGAAGTAGGAAAGTCCGTGGCGGGCGATGCTTCTCCAGAAGCTCGACTCGAGTCCGAAGCCGAGTGCGTTGCAGATGGCTGTCATCGCGATCGCATTGCCAAGCAACAGCAAAATGAGCGAAAGCGGGTGATCAATCACCATGACGAGCGCGAAAAGGCACCAGGCCGGCAGAAGATTGCGGAATGCCGAAAGGTACTGGAAGGGGTGATTGACGGCGCGTCGGGACATTCGCGGCTGCACTCGGATTTCGCGGCCACACCGCGCTGGCTCAAGTATATCGACGCTGGCGTTTCCTGCGGCGAGTCGTGCTCCAGATCACCTGCAGGGAACCTTGTGAACACGGAATGGTTGGTGGAAATCCACAGGCTGCGCTTTCACGTCGAAGGCCGCTTCGATTGCTGTGGCGACGGGGATCGAAGCGGGGTAGTGAACGCGACTCCGCCGAACCGGCAGTCGCTGCGGATTGTGGTCCAGGTCCAGAATTCGGATGGACAGTCGAACGCGGCTTGTTCCGACTCACGCAATCGGAGCGCGGTGATGCGGCGGTGCAAGTGATTGCCCGTGAGCGCTCCGGCTGGCCCGTTGCTCAAAAAGCCGCAGTAACCTCTTGGCGGTCACAGCTGCGCGACCGCTTCTGCTCGAATAGCGGGCGATGACCTTTTGCAGTTCGCGCAGCGCGCAAACGGCACAAAGGCGAACGCTCCCCCATGACTGGGAGAGCGTTCTGATAAAGCCCTTGGCGATGACCTGTTGCAGTTCGCGCTGCGCGCAAACGGCACAAAGGCGAACGCTCCCCCATGACTGGGAGAGCGTTCTGATAAAGCCCCTGGCGATGACCTACTCTTGCATGGCTTAAGCCACACTACCATCGGCGCAGCTGCGTTTCACTTCCGAGTTCGGGATGGGATCGGGTGGGACCACAGCGCTAATTTCACCAGGG
>NZ_JBDSWZ010000222.1:0-30667 GCF_039926425.1 Dokdonella sp.
CTCGTGCGCGGCGCGCGACAACACAAGCATTGCCGCAGTGCGAAACGCGGCGTGGTTGGCGGCCTTGGCAAGATCGCGCTCGGCTTGCGCGTAGTCGCCTTCGGCAAACGCAGTGATTCCGCCGGCCAGGCGCTCGCGTCCTCGACGCTTCACCGTGCGACCCCAGTAGCGGAACGGCCAGCGCAGCAGATGCCAGACCAGCGTGACGAGTGCCCACAGCAACAGCAGAAACGCGATCGCCACGACGACGCTGGTCTCGATCGTGGTACCGCGGATGCGCAGCTGCACGTACCCCGGGTCGGCGCTCAGCCAATGCCATGCAAGCGCTGCCGCGACGGCGACCAGAAGGACCAGCAGGATCGTGCGCCAAAGCTTCATGCGTCGTCTCCGCCCGGCGTCGACGCCGCGTTGTCCGTGCCCTTGCCGTCGGTCGGCGCCGGGGTTGATTGGATCATGCGTGGTTGCGCGAGCGCGCGCGTCGCGCGCAGGTTGCGCAGTTCCTTCAGTGCACTGCCGAGCTCCGGCAGCGCAGGCGCGAGCGGCTGGCTGGCGATGCGATCGATTTCCGCGAGCGCCGCCGTTGCCGGCGCCGACTGCACGTCGAAGCCGGCGACAAGACCGGCGCGCGCGCGCGCCAGGGCCGACTTCAAACCGTCTTCATCGCGTCCGAGAAGAGCTGCTTCCGCGGAACGAAGGTCGATCGCGACCAGCGCGCGCGCAAGGCCGATGTCGCGATTCGCGTGCGCGCCGACATCTCCTTCATGGCTGACGTGCACGAACTGCGCAAGAAATCCCTCCCAGCGCGATGGAGCCGTCGTTTCGGCCACCGCCGTGGGTTCATTGGAGAGGGCGGGCAATGCACCGCGAACCCGCTCGAGTGCCGCGATGGCGGCAGCGGTTTCAATCGGCTTGCTTGCTTCAAGCGCGTGCAGTTCGGCACCGATGGTCTGGCGCACCGACGAAAACACCGGATCTTCCGCCGCAGCAAGCGCGGAATCGGCCAGCCGGTAAGCAGAGATGGCGGCCTGCGCATCGTGGAACAGAGCCAGTCTCTCCTGCGCCTGCGCAAGCACGAATTCCGCTTCGTTCAACGCGAGTGCGTCGCGTCCGGTCAGGCGCTGCTCGGCGAGATTGGCCACGGCATCTTCGAGATGTCGCGATCGTTCGCCCAGCCCCAACAACTCTTCGCGGACACTCTTGTTGACGCCATCGGCGTCTGCGATGCGCGCGCGTATCGATTCGAGATCGTGCTTGCGCTGCGCAAAACCCGTCGCAAGCTCATCGATGCGCGTTGATAACGCCGCGCGTGCAGCGTCCTGCGCAGTGATCTGCGTGTGCTCGAGCACGTACACGCGCCACAGCGCGAATGCGGCAAGGCCGATTGCGATCAATGCGACGATCCAGGCAACGCCGACGCGCCTGCGCGGCGGCGCGATGCGTTGGGCCGGCGCGACGTTCATGGGTTCAGCGACCGGCAGTGACTGGGTGATTTCGGGTGTCTCGCTCATGCCGGCATGCTAACGGAACTGTGCGGTCGCGGCAGCAACACTGAGCCACCATCGATGCATGCGATTCCAATCGACATCTACAGACGATGTCGGGCAAGCGCCCTTTCTGCGGCCGCGAGCAGATCGGCCGGCATCGCTGAACGCGCATTCAGAACATCTTCGAAGCCGGCTTCGTGCGCCAGCGCCTCAAGCCGCGCACTGCTGACCACCAGAACCTGATGATGCAATCGTGTCTTGAGCGTGTCGGGCAGCTGCGCCATCAGATTTGCAAGCGCTTCACCACTCGACACCAAGGTGATCCATGGCGCTGGCGCGCTCTGGAGCGCGTCGAAGTGACGTTGCGTGAGACGCGCGGGCCGGCGTTCGTAGACGGGAATGGCGACGACATCGGCACCGCGCTCGCGCAAGGTCGGCGCGATCAGATCCCGCCCGCCAGGCGCTCCGATGAGCACCACGTTTCGACCAACCATGTGGTCGAACGCGGCGAGCGCGAGCACCCCTTCGCTGTCGCTGCGCTCGGTGGGGGTCGTCGCGTCCACCGCGTGGCGAGCGAGCGAGCGCCGCGTGCCGGCTCCGACCGCAAACACGCCCGCTCCTTCGGAAATCGGGAGGTCGGGCGCGAGCTGAAAGGCAAAACGCACCGCCGCGGGGCTGCTGAAGATCCAGTCCGTCCCGGAACGAACACCTCGCAACTGGTCTGCGGCGCGCTGCGGGTGCTGCACAGGACGCAGCGTCAGACCGGGCAAGGTCAGGCTGGTGCCGCCCAGACTTGCGATTTTGCGGCGCAGGGACGCGCTCGACCCGACCGGGCGCGTGATGATCAGACAGGCGCCGGCCAGTGGCGCTGTCGCGTGCATGCTTCCCACGACGTTCTCCGAATCGCAGCCGGGCTGCAGATAGAATGGGCGGTTGGGCATGATACGCAGCGCGCCGCCGCAAAGTCGGCACCTCCGCGCACTCGTTCAATCACGTTCAATCACGTTCTGCAAAGAACCCGCTTGTTCGCGCGATTCCCACGTTGAGCCGACGATCGCTCGCTTGTGGAGCGCCAATGGATTCGATTGACACATGAAGTCCACCATGGATACAGCCTGCCCCGGCGCCCGGCCCGATGCCATGATCCGCGCCGAAGACGCTCTCGGCGCGTTCATGCTCGACGGGATTCCACTCGCCCGCGCGATGGCCATTTCGGTCGGCGCGCATGACGGCGAATCGCTGACGCTTCACGCGCCCCTCGGGCCGAATATCAACGACAAGGGTTGCGCATTCGGCGGAAGTCTCGCCAGCGTGATGACACTCGCCGGCTGGGGGCTGGTGAAACTGGCGGCGGACGCGCGCAGCATCGCGTGCGAAATCTACGTGCAGGACACCCTGGTGCGCTATCTCGCACCGGTTTGGGAGGACTTCCACGCGACCGCACACCTGACGCACGGCGACACGCTGGCCGGGTTTTTCGAGGCGCTGACGACGCGCGGCAAGGGTCGCGTGCGGGTCCGCAGCGTGGTTCCGCTGGCGGACGGATCCGCCGCAGCGACGCTGGACGCGCGCTTCGTGGCGCTCGCGAAACGCTGAACCGACCTGTACATTGCCGACCAGGTTCCACCACGGAGGTGCGTCATGCGTCGCTGGTCCGTCACGTTGTCCATCGTCCTCCCGACTCTCGTTTTGTCCGCCTGTGCGACGGAAAAAATGCGCACCAAGCAAACGGTGCTGGACGAAACGCTGATCCGCTACGCTTCGACGATCCGCTGGGGTGACATCGCGCAGGCGCAGGCTTTCGTCGATCCGAAGGTGCTGGCCGAGCATCCACCGACTTCGCTCGAACTCGCCCGCTTCAAGCAGGTGCAGGTCACCGGCTACAACGAACAACCCGCGGTCCCGGTGAGCGACGACGAAGTGCGCCAGACGGTGCAGATCAGCTTGGTGAACATCGCAACGCAAGTCGCGCGCAGCGTGGTCGACCATCAGGTCTGGCAGTACGACCAGGCGACCAAGAACTGGTGGCTGGTCAGCGGCATTCCGGATATCTCGCGCAAGGAATGAGGCGTCGCGCATGCGAACGCGCGTGCCAGTGGCGTGACCCGCGTCACTCTTGGATAATCCGCGGTCGCGGCGCAGTGCGCCCCCATCTGCGCATCCCATGTCCGACATCCTGCACCGCCTGCCCGATTTCCTCGGCAACCATTTCTATCTGACGCTCGCGTTCATCGGCGTGCTCGTGGCCCTCGCGGTCACCGAGGCGCAGCGATTCACGCGCGGCTACACCGCGTTGACGCCGGCCGGCCTCACCCAGTTGATCAATCGCGAGGACGCGTTGCTGATCGACGTGTCCAGCCAGGCCGATTTCGAGAAGGGACACATTCCGGGAGCGAAGGCGGTCGCCCTGAGCCAGCTCGATCCGGAGAGCAAGGATCTTGCGAAGGTGAAGGAACTCCCGGTTGCGGTCGTCTGCCGCAATGGCCAGCCCTCTTCTCAGGCCGCCCAGAAGTTGAGGAAAGCCGGATTCACCAAGGTGTTCTGGCTCGAAGGTGGCATGGGTGCGTGGAGCGAGGCGCAGATGCCGCAAGCCAAGGGGCGCGCCTGAGTCGCCGCGCCCTGTGAAGGGCTCTCGGCAGATCCTTTGCCCGACGCTGCAGAGCGATCCTCCGAAACGCGGCGGGATGCGCGTTCCGGGCGTCCGTGGGATACTCGCCGCCCTTTTTCCACCACGTTGAATCCACACCATGGCAGAGAATTCCAACGGCGCCGCGAACGGCCAGGCGCTTCCGCAGCCGGGTCAGGCCCAGCTCAACCTCCAGCGCATCTATGTGAAGGACGTGTCCTTCGAAGCGCCGGGTTCGCCACAGATCTTCCAGCAGCAGGGCCAGCCGAACGTCGAGTTGAACCTGAGCCAGCGCGTCGCGCCGCTCGGCAACGATGCGTTCGAGGTCGTGCTCAGCGTCACCGCAACCTGCAAGGTCGAGGACAAGACGGCCTATCTCGTTGAAGTGCAGCAGGCGGGCATCTTCGGTCTGACCGGCTTCGAGCAGCAGGCGCGCGAAGCGGTGCTCGCGACATATTGCCCGAACGTGCTGTTCCCGTATGTTCGCCAGATCATTTCCGATCTGGTGCAGAACGGTGGCTTCCCCCCGTTCTTCCTGCAGCCGATCAATTTTGACGCGCTGTACGCCGAGCAGATGCGCCGCCGTTCGGAAGCGCCGGCTGAAGGCGCGACCCCCGCGCTGCAGTAATCCCCGGTGCGCGCGGGCATCGCGAAATGAGCAGTTCAACGCCCGTCGCAGTGCTCGGCGCCGGTTCGTGGGGGACCGCACTCGCGGTCCAGCTCGCACGCAATGGCGTTCCGACGACGCTCTGGGGCCGTACGCCGCAGAGCATCGTCGACATGGCAACGGCGCGCCGCAACGCGCGTTACCTGCCCGATCTCCTGCTCCCGGCCGACCTGCAGCTGACCGCGATGATCGAGCCGATCGCGCGCGATGCCGGCACGATCCTCATCGCGGTGCCGAGCCATGCGTTTGGCGAACTGCTCGACACGATTGCTCCGTGGGTCGCCGACGGCGTCGGCATCGCCTGGGCGACCAAGGGATTCGATCCGTCGTCCGGCCGTTTCCTGCACGAACTCGTTGCCGAGCGACTGCCCGGACATTCGGCTGCCGTCGTCACCGGTCCGTCGTTCGCGCGTGAAGTCGCGATGGGCTTGCCGACGGCGCTCACCGTCCACTCCGCCGACGCAGCCTTCGCCCACGCGATCGCACAACAACTGCATTCGCCGCGGTTTCGCGCCTACACCGGCGACGATGTACTGGGCGCCGAACTCGGAGGCGCGATGAAGAACGTGCTCGCGGTCGCCACAGGCGTCGCTGACGGCATGGAGTGCGGACTCAACGCGCGCGCCGGCCTGATCACGCGCGGACTTGCAGAAATGCTGCGCCTCGGCGCGGCGCTCGGATCACGTCCGGAAACGTTGATGGGTCTCGCGGGACTTGGAGATCTCGTGCTGACCTGCACGGGCGACCTCTCGCGCAACCGTCGACTGGGTCTCGCGCTTGGCCGTGGCGTCGGGTTGCAACAGGCCGTCGACGAGATCGGTCAGGTGGTGGAAAGCGTGCAGACGGTCGATACGGTGATGAAGCTGGCGAACGAACACGCAGTCGAACTGCCGATCACCTCGTTGGTGCAGCGCGTTCTGCACGAGGAGCTGACGCCGGCGGAAGGCATGACCGCGCTCATTTCACGCGAGCAGAAGCCCGAGTATCCGTAACGGACGTTGTCGCGATTGCCGGTGCTGCGGGCAGGTGAGAAGCTGCCGGCCGCCAAAGCGCGACCGGCTTACGATGACGAATCGACGCGCTGTTCGCGGCCCCTCTTTGCGTGACAATCACGCGGAGCCCGCGAACCCCGACTGGCGCCACGCTTCGTACACGACGATTGCAACGGCGTTCGAAAGATTGAGACTGCGGTTGCCCGGTTGCATTGGCAGGCGGATGCGCAACGCCGGATCGATGCTGTCGAGCACCTCCTGAGGCAAGCCGCGGGTTTCCGGACCAAACAGCAGCGCATCCCCGTCGGAGTAATCGACACGGTCGTAACGCACGCTTGCGCGTGTCGACACCGCGAGCACGCGTCGGGGCGCTGCAGTTTCAATGAACGCGCCAAGGTCGTCATGCAGGGACACCCGCGTGAACTCGTGGTAGTCGAGACCGGCGCGGCGCAACTTCGCATCGTCCAGTTCGAAACCCAGTGGGCGGATCAGATGCAGCGCCGCGCCGCTGTTCGCACACAGGCGAATGACGTTGCCGGTATTCGGCGGAATCTCGGGCTGGAACAGGACAACGTGCAGCATCCGTGCATTATCGAGGCATCACCCGTGCGCGCAACACCCTCCCTGCGGAAGCACTGTCGCGTTCGACCGGCGCAAATGACGGCCATGCGACAGCGGCCGGTTCAGTGCGCGCCGCGATCGCGTCGGATTCGCGAACGCCAGATTGAGCCAGCGACGCGCGAACGTAGACCGTCGGCAGCAGCGTGACCGGCAGCGGCGCACGTGCAGTCACTTGCGCGGAAGACTCGAGGTCTGCCCCGCGCGCGTCACCGAATACGGTCACGGTTGGTAGCAGCGTTGCGTGCAGTGGCGCACGTGTTTGAATTGCCATCGCGTCTGCATCACGCGCAGTGGCCTTCGGCGCGTCGAACGAAGCAAGGCCGGCACCGACCATCGCAGTAGCGATCGCGGCGCGGATGAAAACAGTCGTCATGTTCATGATGTTCTCCTGCAAACAGGGTTGCAGACTGTGGAGAGCAAGCGGTGTGCCAGCGTCACAGAGAGTGCGTTTGCAGGCTGTTGGATGCTTGAATGGCAAAAAGAGTTGCCAGGTCGAAAGTCATGCATCAACGCCCGCGGTCCACTGTGGCGCGTGTTGCGCAGTGGACGTGGCGCGCACGACGTGTGTCGCTTCGCCGCAGGCGGTCGCGCGTCGATGTGTTCGGCCGTGCAGGTGCAACGCGTCCGCGGACAGCACGCGGACAGCGCGATGGACGGAAAAAAGCTTTGAACCGCGAAGGATACGAAGAACACGAAAGGAACAGCGGGACTACAAGACGGCCTGATCCCGCGCATTCGTCGTATCCATCGCTCTGAGGGGCCGGGCCACGACGGTGATTCACCTGTATTTCTTTTTCGTGTTTTCCTGTTTCAGCCTTTTTCCGTTCACGCTCCGACGAAGCGACCCATTCGACAAGTCACCAATCGATCGGCTCGCCGGTGTGCGCGAGGAAACGGCCGCTGTCGGCGATGCGCAACCCGTCGATCACACGCAGCATCGCGGTGATGGACTGCGTGGGCGTGAGCGACGCGTTCGCGCCACCCATATCCGTACTGACCCATCCGGGACTGAGTGCGATCACCACGATCGACCGGTCCGCCAGCGCAATCGACGTCAGTTTCGTCGCCATGTTCAGCGCCGCCTTGCTGATCGAATAGCTCGGACTGAACAGGGACGTTGCGCCGGCGATCGATGCGAGGCCGCTGGAGATGTTGAGGACCCTGGCGCCGTTGGACAACCGCGGCGCGAGGGCCTGCGTCAGCAGGAATGGACCCTGCGCATTCGCCGCAAAACTGTCCTGCAGCGCATTCGCCTCGATCGAGCCGTAGCGTTCGTCCGGTACCAGCATGCCGGCGTTGTTGATCAGGCATCCGACAGGACTGTCGAGCGCCTCGATGTCTCGCATCAACGCAGCGATCGCGCGCGGATCGGGCAGCGCGAGCGGCATCACCGTGAGATGACCGGGATAATCCCCCGACAGGCGGGTCAGTTCGGCGGCACGCTCAGGCTGGCGACAGGTCGCGATCACGCGTTCGCCGCGGGCAAGCAGTTGGCGTACGAACTCGAGGCCGAGGCCGCGGTTCGCACCGGTCACAAGTGAATGCGTCATCAGGTCCTCCGGTGTGCGACGGCCGCGCGAACTTTCCACGGCTCTTGGCAGTCTACGCCGGTCGTGACGATCAGCCGTTGCAGTTGCACGTCCGCCCGTCTAGCCTCGCCTTCCGATTCCATCCCGCCGCAAATCGCGGACGCGGACGTCCAGGAGATCCCATGCGCAATTCCCTCGCCAGCGGCATGGCCGCTGCCTTCATCGCCTTCGCGTCGGCACAACCCGCGCGAGCAGCCGACGACGTCGATATTCCGTTCACGAAGTTCACCTTGCCGAACGGACTGAATGTCGTCGTCAGCGAAGACCACAAGGCGCCGGTGGTGGCGGTCAGCGTCTGGTACCACGTCGGTTCTGCGGACGAGCCGAACGGCAAGACCGGCTTTGCGCATCTGTTCGAGCACCTGATGTTCCAGGGATCTGAAAATCACCCGGACGAATATTTCCGCCCGTTCGAGCTGGCGGGCGCGACCGACCAGAATGGCACCACCTGGTTCGACCGGACCAATTACTTTGAAACGGTGCCGACCACCGCGCTCGACATGACGCTGTGGATGGAGTCGGACCGCATGGGTCATCTGGTCGGCGCGATCGCCCAGAAGGATCTGGACGAACAACGCGGCGTCGTGCAGAACGAGAAGCGCCAGGGCGAGAACCAGCCCTACGGTCGCGTCGACGAGCGCCTGTCGGCGAACGCGTTTCCGGCGAACCACCCCTATCATCACGACACGATCGGCTCGATGAAGGATCTCGACGCCGCATCGCTCGCCGACGTGAAGCACTGGTTCGGCGCCTACTACGGCGCCGCAAACGTCACCGTGGCACTGGTCGGCGACATCACGCCGGCAGTGGCCAGGGCGAAGATGCTGGAGTACTTCGGCGATATCCCTGCGGGCGCGCCGGTTGCGCGCCAACAGCCGTGGACTGCACCGCGGACGGAATCGACGCGCGACACCATGCAGGACCAAGTGGCGCAGACCCGCATCGTGCGCGAATGGAACGTGCCGGACGACGGCGACGAGCAAACGGCACAGCTCGGTCTCGCCGCTGCAGTACTTGGAGGCGGCAAGACGTCGCGTCTTTACGAACGCCTCGTGTACAAGGACAAGCTCGCCGACAGCGTTGAGGTGGGGCTGGAGACCTTCGCGCTCGCCTCCCAGTTCAAGCTGCAGGTGGACGTGAAAAAAGGCGTGGATCCGGCTCGGGTGGAAGCCGCGGTTGCCGACGAGTGGACGACATTCCTGAAGGACGGTCCGACCGCGGACGAATTGTCGAGAGTGAAGATCGGAACGCGCGCAGCGTTCATCCGCGGACTTGAAAAGGTCAATGGCAAGGCCACGATTCTCGCCGAAGGTCAGGTCTACCGCGGCGATCCGGGCGCCTACAAGATCGATCTCGCGCGCATCGACTCGGCGACACCGGCGAGCGTGCTCGCTGCAGCGAAGCAGTGGATTGCACGAGGCGATTACACGCTGACGGTGACGCCTGCCGCCAAGGATTCGACCGTTGCTGCGGACGACCAGATCGAGAAATCCGGTCGTGCGGCGCTGGATGGCCGTCCTGCCGCGGTGCTTCCACCGACGCAGGAGACGACGATCACCACGTCGACCGTCGACCGCAAGAAAGGCGTTCCACTCGTCTCGCTTTTCCCCGACCTGACCTTTCCAACGCTCCAGCATGGCAAGCTGAAGAACGGCATTCCGGTCGTTCTCGCCGAGCGGCATGCGATTCCCGTCGTGCAGATGCAGCTAATCGCCGACGCCGGTTATGCGGCAGATCAGGGACGCAAGCTCGGCACCGCGGCGTTCACCATGACGATGCTCGACGAAGGCACGAAGGAGCTCGACTCGCTTGAAGTGGCGCGTCGCGCCGAGCGCCTTGGCGCGCAAATCGGCACCGGATCGAGCCTCGACAGTTCGAGCATCAAGCTCAATGCGCTGAGCTCACAGCTCGATCCGTCTCTCGCCTTGTACGCCGACGTGATCCGCAACCCCGCGTTTCGCGAAGCCGACATTGCCCGCATCCGCGGCCAGTGGCTTGCGCGCATTGCGCAGGAAAAGACGCAGCCTACCGGCCTCGCGCTACGCACGCTGCCGCCGCTGCTGTATGGCGACGGTCACGCCTACGCGATTCCGTTCACCGGCTCGGGCACCGAAGCGTCGATCACCGCGCTCACCGCGGACGACCTGCATGGCTACGTCAACGACTTCATCCGCCCGGACAATGCGACGATCCTTGTCGCCGGCGACACCACGCTTGACGCGATCATCGCCAAGCTCGACGCGGCGTTCGGGGACTGGAAGGCACCGGCCAGGGCGATTCCGAAAAAGAACATCGCGCATGTCGATGCACCAAAGCGGCCACGCGTGTATCTGGTCGACAAGCCGGGCGCCTCGCAGTCGCTGATTCTCGCAGGCGTGGTTGCACCGTCGACCAAGGCGCCGAACGACTTGCAGATCCAGACGATGAACGGTGCGTTCGGTGGCAGCTTCACCTCGCGCCTCAACATGAACTTGCGCGAGGACAAACACTGGGCGTATGGCGCGGGAAGCTTCCTGTCGAACGCACTTGGCCAGCGGCCGTACATGATCTATGCGCCCGTGCAGACCGACAAGACCGCGCAATCCGTCGCCGAGTTGCTGCGCGAGACAAAGGACCTGGTCGGTTCGAAGCCGCTGACGCCCGGGGAAATCGACAAGATCAAGGTGGGCGACGTGCGCAGCATGCCGGGGCAGTACCAGACCACCGGCGCGGTGCTCGGTGCAATGGCCGGAATCACGCTGTATGGCCGGCCGGATGACTACGTACAGACACTCAAAGCCCGCATCGAAGCGCAGACCGACGCGTCGGTGCAGGCGGCGGCTGTCGAAGTGGTCAAGCCGCAGTCTCTGACATGGGTGGTGGTCGGTGACCTGAAGATCATCGAGAAAGCGATCCGCGATCTGAAGGTCGGCGACGTCAAGGTCATCGATGCCAACGGCAAGACGCTGCGCTGACCGCGCGACGTTGCGCACCCTCGAATCCGCGCTCATCCTGCGCTGTATCACGGAGAATTCATGAAAGCGATCCGACTGGTCCTCGTTGCCGCAGTGCCCCTCGCGGCGTGCAGCTGGGGCATCAAGCTCGATTCCGGCGGCCAGAAGGTCCGCACCGCGTGGGACGGCAACGTCGCCGGATGCAAGGACATGGGACAGATCACCGTGTCGGTGCTTGATCACCTCGGTCCGGTGGACCGCAACGGCTTGAAGGTGAGCGACGAACTCGACGTGATGGCGCGCAACGAAGCCGCTGGCATGAGTGCCGACACGATCAAGCCGATGGGCGAGCCGCGCGACGGACAGCAAAGCTTCGGGGCCTACCACTGCGGCCCGGGCGAACACGAGCGTCGTTCACCGATACGCATCCAGCAGAAGAACACCGACGGCACGTCGACCGAAACGTTTCCCGTCAAGGATCACTGATCCCTTCGGTCGATCGCGATGCTCATCGTCTCGACATGCGACGGAGCCACGCCCCTTCGAATCCAGAGTCAGAATTCACTGTCGCCGCGCGGTGCGACGATCAGGGAATCGCAGGCCCTGTTGCGCGGGTTCCCGCGTGAAGCAGGCCGGCCGGAATGGCGTGCGTCGAGTGACCGGGCGCCAAAGGCGTGCTGCTCGTCCGCGGCCTCACAATGCTGTCGAATGGCATGATCTGCGCATCCGCATCAAAACGGCACGGCCCGGCAACGTCGCCGGTTGCGACGATCGTTTCGCATGCAGCCTGCAGGTCGGAAACGGACGGCTGCGGGGCACCCGATCGCCATGCCCGCAGCGATTCCCAACCGGCAACGCCTTCCGCATCGGTGAATCCACAGTGGGTCGGTTCGGGCTCGTCGACGATCGCGGTGGTCAGCTGTGACGCGGGCAATACGTTGCGGATGAAATCCTGATTTCCGGGAATCACCAGCTGGTCCCGGCTGGTGTGCATCGACAGCACCTTGGCGTCGCCGACGTTTCCGTGGAAGTCCGACACCGCGTGCAACTGCGCTGCCGCGGCCGGATCGGCGACGATGCGGGCAATGCCGGCCTGGATTGCCGGATCGCTCGAATAGTCGACGCCTGCGGTGGTGAACGCGTTGTGCCCATCAAGCTTGTCGGGAGCGCGCACCAGTTCGCTCATCACAAACGTCGAATAGCCGACGTTGGTGACGAAGAAGTCTTCGTCGGTGATGTGCGTGGAGGCCATCAATTCGTCCAGACGCCGTTGCATCGCGTCATTGCGAAGCACCGGCGGAAGATTGACCCCGGTGCACTGGTTGAGCGGCAGCAGCGCACGCGCGATCTGCGCCTGATCGAACAGGTCGCCGAGCTCGCTCGGGATCATGTCGAGGTTGAACGCCCACGGCAGCGGCTGATCGCCGCGCGGAAGCTCGCCGGCATCGTGACAGACCACGTCATAGGCGAGACGAAGGTCGATCGCCGCGTCCCACAGACGCGCGCCGGCCGCCGCAGGACACAGCGCGTACGCAGCATGGATCGGCGGAAATCCCGGCGCCTCGGCAAGTTTGAGTGCAATCAGGCCTCCCATCGATCCGCCAAACGGAATCACCTCTCCCGGCGCGCCTTCGGCCGCGCTGAACAGATCGAGCAGCTCCTGGTTGTCCTCGATCGCCGTGAACAATGCCCAGCCGGCCTGTCGATAGCTGGTCGCCGCAACTGCGTAGCCTTCATCGAGCATCAGCGACCGCAACGGACCGAGTCCGGGCGCGTCCGTTGCCGGTTCCAGGTCGAATCCGTGCTGGAACATCACCAAGGTATCGCCCGCACGCCAGCCATCGGGGACCTCGATGTGGTACCACGCGCCGGATGGAGCGATGCCGCTCGTCTCGCGGGACGCAGCACTCGCGCCACCGATTGCGAACAGCAGCAGTCCGGCGCACACACGGCCCAAAGCTCGATTGATCACGGTAGTCCTCGACGATACGACGCGCCCACGCAAGCAGGCACAGGAACGACACGCTATGCGCACGACGCTGAGTGGGGCGTTAAGGCTGCCGCGCGGTCCGCTGCGGGAAGGTAGAATCCACTGTTATGCCCGACGCACTTACCACCCCTGTCCAGCGCACCGCGAATCCGGTTCTTTCGATCCTCGGTCGGACGCTCGGCGCGGCACTCAATCGTCTCGTCGATCTCGATCCGGACACGCGCGACCGGCTTGGTGCGCTCGAAGGTCGCGCCATTACGATCGATTTCCGCGGCGCCCTGCCATCGATGCGCATTCGTGTCGACGGCGGCAGGCTCGGCATCGGCCCAGCGTTCGCAGGCGACAGTGCGTTGCGGGTGGCCGCGACTCCGGGTAGCTTTCTTTCGATGGCGCTGACGCGCGGCGCGGCAATGACGCCTGGCCGTATCGACATTTCCGGCGATGCGGAACTCGCCCGCCGCCTGGAACAGATCGCGACGCGCTTTGCGCCCGATTTCGACGAGGCGTTCGCACGCGTGTTCGGCGACGTGATCGGTTTCCGGATCGCTCGCGGCTTTCGACAGGCGCTCGCGTGGTCACGTCGATCGGCGCACGCGCTGGCGCAGGACACCGCGGAGTTTCTCACTGAAGAGGGGCGCGACCTGGTCGCCAGGCCGGAGGTCGAGCAGTTCCTCGACGACGTCGATGCGTTGCGCGAACACGCCGACCGTGTCGAAGCACGCATGCGACGCGTCGCTGCGGCGCATTCGGCGGCGGCGAAATGAGTTCGCTGGGGCAAATTCCGCGACTGCTGAAAATCGCAGGAATTCTGGTGCGCTACCGACTCGACGACCTGGTCGATGCGCGCCATCGATCGCGTCTCCTGGCGTTGAGTCGCGTCGTGCTTCCACGCCCGCGCGCGGCCGTTGCCGCACTTCCACGCGGAGAGCGCCTTGCGCTCGCGCTGACTGAACTCGGTCCGATCTTCGTGAAGTTCGGGCAGATCCTGTCGACACGCCGCGACCTGATGCCGCCCGATGTCGCCGATGCACTGACCCAACTGCAGGACCGGGTCGCACCGTTTCCGGCCGAACTCGCGCGGGCGGCAATCGAGCGGGCCTACGGTGTTTCGATCAGCGAGCGCTTCGCCACGTTCGCCGATCGTCCGCTCGCATCGGCGTCGATCGCACAGGTGCATGCGGCGACTCTGCACGACGGTCGCGAGGTCGTGGTCAAGGTGTTGCGCCCGGATATCGCCGATCGCATCGGCCGCGATGTGGCGCTGCTGCGCGCGCTGGCCGACTCGGTGCAGCGCTTTCATCCGAATGCCGACAAGATCCGACCGCATGATGTCGTTGCGGAAATCGAATCCACCTTGCTGCATGAGCTCGACCTGCAGCGGGAGGGCGCGAACGCCTCCTTGCTCCGGCGCAATTTCAAGGATTCCGCCGACCTCTACGTTCCCGAGGTGATCTGGTCGCACACCACCGAAGGCGTTCTCGTGCTCGAACGCGTGCGCGGCATTCCAGTCGACGACCTCGCCGCACTCGATGCGGCCGGCATCGACCGGATCGCCCTCGCCGAGAAGGGCGTGCGCCTCTTCTACACGCAGGTGTTTCGCGACAATTTCTTTCATGCCGATGCGCATGCCGGCAACATCTGGGTCGATCCGGCGCATCCTCAGGATCCGCGCTTCATCGCGCTCGACTTCGGCATCATGGGATCGCTGCCCGAGCGCGACCAGTACTGGCTGGCCGAGAATTTCCTTGCGTTGTTCAACCAGGACTACGCGCGCATCGCCGAGCTGCACGTGCGCGCAGGCTGGATGCCCCCGAACGCGCGGCTGGACGAACTGGAAGCGGCGGTTCGCACGGTCTGCGAACCCTATTTCACGCGTCCATTGAGCGAGATCTCGTTGGCCGAAGTGGTGCTCAAGCTGTTCCAGATGGCGCGCCAGCACGAACTCACGCTGCAGCCGCAATTGATCCTCATGCAGAAGACGCTTCTCAACATCGAAGGCGTCGGCCGCCTGCTGCATCCCCGCATCGACATCTGGGACACCGCCAAACCGGTCCTCGAACGCATCTGGCGCCAGCGCCGCGGACCGCGTGCGCTGCTCAAATCGTTGCGGCGACGTGTGCCCGAATGGATGGCCATCGCACCGGACATGCCACAGCTGATTCATGAATACCTGGTTCAGACAACCAGCGGGCGGTTGGAACTAAACATCGCATCGCGCGATCTGAGTCGTCTCGAACGGCAGGTGCGCAACGGTCAACGGGCGGCGGCGTGGCTGACCTTCGGTGTGTTTCTGACCGTCGCGGCGGCCTCGCTCGCGTGGATCGCCGTATCGATGCAGAGCGACCGCCGCGTCATCACAATGTCGCTGGTTTGCCTGCTCGGAGCATTCGGTGCGTTTGCGATCTCCCTTCGGCGGACGCTCGCACGACCTGATTGAACTCTAGGAGATGTCAACGATGAACCGATTTTTCCCCGTGGCCGTCGCGTGCGTCGCCGGCATCAGCGCCTGTACGAACGTGCGTGAACCGACCGATGCGCAGCTCACCACGTTCCTGCGCAACGAGCATTCGCCGGTCGCGCGCGTCAACGCGTCGCTCGACTCGAGCGCGATCGACTGCCTGCGTGCTTGGTCTGGAGATTCCGATCTCATGAAGGGACTCGCCGTGCGATTTGCGGGAGAGGATGGAAAGAAAACCTGCAGGACGACCCTCGATGGCTGGATCGCGGATTCCGCGCGCAACCCGGACAAGTTTTCGTTCGCGGACATGAGCGCGCCGAAAACCGTTCGGCATGCGATCGGTTTGCAGGGTGCGAAGGCGGTGGCGTCGATCGGCGAGGCAAGTGCCATTCCGCCGGCTCTCATGAAACCGCAGGCGCCGCCCGCGGCCTTGCGCCAACCGGACCCTTCGCTTGATCTGGGCGTTGCGGGCGCGAAGCTCCAGGAGGCGGAAACGCTCTGCCTGCAGGCCCAGCAAGAGGCAGTGGCACCAGGCGCGAACAAGCGTCTGAAGAGCTTCTCGACATTCTGCAGTGGCAACCTGAGCCGCCTTCGCACCACGTTGGAACAGTCCGCCCGCAGTGGCCAGACCAGTGCAAAGCTGGACGAACTGGCGAACAGCGCGACCAACGTTGCAAACATTGCTCGAAACCTGTTGGCCACCGGCAAACAGCCCTGAGTCCTCCGCCGAATCGATCGACGGGACACCTGAACGCCCACCGGCAACGTACGGGCATGCATCCCCGTAGAATGGGGGCATGCTCGAGATCGACGCCAACCTGCAGATCCCCGATGACGAACTGGTCGAGCGTTTCGTGCGTTCGGCCGGCCCGGGCGGGCAAAACGTCAACAAGGTCGCCAGTGCCGTCGAGCTGCGCTTCGACGTGGCGTCGTCGCCGTCGCTGCCCGAAGCCGTGCGGACGCGTCTTCTGGCACGTCGCGACCGGCGCCTCACCGACGCTGGCGTACTGGTGATCCAGGCAAACCGCTTTCGCGACCAGGGCAAGAATCGCGAAGACGCGCGCGCGCGCCTGGTTGAAGTGATCCTTGCGGCGCAATTCGTCCCGAAGCGGCGCATCGCGACGCGACCGACGCGTGCGTCGAAGGAGCGGCGCATCGACGCGAAGAAAACCCGCGCCGTCGTCAAGCGCAACCGCGGCGGAAACTGGAGCGCGGAGTGACCAACTCCGACGGCGCGTTTATTCTGCCGCCGTCGGTTCCACAGTTTCACCCGAATGCCGGTCGCCGGTTGTGTCACTGGATCCTGCGCCAGTGTGGCTGGCGTCTTGCAGGCCGATTTCCGGACGAACCGCGTCTGGTCATGATCGCCGCACCACATACCTCGTGGTGGGACGGTGTCTGGGCGATGCTGTTCAAGGTTGCGATCGGCGTCGACATCAGGTTCGTCGCCAAGCGCGAACTGTTTCGCGGACCACTCGGCTGGGCATTGAATCGGCTGGGTGCCATTCCGATCAAGCGCTCGGGCGCGGACGGCCTGGTCGAGCAGACGGTTGCGTGTTTCCGTGAGCGACCGGAACTGTGGTTCGGCATTGCGCCAGAAGGAACGCGCAGGCGCGGTTTGCCGTGGAAGACCGGCTTCTGGCACATCGCGCGAAACGCCGGCGTGCCGATCCTGCCGGTGTACTTTGACTATCCATCGAGAACGATCGGGATCGGACAGCTGTTTCTGCCGGGCGACGACATGGCCGCCGACCTCGCTGCGCTGCAGGCGTTCTATCAACAGTTTCGTGGCAGCCATCACGACGCCTGTGGGTTGGCTGAGGGAAAGTACCCACGCCGCGATTGACGCACCCCGCGCTGCAGCACAGTGTGAGCCCATCGCCGTCGCTGGCCTTCAGGGGGTCGCGATGCGGCCGATGGATACCGGGGTCTGGCTCATGCCACAGCAATGGCGCACGCACGCGATGAAACACTGGACCGGGGCAATCGCGGCCATGGTCTGCGCCTCTCTGTTGGCGGCGGGCGCTGCGGATGCGCAGCAATCGCGTGAAACGCTGTCGTCCTCGCTGCCCTCGACCAACCTGACGGGCGCTGACATGCGCGCAACCAGCGCGTCGCTGATCGTCGCGCCCGGCTTTGCCAACGCCAGCGTCGCGCACAATCCGAATGCGACCGATGCGACCGCGGTCGGCGAGAAAACCTGCATCGCCTGCCATCAGCTGGAAAGCGATCACTTCACGCACACGTTCCATGCCCTTGGCCTGCACGCAGCGAACAAGGCCGACGCGTCGATCCCGGTCTGCGAGACCTGCCACGGCGCCGGTTCTGCGCATGCGCAGAGTCCGACGACCAAGGGTCTGATCATCGGCTACACGAAGAATTCCGGCACGCCGATTCCGGTGCAGGTGAAAACCTGTCTCAGTTGTCACGAAGGCGGGCCGCGCGATCACTGGAGCGGCTCCGTACACCAGCGCAATGGACTTTCGTGCAGCGATTGCCACAACCCGATGGCGAAGTTCTCGGCGGAAGGCTTGATGGCGAAGCAGTCGATCAACGACACCTGCGCGCAATGCCACAAGGACGTCCGCCTCGAGTTCAACCGGCGCTCGCACATGCCGCTGCCCGAAGGGCAGATGAGCTGCGACGACTGCCACAACCCGCACGGTTCGATCACCAGTCCACTGCTGAAGACCGCCACGGTCAACGAAACCTGCTACCAGTGCCACGCCGAAAAGCGCGGGCCGTTCCTGTTCGAGCACGCGCCGGTGCGCGAAAGCTGCCTCAACTGCCACACGCCGCACGGATCGAATCAGGCAACGCTGCTGGTCGCGCCAATCCCGTTCCTGTGCCAGCAGTGCCATTCGAACCTGCGCCATCCGAACGACCTGCAGACACCGCAGGCCTTGGGAAACGGCGCGCATCCGGACGAGCGACTGATGGGTCGCGGCTGCATCACGTGCCACGCCAACATCCACGGCTCGAATGCGCCGTCGGGTCCGAAATTCCACGAGTAGGCCGGCCGGGAGAACGACGATGCGCCACCATCCGTCCGTGCGTTCTTTGTCGAGCGCGTCGTTCGTGCTCGGCATCGCAGCCGCGTTTGCGGCGCGCGCCGATAGTGGCGTCGGGGTGGATACCTGGCGCGCCAACAAACTCGATCCTGCTGCCGGCGCGACGGCGCTCGGCTGCGACGAACGCGGAACTTCGTGGCTGGTCGAAGGCCAGCACCGTTCGCCGACCGGAAACCTCTATGCGTGCCCACCGCCGTCGCCGCAACCGGACGAACACGGCGACTGGCAAGGCTATGGCGTGTTGCAGATCGGCGCGCTCGGGACCAGCGGCGACGACGGCAACGCGCTCTTCAACCGCTACGTCGACTGGGACAGCGGCCTGATCCTCGGCCTGCTCGATTACACATGGGAGCGACCCGCCGACGGCACGTATGCCAACGTCCGCGCCAGCCACATCAGTGACGACGACGAGTACTACCAGGCGACCTTCGGCCGCGCCGGCAGCTACAAGATCCAGGCGTTCCTGCGCGACATGCCCAATGTCCTCTCGAACAACGCGAAACCGATCTGGAACGGCGTCGGCACCAATCGCCTGACGTTGCCGAGCTCACTGGTCGCTGGCGCCAGCACCGCGGCGGATGTCGCCGCGGTGTCTGCTGCAACGCCCGAGCGCCGGCTGTCTGTGCGGCGTGAAAAGCAGGGCGTCGGCGTCAGCATGTACCTGACGCCGCAGTGGACCTGGTATGCGAACGTGACCGATGAGGAGCGCAAGGGCGCGCGGCCATACGGCGGACCGTTCTTCTTCAACTATCCGTTCGCGGACGATGGCGGCGTGCTGGAAACGACGAAGCCGATCGACGACGCGACGATCAACCTCAACGGCGGCCTCCGGTATGCGGGCACGACGTGGCGCATGGACCTCGGCTACAGCGGCTCGTTCTACCGCGACCGCTACACGCGCTACACCTACGAGACGCCGTTCGCGCTCTATCCGGTGGTGCCCGATGCGGTGTCGGCGCCGCTGACCACGGGGCAGATGGCGACCGAACCCGACAACGACTACCACAACCTCAAGGCCGCCTTCACGCGAAAGCTGCCGCTCAACGGCGAGCTGTCGTTGACCGCATCGGCTGGCCGCATGAGCCAGAACGATGCGCTGATCGCGCCGATCGATTGCCAGGGCGTGTTCGGCATCGGGCTCAATGGGAGCCTTGAGCTCGGCCCGCAGAATCCGTTCCTCTACGACTGCTCGAAGTGGAACACGACCGCGTCGCTGTCGCGCCCGACCTCCGACATGCGTATCGATACCACGCTGGTCGATGCGCGCATCGTGCTGCAACCGACGTCCGACTGGACCTTGCGCGGCGGGGTGCGCCTCAACCGCGAGGACTATCGCAACACCTATCTCGCGTACAACCCGCTCACCGGCCAGTACGGTTACGTCAGCGAAAACGGCGCGCAGGGCAGCGTCGTGCCGGGAGAATCGGGCATCTTCGATCCGCTCGCCGGCGCGTCGGCAATCACCCGCGTATCGAGCCTGCCGCTCGACATGCAGACCGAGGAAGCATCCGTCGGCGCGGACTGGAAAATCGGCGCACACGATACGCTCGGCGCCACCTACACGTTCAACCGATACGCGCCGACGAACCGCGAGCGCGGCAACGCTGACGACAACAGCGTCAAGGTCACCTGGGTCAATCGCTCGCTCGACTGGCTCACCTTCCGCGCCAACGCGACGGTCCTGAAGCAGACAGGCGATCGCTACAACGACGATCCCTACGGGTTCACCTATTCGATCGGGCTGCCCGGCTTCGTGCCGCCTTCCGGCGGTGTACCGGCGCACACGGTCGACGCCCTGCGCAAATACGATCTCGCCAGCCGCGATGAGCGCAAGATCAACCTGATGGCGACCGTGCAACCGCGCGACGACATGACGATCAGCGCATCGGTTCGCGGCGACTGGAACGATTACGACGCGGAACTCGGGCGTCAGGCGTACAACACGCTCGGGATGACGCTGCAGTGGGAGTGGCAGCCGTCCACGAGGACGAACGCAAGCCTCTATTACGGCTACGACCGCTCGGGCCTGCGACTCGCCAACGTCAACGAACTCAATGCAAGCGGCTCGGACCCGTCACTCGGCGGCTCGACGTATCCGGAGCTCGGTCGCTGGTGGGCTGACGATCGCCAACGCAACCACAATGCCGGCGCAACACTGGCGCACGACATCGGGCGCGTGCGCGTCGATGCCAACTGGAACATGCTGTATTCGCGAGGAACGACCGCCTACACGTACGCATCGTCGCTCGCGCCGGCGTACCCCGATCCCGGCGTCACCGGCGCGGGCGGTGGCGCATTTCCTTCGATGATCTATCGCGTCAACACGTTGAACCTCGGCATCACGGTGCCGTTGATGGAACGCATCTCGCTGCGCCTCTTCGACATCTACGAACGCGGCCACATCAGCGACTGGCACTACCTCGGATTCGACGCCACCCGCGTGTTCGACCACCGCGTCTACACCGACGGCGGCCCGGAAAGCTACGACGCGAACCTGATCGGTTTGCTGGTCACTATTCGCCTGTGACGGGATCGAACATGATCGCCCACCGCCATCCCCGCTCCGCCCTGCTGGCAATGCTCCTCGTGATCGCGTGGCTGCCTGTCGGCGCGTCCGACCTGCTCGACCTGCGTGGCATCGAGGCGATCCACGGCGATGTGGACGCGGGAAAAACGAAAGCGGCCGTGTGCATGGGTTGCCACGGACCCGTCGGCGTTTCGCCGGTTCCGACGTTTCCGAACCTCGCCGGCCAGCATGCGGAATACCTCTACTGGCAACTGATGGAGTTGAAGCGCGAGGCGCGCCCCGAATCGCCGATGACGGCGCAGGTCGCACATCTCGACGACGCCGCGATGCGCGATCTCGCCGTGTATTTTTCGTCATTGCCGGCGGCGATACCGACGCAGGGCACGACGTCGTCGGTGCGCGGCAGCCAGCTCTATGGCGAAGGCGATGCCAGTGCCGGCATTCCTCCCTGCCAGGGCTGTCACGGCCGCAACGCGGAAGGTCATCCGCTTGCGCAAGGCGACGCGCACTGGCGCGCGTATCCGGTGCTGCGCGGGCAGCATGCGGCGTATCTCGCGCAGCGGCTGAAGGATTTTCAGAACGGCAAGCACACGCTGTCGAGCAACGATCGCATCATGACGCCGATCGCGCAGACGCTCGACGACGCATCGATCACAGCCCTCGCCGCGTGGCTGGAGTCGCCCACGCGCTGAAAGCCGCACTACCCGAAGCCGGTCGGCGCCGATCGCCGCGTCGCCAACGCATCGCCCCGTCACCCGATCGATATCGGGGACACGATCGGGACCGCTCCCTTGAACAGGAACGGCCCGTACCTGAATGTTCAATCCGGAGAATGCCATGAATGCCAGAATCGCCCTGTCCGCCGTTGCACTGTCGCTCTGCATGGGCCACGCGATGGCGGCCAACCACGACGTCCACCTCACGTCGGGCACCGCCTTTACACCCAACAGTGTCGACAACGTGCTGGTGGGAGACACGATCACGTTCATCAACGACGCAGGCGGCTTTCACAACGTGCAGTCCGACGACGCCGCGATGACCTTCAAGTGCGCGGTCAACTGCACCACCGACAACAACGGCAGCAACGCCAGCTGGACCGCTGTCGTAACCGTTCCCGCCAGCGCCGCGCACAAGGACATCCCGTTCTATTGCCAGGTCCATGGCGCGGCGATCATGTCCGGCGTGATCCACATCACCAATCCGGTCGACGTGCAGTCGTTCGAAGTCGACTGAGGCATCGGTTCCGCACGCGTCGCAGGCTGATCGCCGGACGCGTGCGGACAGGCGCAGGCATTGCGCCGGTCAGGCGTGCCGGCGTCGGGGCAAGCGCATCACGATCGAAACGATCAGCCATGCCAGCGCGGCATTCACCACCAGGTGGCCCTGTTTCGCGGTGTCGGCCAAGCCGTCTCCGAGCACCGTGATGGCGAGCGTCGCAAGCATCAGCGCGACGACGAGGCTTGCGAAATCGAGCGCGCGCCCGCCGTCGCGGAGACCCGGGCGAACGAGCAACACCAGCCATCCGAGCAGGGGCGATGCGAGGATCGCGCACTGGATCCACGGGAATGCGTGCAAGGTCGGCCCGATGCCCGGCACCGACCCAGGAATGGTCTCCACCGACCGCCCTTCGACTTCACCGAGGTTCTTTGCGATCCACGGATCGAGACCGAGTACGCCATGGCCGGCGAGCCGCAGGGTCATGCCGGGATGGCGCAGCATTGCCGACAGTTCCTTGCCGCGCGAGAACGAGTCGAGTCCCTTGCACACGCGTTCGGGCAAGTCCGGCAGTTCCCATGCATGCAGTCCGCTGTAGACCGCGCACGCCGGATCGATACCGAGTTCTTCGAGCAGCGCGGCACGATCGTCAACAAACGGCAGCAGCGCTGTGAACACGACGTCGGCACTGTTGTATTCGTGGATCGATTCCATCATCCCGCTGTCGCGTCCGAGCTGGATACCCTGCACGCACAGGCCGGCCAGCGCGCCGAGCGCCATCGCAAGTCCGCGCCAGCCGAATCGCCGGTGCGCGATGCGTTCCAGCACGATCACCACGATGACGAGGCACAGCGGCAACACCAGGTGCTGGATCTTCGACAGCGCCAGTGCAAACGCGAGCGCCGCGATCAGCGCGAGCCGAAGGCGAGTCACCCGTTCGCCGCGCCACAGGAGGCAGGTGCCCAGCAGTGCATAGGCGCCGAGCAGCGCGGTCCATTCCGCGTAGAACGTATTGAGGTACAGCGTGTTTCCGGGATCGGCGAACAGCAGCGGAACCAGGGCCGCGTTCGCGACCGCCGCCCGCGGATCGCCGCGGCGAAGCCACGCGAACGACAGGCCGATCGAGACGCCGAGCAGCGCGAGCCAGCGCAGCGCGCCGGCCACGCGCACGTCGTGCCGATCGTCGCCGCCAGCGAGTTCGCCGAGCTTCCAGATCAGCGCGGTGGTGCCGCCGAACGCGAGCTCGGTCGACCAGTAGCACATCGGATTGGCGTTCTCGATGAAACGATAGATCGAGTACGGCGCGTTGGGACTGTTTTCCTCCGGCGGAATCGACGACGGACGATCCGGATAGAAGTGGAAGCAGTTGGTGTAGCGCACCTGGTCGTAGCTGTTCGCATAGGCATACAGCGGGTCGTGTGCCCACAGGGCGAAGGCGCGCAGCGTGCCGACCAGCCACAGCACGATGAGGAGCGCAAGGACGCCGCGTGACGCCGCAGTTTTCGGCGTCAGGTTCAGCATTGCCGCCGCGCTGCGGCCGGACTGTCGATGGGCGCAGCGGAAACGTCGGTGATCGGCATCGTGGGCGCGGCACAAGGAGAATTGGCAAGTGTAGGCGGCGTCTGTGGCGCGCTCAATCGCGACGAAATGACGATTGCGTCACACTGGGTCTGCGACCGGCGCACGGGTACGTCCGCAAAGGAGGTCCGGGAACGCGGGTTGGTGGCAGGTGTACGATTCCATCCAGTCAAGGGGCATCCGCTCCAAGGGGTACGGTCATGAGAACGCGCTTGGGCCATTACGACATCGTTGCCGAACTCGGCCGCGGCGGCATGGGTGTGGTCTACAAGGGATACGAGGGCTCACTCAATCGCTACGTCGCGATCAAGGTGCTGGCCGACTCGCTCGCCCACGACGAAGGCATCAAGGAGCGCTTCCTGCGTGAAGCACGCAGCATGGCCGCGCTCAATGATCCGCATATCATCCAGATCTACTTCATCGGCGAGGACGAGGGCCAGACCTACTTCGTGATGGAGTTCGTCGAGGGCGAATCGCTCGGCTCGATGCTCAAGCGCGACCACAAGCTCACTGTCGAGCAGTCGGCCAAGGTGATCCACCAGACCGCACTCGGCCTCTCGACCGCGCACGATCGCGGCGTCGTCCATCGCGACATCAAGCCCGGCAACCTGATGATCTCCAGCCGCGGCACGGTGAAGATCGCCGACTTCGGTATCGCGCTGTCGAACCAGGACCTGTCGAAGAAACTCACGACCACCGGCGAGTTCGTCGGTACGCCCGGCTATCTTTCGCCCGAAGTCTGCCTCGGCAAGCCGGTCGACCAGCGCTCGGACATCTTCTCGCTCGGCATCGTGCTGTTCGAGATGCTGACCGGCAAGATGCCGTTCAACGACGAATCGCCACTCGGGCTGATGCTCGAAGTGGTCAAGGCGGACATTCCGGACGTGCGCCAGCTCAACGCGGATGTCGACGGCAAGATCGCCGAAGTCCTCAAGAAGATGATCGCCAAGGAACCCGCCGATCGCTACCAGAACTGCCACGAACTCGTGAGCGACCTCGTGCAGCATCCGCTGGTGTTCAAGGGAGGACCGATCACCGCGCAGACCAAGCTCTCCCCGGCCGCAGCGACGATGATCGGCATGAAGACACCGGTGTCCGGCCAGTCGTCTCTGCCGCAGACGCCGTCGCCGATCCGCCGCGAAGCTGCAGTGGCGAACACGCGGATCACCGCGTCCGATCAGCCGCTGCCGCCACCGGTTTCAGCGCATCGGTCGGTCCTCGCTCGCAACGACACGGGTTCGCCTGGGCGAAGCTCCGCGTTGCCATGGGCCATCGCCGCGGTACTGCTGTTGGGTATCGGCGGCACCGCATATGCGTATCGCGCGAACGTTCCGGCGCTGGCGTCGCTGTTCGGCACGTCGTCCGCGGTCACCACCTCGACCACGACCGACACACCCGCCAACGCCACATCGTCGAACACACCGTCTGCGGCCGACAGCATCGCGGCGTCGATCGCTGCGAGCACGCCGGCTGCACCTGCGGTTCCGCCATCAGTCGCGCCGACCGCCGACAGGCCGGCGCTACCGGTGACGGTCGCCGATGCGTCGACTCCGCCGTCGGATCCATCTGTCAATGCGATGTCGAATGATGGCGCGGACGCTCCCGCCGCGCGTGCGTCGCAGGCGGGCATGCAGGCGCTGCATGACCTGCCCGCCGCGCAGGCCGCCGAGCACGAAGTCGAATCGGCGCCCGATGTGCGCATTGCGAAAGTGACGCCGGTCGCTCCGGCGATTCCGCCGAAGCCGCGCGTGCCGACGATTGCGGTCATGGCTTCGGGCGATGACGTGATCTCCGCACCGGCGGAAGACGCGCTGGTCAACCTGCTCAGGAGCCGTGGGTTCCGCGTGATCGAAGGCAGCCGCTCGCACGGCGACACGCCGAACCTCCGGGCGATGGCCGGCAAGGCCGACGCGGTGGTCTTCGTGCAGGCGCGACCGGTCGGCACCCAGCAAATGAATTACTACGGGCAGAGCTCCACGCTCTACACCGTGCAGCTGGGTGTGCGCGCGTATCGGGTATCCGACGGCAGCGTGATGTGGCGCAGCGGCGCGGAGCAGGTGAACTTCACCAGCCTCAACGCGGCCGAGAAGGCGCGCGAGGCGATCGAGCCGATGCTCGACAACGTCGACAGCCAGCTCGCCGAATTCCGTTCGCGCGGCAACCGGGGTTGATCATGAATGCCATCCGCGCTGACCTCACCCGCAATGTCACCTCCGCCGAGCCCGGCCACGTCACGCGATTGCTCCACGCGGCGGGCGCCGGTGACCCGATGGCCTGGAACCGGCTCGTCGATCTGGTCTATCCGGAAATGACGCCGCACGGTTTCGACGACCGCGCCAACGACAGCACGACCAAACCCGCATCGCTGTTGCACGAATGCAGTCGGCGACTGTCACGCGCGGTTGCAACACCGCACGGCACCGATCATCTGCTGCCGCTGGCGGTGCGCATTCTGCGACAGGTGCTGGTCGACCACGCACGTGAACGCTTGTCCGCTGCACACATCGAAGATTCGGCACCGATCGACCCGGTGGACGAACGCAAGTTTGAACATCTGGCCGGGATCGACGATGCGCTGCGTTCGCTCACCGCGCACCAGCCGCGTCAGGCGCAGGTGTTCGAGTGCCGCTACTTCGGTGGCCTTGGCGATGATGAGACCGCGCTGGCGCTGAATCTTCCGGTACGCACCGTGCGTCGCGACTGGAACGCGGCGCGCGCGTGGCTCGGACAGACCATGAACGCGGCACGACGCGCGCACTGAACCTCGGGCGGCGGCCTTCCGGTCGCCGCAGTTGCGCCCCGGATGGCTAATCGAAGCCGTCAGCAAAGATCAGGTCGTTCGGGTCGTCGACGTTGGTCAGCGAAAACCCCACCGCTGCCGCGACCCCGTTCGCGAGCGCGGCCACTGTGTAACTTCCTGCTTGCGAGTTGGCCGTCGCGTCGACGCTGGCGCTGCCTGATGCGTCCGTCATCACCGTGGTCGAAGAGAGGAGCGCGCCTGGGCCGCTCGACGGTGCGCTGAAAACAACCTGCACATTGGCGATTCCGTTGCCGTAGAGATCGGTCACGCGCACGCTGAGTGGAACGGCGAATGCGCTGCCGGCAGATGCCGACTGGGGAGTTCCCTTCAATGCCACGAGCGTGGTGGCGGGGAACGCGACATCGACGGTCACACGCAGGCTCGCCGCTTTCTTGAACCGCGGCTCCGCGAGATCCTTTGCCGCAATGCCGTCGCCGTAGAAGACGCTGTCGCCATTGTCGAAAAGGAACTGCAGCACGCTTGCGGCGCCCATCTGCGGCGGCACGTCCGCGATCGATTCGAAACTGCCGGCGGCGATGTCGATCGACGTCAGATCGACGCCGAGATCGAATGGGGCGTCGATCGGCCGACCGGTCCATGCGAAAAGGCGGAAATCCGCTGGGGCGATGCCGGTCGCGTCCCCCGGCGGTCCCGCAGTGATCAGGTATTGTCCGGCCGCATTGCGATCGAGGCTGCGGATGCCGCGTCCCCCGAGATCGAAGAAGATCGGCGCGCCGAAATGTGCCGCGCCCTGCGCGAGTGATCCGGGCGCTGCGCCCGTGACGAGCGCATCGAAGTCGAGCACAGGCACGATCAACGCCTGCGTGCGGGCGCTGATCGGCAACTGCGGGGCACGGAATGCGACGTAGGCAGTGCTGCCGTCCGGTGCAATCGACAGGCCTTCGATGTTGAATCCGGCCGGCGTTTTCGAGTCGACGCCGTCTGCGCTGCTTGCGGCGAAGCCGAGTGCGTCCGGACCGAGTCCGTGGCCATTGGCGTGGTCCCACGCGACCATGTCCTCCAGCAGCCAGTCGTAACGCCCGGCGTAGTCGAGTACGGCATCCGCTCCGCTCCCGCTGATGTTGGTCGCGAATACGCGATGCCGGTTCGGGCGCACGTGGAAGTTCTTCGAGTTGCTGTACGAGGTGCTCCAGAACGCGCGGTCGCCGAGACGTGTCGACGCCTCGAGATCGAGTTCGGGGTTGTCCGGATCGGTCAGCGCAAGTTCGGCGCTGAAATCGAACCCGTTCAACGGCAGGCCCGAGTGATTGCGGTCGTACAGGCGCAGCACGTTGGTTTCGTCGTCGGCAACAAGCATCGTGTCGGCGTCGAGCGCCACGGTCGCGGATGCGTCGCTCGCACCGGTGTGAAAACGCGTGTCAGCCGGGTGTGCGGGCGCTGCGGACGCTGCGTAGTGGATCGTATAGCTGCCGCTCACGCCCTGCGCGCCCGCTGCGGCGATCGTGATCGTCGAATAGCCGACGCCGTGCGGCACGATCGTCAACTGGCGCGTGGCGCCGCTGCCAGCGAGCGCGAGTCCTTCGGGCGCGACGACATCGGGATTGCTGCTGGTCGCCGTGACGTCGAGGACGGGGACTTCGCCGCCGGCAGACAGCGCAAACGCGAAGCCGATGCCGCTCGTTGCCGCAGGATCGGTCGGATCCCCGATCACGCCGCTCACCGCCCCGGCAGTCGCGATGAGATCGAGATACGGCGAGGTGGTGGCACTGTCGATGGTGACCGTCACGCTGTCCTCCCCGCCGGCACACGGATCGTACGCGATCGTCGCGCGCGTGCTTTTTCCGGGACTGCCGATGTCGTTGCCAACCGACGCGAATGAGCCTTCGCCGTCGCCGACGGCAGAGAGCGTCCAGTCGGTGATGATGTTGTTGCCGAGTCCGGCCGCGTTCACCCACGCACTGACCGCGTTCGCGCGCGGTCCGCCGAGGGTCTGGTCGTCGTAGGCGAGACGGTCGACGGGTTGCTGATCTGCATCGTACAGATTGATCGCGTCGGCGCGACCGAGGTTGTTGGTGTTGCCGCCGACGATCCGGCTGCCGGAGCACAGATGCCAGTCGGCGCGGAATGCGTCCGCGGTTTCTTCAGCGAGCACGACCGATTCGCCAGCCGCAACGATGCCGAGCGCGCTGAGGTCCTGGCTGCCGGCGACGGCGGAGTTGTCATCGAAGCTCCAGCCGGTCATGTCGACCGGTGCATTGCCGACGTTGGTGAACTCGACGAACTCGCCGTTTGCGCCGCCGTACATGTATTCGGTGATGCGCATGACGCCCGCGGCTGCAGGGCACGCGACGAAGGGCACGGTCGCCCGCGTGCTGCGGCCGGGACTTGCGATATCGGCGCCGGTCGATGCCACCGATCCTTCCGCATCGGCAACGACCGACAGCGTCCAGTCGGTGATGATGTTGTTGCCGAGTCCGGCCGCGTCGACCCACGCGCTGACCGCGTTGGCACGCGGTCCGCCGAGGGTCTGGTCGTCGTAGGTGAGTCGGTCGACACGCTGCTGGCTGGCGTCGTACAGGTTGATTTCGTCGGCGCGACCGAGGTTGTTGGTATTGCCGCCGATCACCTTCACCGCTTCGCACAGCGACCACGCGGTGCGGAAATCCGCGGCAGTCCCTTCGCTGAGGATCACCGATTCGCCCGGCGCGACGACGCCGAACGCACCCAGCGCCTGGCTGCCCGCCGTCTCGCTGCTGTCGTCGAAACTCCACCCGGTCATGTCGATTGGCGCAGTGCCGACATTGGTGAACTCGACGAACTCGCCGTTGGCGCCGCCGTAAATGTATTCGGTGATGCGCATCTGCGCGTTCACCGATGACACTGCGAAGACACATAACGCAGCAAGCGAGGCGCAAACGCGCCGGCGGGAAAACGTCATCGGGAAACTCCGGTTGATCGGGGTGCGGTGCGCGTCGGCAGCGACCAGGGTAGCGGAGTGTTGACAGTGCAGATGACCGTCACGTTACACGTGAGGTAAAGAGGGAATTGGGTCTTTCGTGCGGCGCGGAAGAGGGCGTTCCTATGGCGATGCCGGATGGCGCGTTGCGTAGATGGTCAGCAAAGAATTCCCGAGCGACGTCGTTGTCGGATCACGCGTCAATGCCCACTCGGGGTGGTCGCTGTCGAACCGTTGCCGCCACCAATCGTCGGAGACCAGTCCCTGCAGCACCTTCCAGCCGAGCGCTGACCCGTCGAGATCCATCTCGATCGACAGTTCGGCGAGCAGAATCTGGCATTCCTCGACACGACAATCGACCGATACAAGTACGAGCCGGTCCGCGACTTCGGCAGGAAATGCGGCCATCCATTCACGCACGTGCTCGCCAACTGCCTGTTCGAGTTCCGCTGCACCATCGTCCTTCTCGCGGTCGCGGAATTGGCGCAGCACGCGTGCTTGCGGATTCTCGTCCGCATTTGGATCGTCGCTGAACTTCTCCTCGAGGTTGAGCATCTTGCCGGCGAAGAGATCGACCGCCTTTTCCCGGTTGCGCTCTTCCCGCGCGAGATCGGGAGCGGGTGTCGGCGAGGGTCCGATCAACTTTGGCGTGACGGGACGGACGACCATCGGCGAAGTGACCTTCGACTCGCCAGCATCAGGCGGTGGCGTCCGAGTCGCCACCGCAGTTGTGATCGCAGGCGGTTCTATCTGCACGGCCATCGGCGCACTCGGCGCCAATGCAGTTTGTGTGACACCGGTTTCCGGATGGATTCGTCGCCGCTGCCCGTGCAGGATGAGCGACGACATCGCAACCAGCATCAAGGTCCCTGCAGCGAGAAGAATGAACCCGCGTTTCACTTTTGGACGCTTCCGTTCAAGAGGTCGATGATCGTTCGCATGGCGCCGACGCATCGCCATCATTCCCCTACAACGACGAAAGATTCGCATACGCGAGCACCAAGCGCTTGCGTCCGGCGTCGGCGAAATTGATTTCAACCAGCGTATGCGCACCGGCGCCTTCGTACGCCAGCACAACGCCCTCGCCGAAACTCGCGTGCTGCACGCGCTGGCCAAGCTTGAACGGCGCAGCCGTTGCTGGCGATGGATCGTGGAAGCGGCCGGCGAACGCCGGCCGACTCACCTGCACGCGCGGTCGC
>NZ_JBDSWZ010000223.1:0-9870 GCF_039926425.1 Dokdonella sp.
TATTTGTTGCCCTTGCCGAGGTTGCCGGCCGAGCCGACCGCGTCGCGGAAAGGGCCATCAGTGCGGGGCGCGCAACCAGCGCGCCGCATCGAGGGCGAAATACGTCAGCACCGCGTCGGCGCCGGCGCGACGGATGCCAGTGAGCGCTTCAAGCACACACGCGCGCTCGTCGAGCCAGCCGTTTTGCGCCGCCGCTTTCAGCATGGCGTATTCGCCGCTGACCTGATACGCGAATGTCGGCACGCCGAACCGTTCCTTCACGCGTCGAACGATGTCCAGATACGGCATCGCCGGCTTGACCATGATCATGTCAGCGCCCTCGTCGAGATCGAGCGCCACTTCGCGCAGAGCCTCGTCGGTGTTGGCCGGGTCCATCTGGTAGGTATATTTGTTGCCCTTGCCGAGGTTGCCGGCCGAGCCGACCGCATCGCGGAAGGGGCCGTAGAACGCAGACGCGTACTTGGCCGAATACGCGAGGATGCGCGTGTGGATCTGGCCCGACGATTCGAGTGCCGCGCGAATCGCGCCGATCCGCCCGTCCATCATGTCGGACGGCGCCACGATGTCGGCGCCGGCTTGCGCGTGTGAGACCGCCTGCTTCATCAATGCGGCAACGGTGGGATCGTTGACGACGTAACCCGCGTCATCGACAAGACCGTCCTGGCCGTGGGTGGTGAACGGATCGAGCGCGACGTCGGTGATGACCCCGAGCTCGGGGAACTCGTTTTTCAGCGCCCGGACAGCGCGCTGCGCGAGACCGTCGGGGTTCCATGCTTCGCGCGCATCGAGCGACTTCGCTTCGGGCGGCGTGACCGGGAACAGCGCGATCGCCGGGACGCCGAGCCGGTGTGCCTCTTCGGCGACGCGCAGCAGCCTGTCGATCGACACGCGCTCAACCCCCGGCATCGAGGCAATCGCCTGGCTGACGTCGCGACCCTCATGCACGAACGCCGGCAGGATCAGATCGGCGGGCGTGAGGTCGGTTTCACGCATCAGGGAACGCGAAAAGGCGTCGCGGCGCATGCGGCGCATGCGCGTGTTCGGAAAGGACATGGCGGGCAGACCGGGATTACAGTCGGAAAGTCGGCATTGTACGCGCGCCACCGCGTCGGCCTTTCCGAACCGGAATCGCTTGAAAACGGCCCGAAATCATCCTTCGCCGATCGCCAATGGGCAAAACTGTTAAGCGTTCGTTAGTTTAGGAGCCGTTAACATGGTCCACTTCATGCAAGCGTGATCGACACGCAACGAAGAGCCAAGTCCATGTTGTCCCCGATTGTTCTCACCGCTTTTTGCTCGCTGACCTTGCTCGTTCTCGCCTCGGTCCGGCGCATTCCTCAAGGCCATGTCTACGCGTACCGCCGGATGGGCGGCCACGTGCGCATCGTCGGTGCTGGAACCCACCTCATCATGCCGCTGGTCGAGCGCGTCACGCACAAGATCAGCTTGGCGGGCGCCGCAGTCGCGGTTGAAAGGTTGACGCGGGACGACAGCACTTACCGCGGCGTGGTGTATTTCCAGGTCCTCGACCCGGAGCGCGCAGAAGTGGTGATGGAGGATGTGGAGGAACGCTTGCGTGCTGCCACCCACCGGTTGTTCAGCGCGCACGACCTGCCCCTGACACTCGAAGAGCGTCGCGCTGCGATCAAGCAGGCGCTCAACGCCGAACTTCGCGAATGCGGGCTGCTGATCGCGCGCGTCGACTTGTCGCTGCAGTCCTGATCCGCAGAAGGGCCGTCGGCACGGCGATGGATTTTCGCGCCGCCCACACCGATACTGCGCGCCCTCGAATCGTCTGCGAGCTCCCATGGCTGACCGCGATCCGCTGCGGCAACGCCTCGACGCCGGCCTGACAGCGCTGCAACTGGACTTGTCCGGCGACGTCGTCGAGGCGTTGCTGGCCTACGTTGCGCTGCTTGCACGCTGGAACGCGACCTACAACCTCAGCGCCGTGCGTGATCCGGCGGAAATGGTCACGCGCCACCTGCTCGATTCACTCGCGATCGTTCCACTGGTGAGCGGGGCGACCCTGGCAGATCTCGGCACCGGTGCCGGCTTGCCCGGCATCCCGCTGTCCATCATTGCCCCCGAGCGTGCGGTGACGTTGGTCGATTCGAATGGCAAGAAGACGCGCTTCCTGCGTGCCGCAGTGCGCGAATTGGGCCTGAAGAACGTGACCGTCGCCGAGAAGCGCGTGGAAGCGGTCGACGGCGCATTTGACTGCATCACTGCGCGCGCGTTCGCGAGTCTGGCCGACATGCTCGCCTGGGGCGGGCATCTGCTGGCGGCCGACGGTGCGTGGCTGGCGTTCAAGGGTCGGTTCCCGCAGGATGAACTCGCGCAGGTTCCACCTGCGTTCCGAATCGACGAAATCCGCGCGCTGGCCGTCCCCGGTTTGGACGCGGAGCGCCACGTCGTGGTAATCAAGCGGGCCCGGAGCTCGGCGACGGGCGATCAAGGGCAGGCTGGTTCCACATGACACGCATCATCGCGGTAGCGAACCAGAAGGGCGGGGTCGGCAAGACCACGACGGCCGTCAATCTCGCCGCCGCGCTGGCCGAAACGCGGCGCAAGGTGCTGCTGATCGACTTCGATCCGCAGGGCAACGCGACGATGGCATCCGGCGTGGACAAGCGCACGGCAAAGCCGAACGGCTGCGAAGTGCTGCTCGACGAGGCGCCGATCGACGCGGCCATCGTGCGGACGGAAGGCGGCTTCGATCTTTTGCCCGGCAGCGGCGACCTCACCGCCGCCGAGCTCAAGCTGATGGACGGCCTCGCGCGCGAGTCGCGCCTGAAGGAACAGATCGCCAAACTCGGTGATCGCTACCAGACGATCCTGATCGACTGCCCGCCGACGCTGCACCTGCTGACGATCAATGCATTGACCGCAGCGCACGGCGTGCTGATTCCGGTGCAGTGCGAGTATTTCGCGCTGGAAGGCTTGTCGAGCCTGCTCGACACGATCAAGGCGGTCCGCATGCGACTCAATCCCCAGCTGGAAGTCGAGGGACTGCTGCGCACGATGTACGACGTGCGCAACAATCTCGGCAACGAGGTCTCGCTCCAGCTGACCAAGCATTTCGGCGACAAGGTGTTCCGCTCGATCATCCCCCGCAACATCCGCCTCGCCGAGGCCCCCAGTCACGGCAAGCCGATCAATCTCTATGACCGCGAATCGCGCGGCGCGATTGCCTACCTCGGCCTCGCCGGCGAGATGCTGCGGCGCGAACGCGGCCCGACCGCCAGCGTCGCGGCGCACTGAACCCAGGAATTTCGATGGCAGCGAAGAAACGCGGACTCGGACTCGGACGCGGCCTCGATGCGCTGCTTGGGGGCGGCGACGCCGCTGCCGAGGCCGGTGGCGAACAGGACGGTGAACTGCGCACGCTGCCGGTTGGCGCGATCCAAGCCGGAAAGTTTCAGCCCCGGCAAGCTTTCGATCCGGAAAAAATCGAGGAGCTGGCCGCATCGATCAAGGCGCAGGGCCTGATCCAGCCCGTTGTCGTCCGCGCGATCGGCAAGGATCGCTACGAACTGATCGCGGGTGAGCGCCGCTGGCGTGCGGCGCAGAAGGCCGGTCTGGACGAGATCCCGGCGCTGGTGAAAGTCGTTGGCGACCAGGCGGTCGTCGCGATGGCGCTGATCGAGAACATCCAGCGCGAGGACCTTTCGCCGCTGGAGGAAGCGCAGGCGCTGTCGCGGCTGATCGAGGAATTCGGGCTCACTCATCAGCAGGCGGCCGATGCGGTCGGGCGCTCGCGCGCCGCGGTGTCGAATCTGCTGCGGCTGCTGGATCTGCCGGCCGCGATCAAGCGCCTGCTCGACGAGCGCAAGCTCGACATGGGACACGCGCGTGCGCTCGCGACCCTGCCCGAAGTCCGCGCGGTGGCACTCGCACGTGAAGCAGCAGAAAAAGGCTGGTCGGTGCGCGAACTGGAGGCCGCGGTGCGGCGCTCGCCTGCAACCACCGGTGGCAAGAGATCCGCATCTGGTGCCGCGCGTGACCCGAACGTGGCCGCGCTCGAACGGGAGCTGGCGGAAAAACTCGCCACGCGGGTCAGCGTCGCGCACGGGAAAAACGGGCGTGGCAAGGTGGTGATCCACTACCACAGCCTCGACGAGCTCGAAGGGATCCTTGCGCACCTGCGCTGACGCTCCGTCACAAAAAATCACGTCGGCGCTGGGGGTTTTCACTCTCGCGTCTTGGGTGGCGGTCCTGCATGCTGCGTCGGCCGTGGGGCGGTAAGCCACGCGGCCTACGGCCACCCATCGGAGATCCGTCATGCGCCGCCTTCACTTCACTGCAGCGAGCATTCTTGCGTTTGCGTCTTTTTCCGCCGTTGCCGCCGACCACGTCGTCGTCGCGCGCAATGGACCCGGTGGCCGAAACTTCGATCCGGCGACGCTCACGATCAACGTCAACGACACCGTCACGTTCAAGAACGACGTTGCCGACCTCGGCTTCCACAACGTCAAATCCGACACGGGTGTCTCGCCGGCCTTTCGTTGCGCCGCCGGGTGCGACGGTGACGGTGCTGGCGGAAATGGCGCTGCCTCGGCCGCCGCCTGGAGCGCGACGGTGACATTTGCGACGGCGGGTACGGTCGGCTATTTCTGCGAGATCCACGGCAACTCGGGCGGGGTCGGCATGGCCGGCGTCATCACGATTGTCGGCGGCGCAGGCTCGCCTTCCGTCATCGTCGACCCGACCGCGATCAGCGGAACCGCCGCAGTGGGCAATTCGACCACCAGCAACCTGGACATCGCAAACGCCGGCGATGCGACCCTCGACTGGACGCTCGACATGGCCGCCACAGACTGCTCCACACCGGCGACGGTGCCATGGCTTGGCGTGGCGCTGGCGAGCGGATCGGTGCCGGCCGCCGGATCGCCGTCCATCGTCGGTGTGACGCTCGACGCGGCGAGCCTCACCGAAGGGGTCTACGACGCGAACCTGTGCCTGCACAGCAATGACAGCGCGCACAGCCTGGTGGCGATCCCGGTAGAATTCACGGTCACCACGCCGGACCTCATCTTCGAGGACGGCTTCGAGAGTTGACGCGAACGCATGACGGCGGTTGAAAGCCCTGACGATGATCCCCGGTCCCTTGCTGGTGTGAGCAACCGCCAGCAACAGTTCGAGGCCCTCGTGCGTGCGCATTCAACCGAGTTGTACCGATATGCGTACTGGCTCTGCGGTCAGGATGCGCTCGCGCAGGATCTGGTGCAGGAGACCTTCCTGCGCGCGTGGCGCTCGCTCGATTCGTTGCGCGAAAACGTTGCGGCGAAGGCCTGGTTGACCACCATTCTTCGCCGCGAGAATGCACGGCTGTACGAGCGCAAGCCGATGCCGACCACCGATATCGCCGATCTCGAGCTCAGCGACAGCGGGCCGAGCCCGGAGGATCTGGGCGAGGATTCGGTGCTTCGCGCAGCGATCGGCAAACTCGAACCGAAGTATCGCGAACCGCTGGTGCTGCAGGTGCTCGGCGGATTCTCGTGCACCGAGATCGCGCGCCAGCTCGACATCACCGAAGCCGCCGTGATGACGCAGGTCTTCCGCGCGCGACAGAAGTTGAAGACACTGCTTGGTGGCGGTGAGAAGGAGGCGGTGCTGTATGGACTGCCTTGAGTTCCGTCGCCAGCTCGGAGCCGATCCGCGAACCCTCGACCGGGCCGCGCGCGCGCACCTGGACGGATGCGCGGGCTGCACCGAGGCGCACTCGCGAGCACTGGCGTTTGAAGCGCGGTTGGCGAATGCGATGGCGGTTCCGGTTCCTGACGGATTGGCCGATCGCATCCTGCTCGCTCAACTGACCGGCGATCGACAGCGTCAGCGGAACGTACGACGTCGGGTGACATGGGTAGCGCTCGCAGCAGCGGCGTCGCTCGTGCTTGGCGTCGGCTTGTTGCGCCAGTCCGGCTCATCGCTGCCCAGTGCGGCGTTGCCTGATCTGGTGGCCGCCCACGTGATTGCTCCGGATGAGCGCGACGCGTTGCAAAAGACGGCAGCACTGCCCACCGACGACATTCGCCATGCGTTCTCCGACCGCGGCGTCACGCTTGCGTCGGTCCCGGCCGACGTGGCCTACGTCAGCGAATGCGGCATCGGCAAATTTCGCACCGTGCACATGGTGATGCCGGAAAGCGGTGCGCCGGTCAGCGTCGTCTACGTGGTCGAGCATCGTGCGAAAGCGACGCAGGATTTCCAGCGCAGTGGTCTTGCCGGCCGCGAAGTGCCGATGGCGAATGGCACGCTGGTGATGCTGGCGCCCGATTCCGGTCGTTTCGACGCACTCGAGCACAGCTGGCGACTCGCGATTGAAGGCTCCCCGAACATCTCCGCCGGCGCGTTCTGACACCCGTTCTGTCTCTGCGGATGGCGACTCGCTGCGATGCGCGCGCGCCTGAGGGATAATGCACGTCTTTCGTCCGTCCCCGGAACGCCATGCCCGATCTTTCCGTCGTCGTGCCCGTGTTCAACGAGCGCGACAACATTCCGCCCCTGCTCGCCGAGATCGCGGCTGCGCTGCGCGGCCGCGCAGATTTTGAAATCGTCTACGTCGACGATGCGAGCAAGGACGATTCCCTTGCTGTCCTGACGCACTCCAAATCGGCCTATCCCGAGCTTCGCGTGATCCGGCACGTCAGCCAGAGCGGTCAGAGCACGGCGATCCGTAACGGCGTCAAGGCGGCGCGCGGCAGCTGGATCGCGACACTCGATGGCGACGGTCAGAACGACCCGGCGGATATTCCGAAGCTGCTTGCGATGCGCGCCGAATCCCAGGCGGCGATCAAGCTGTTCGCCGGGTGGCGGGTCGACCGCAAGGACAGTGGCAGCAAACGCTGGGCATCCCGCTGGGCCAATGCGATCCGGTCGCGCCTGCTGCACGACGACACGCCCGACACGGGCTGCGGCATCAAGCTGTTCGAGCGCGCCGCGTTTCTCGACCTGCCCTACTTCGATCACATGCACCGGTATCTGCCCGCGCTGATGCAGCGCGCGGGATGGCACGTGCTGAGCGTGCCGGTGAACCACCGTTCGCGCGGCGCCGGCGTGTCGAAGTACAACAACCTCAATCGCGCGCTCGTCGGCATCGCGGACCTGCGCGGCGTCGGATGGCTGATCAAGCGCTCGAAGCGGACCGTTACGGAAGAGCTTTGATCATAACCGCGATGTTTCCGTGAAAAATCCGAATCGCGCAAGGACTGCAGCATGAACCTCGACACCGTACGCCCCAAGCCCCGAAACCTCGCAGTCGCGCTCGCTCTCAGCTGCCTGCTGTGCACCTTGTTCGGCGACGCCCAAGCTTCGCAGATCGATTTGCCAGGCCCTCCCGGTACGACGAATTTCGGGCGCGTGAAGGCGCTGCCGAACGGCAATATCGTGGTGATTGCCGAATACACACCTCCAGGCACGCAAGATTCATTGGGTGCCGTTTTTCTCTATCGATCTTCCGGCTCACTGATCAGCGTACTGACCGGTTACGGCATTGGCAGCGGGAGCCTCCAAGTGGTGCGCGACAGCGACTTCGTCGTTTGCAGTCCTCGCTGGAGCAACAGCAGCGCAACCCATGACATGGGCGCAGCGACTTGGGTTGACGGAAATATCGGTCTTGATGGCATGGTGTCGGCGAATAATTCCATTGTTGGCGCGCATGACAGCGATTCGGTTTGCGTTGGGGGAGTAACCGCGCTGACGAATGGCGACTACGTTATCAGTAGCCCGAACTGGGGGAGTGACGTCACCCACCCCATCGGAGCGGCAACCCATTGCGCACGCGGCGGCTGCGTCGGAACGGTCAACGCGTCCAACTCGTTGACCGGCAATGCGGATGGCGACGAAGTTGGGCTCGGAGTCATCGCGCTCAGCAACGGCAACTATGTTGTCGCCAGTCCATGGTGGAGCAACAGCACGACGCGGTACGTCGGTGCTGTCACGCTGTGCTCCGACGGCAACGGGTGCACAGGCGCGGTCACGGAAGCCAATTCCCTGACAGGATCCACCGACTACGATTTGCTGGGTCAGTTCGGCGACGGCAATGACGCTGCGGGTGTCATTCCGTTGAGTGGTGGCGATTTTGTCGTCAAAGATCAAAATTGGCATGATGAACGCGGCGTACCTGTGGGTTCCGCGACTCATGTGAGCGGAACCTCAGGCCTGGTCGGTCGAGTGTCAACGCAAAATTCGCTCGTCGGAACAAATGACGGTGACTTCGCGCAGTCGCGCATCACCGCGTTGACCAACGGAAACTACGTCGTGCATACACCCTATCGTGATGCGGGCGCCCTCGCGGATGTTGGCGCCTCGACATGGTGCGACGGCAAGGCGGGATGCGTTGGTCCGTTGTCGGAGGCGATTTCGCTGCAAGGTTCGATCGCCAATGACCGTGTTGGCTGGGGGCCGCAATCAGGCGCACTCACAGACGGCAACTATGTGGTCACAAGTCCTTACTGGAGCAAGGATGGAATTTCTAAGGTCGGCGCGGCAACGTGGTGCAGCGGAGTCACCGGTTGTTCGGGACCCGTTTCGGCTCTGAATTCGCTGGTCGGCGGCGCGCCCTACGATATTGTCGGGAGTGCAGGGGTGACGCCCCTTCCGAACGGTCGATATGTTGTCAGCAGTCCCTATTGGGCGAATGGGACTGTGGCCCGGGTCGGAGCTGCGACATGGTGCGACGCGGGCGGCGACGCTTGCGTTGCACCGGTCTCGCGTGCGAATTCCTTGACGGGTTCTGCGGAGAATGACCTCGTGGGTAACTGGCAAGCGACCGCATTGACGAATGGGAACTACGTGGTCTACAGCGGGCAGTGGAACCTTGATGGAGCGCGGGTTGGCGCCGTCACTTGGGGAAGCGGCGCATATGGCAGCGTTGGTCGGGTGTCTACCGACAATTCATTCACGGGTATCACGACCGACGAGAGTCAAGGGTTTCCACGCATGACGGCTGTCGCCAATGGCAACTACGTCATCACGTCGCCCAGTCGAAGCAACGGGGTGATCTGGAATGCCGGGGCAGTCACCTTTCTCCGCGGGTTTGGCCCGCAGAACGGGAGCATCGACCGCAGCAACAGCGTGATTGGCCAGGTCGAGGGCGAGGGAGCATCGCTTTCATTCGATTACGATGCGATCAGCGACGTCCTTGTGGTCGGCAAGCCTGCCGAGAACGTGGTGACGCTCCTTAAGCTCGATGAGCTGTTCTTTGCTGACTTTGATTGAGGCAATCCGCGTCGCAACTGAAGGGAAGGCGGCGGGCGGCGTGGCTGGAATAGCCCCCGCCGGAGCGACCTCTTGCCGCAAACCCATGATTCCGCTATAAAGCGCGGCTAGCTTTGCCGTTCTCAAGCCTCAGGGGCACGCGGAATTCCGGTATGCGGTCCGCCCGCGTCGTCCGGCCGAGCTATTCCAGCATCGCATGGCGCATCGCCGCCGCTGGGCCGCCGCCATCCTGGCCAAGGGTGGAAACGAAAACTCGAGGTTCGCATGTCCAGAGTCTGTCAGGTCACCGGAAAGGGCGCGCAGTCCGGTAACAATGTTTCGCACGCCAACAACAAGACCCGGCGCCGCTGGCTGCCGAACCTGCACGAGCGCCGCTTCTGGATTCCCAGCGAGAACCGCTGGATTTCCCTGCGCGTGTCCAGCCACGGGCTGCGCACGATCGACAAGCGCGGTATTGAAGTCGTCGTCGCCGAGCTGCGCAAGCGCGGCGAGAAGATCTGAGGAGCACTGAATCATGGCATCCAAGCGCGACAAGATCCGTTTGATCTCCACCGCCGGCACCGGTCACTTCTACACGACCGACAAGAACAAGAAGAACACGCCGGACAAGATGGAAGTCAAGAAATACGACCCGGTCGTGCGCAAGCA
>NZ_JBDSWZ010000224.1:0-10528 GCF_039926425.1 Dokdonella sp.
AAAAACGTGTGGACAGACAGCAGACCGTGAAGGTACACCGCGTCCTTGGTGAATGCGGCGCCGCCGGTGACCGGCGCGCCGCGGAACACGCGTTGGGACGACGAGAAACTGTCGTTGGCGGTTTGCCCCGCGTCCATGAAGAAGCGGAATACCTCGATGAAGTCCGCGCCGCGGATCGCCATGTCGATGCCGAGGATGCGCAGGCCGATGCGCTTCATGCGCGCGATATCGATCGATCCGGACATCAGTTCGGCGAAAACGGCCAGACCTTCCTGCGTCGCGATGGTGCGTGGCGATGCGCGCGCCAACGACTTGAGGTTCGGTTGTCCACGACCATTGAGCGCAGTCAGCGAGTGCACGAATGCTTCGTGGGCGAGCAACTGCTCGCGGTCGTAGGGCGTGAACCGGGTCGAGGACCGCAGGCGGATGCGCGTCGCGCCGGCGGCGGCCTTGGCAATCAGCGTCGGGTCGGTTTCCACGGAAACCACGCCGACTCCGAAGAACAGGTCGAGGCGGCCCTGCAATTCGTCGCGCAGGGTTTCGGCGGACATATCGATGCCCGCTCCATTGAGCAATGCGCCACTGTCGTACTCGTCGGCGATCGCGATGAAATGGCGCGCGGCGTCGAGGTGGGTGAGCTTGGCGCCTGGCACCCGATCCTCGGGACGACCGAACAGCTTGGCCGAATGGTGCGTGATCGAGGACGTACCCATCGATTCAAGCAGTTCGGTCGCGATGCACCATGATTCAGCACTGCGGCGAATGTAGTCGCCGACGGGATGCGCCGGATCAGCCGCGTTGGCGATTGCACGGAGTTCGTCGCGCACTGCAGAAAAATCAAAGCGCGCGTACTCGACGACCGGCAGGCGAGCGCGGCCTGCATTCCACGCGGTGACGAACCCGTGTTGCGCCGATGCGGGCCAGCTCAGCGAATCGAGCATGCGGATCCCGCGCGTCGCAACGGCGAGACGCGTGTCGAGCTCGGCGTAAGGATCAGAGGGTCCGCTGGTTGCCATCGCGCGCGTGTTCAGGCGAGTTCAACGACGATAGCAGACGCATGCGGAATTCATCGCACGCGGGTCGACCTTTCAGCGCACGGCTCACATGAACGGAACGCTCAACGACGATGAGGCAGGAAGCGGGACACACACGCGCGCACCCTTGAAACAGTAACGGGAGACAACCGATGTTCCAATCACCTTCAGCACTCTTGCGCCCCACTCCACTGGCCGCCGCACTCGTTTGTGCGTTGGCGACCAGCGCGGTCGCATTTGCCACCGCTGCCGCTGCCGACACGGGACACGCGAGCCGGGCCTATGCGTTGCGCATGGGGACGCGGCAGGCACGCGTCAGCGGTCACACCGCGCGCGCGACACACGCGCCGACGTCTCCACATGCCACGTTGCCGGTCACCAGTTGCCTCGACGATGCGGATCCAGGCACGCTGCGCAACGTCATTGCCGGCGCGGTCGAAGGCGACGTTGTCGACTTGAGCGCACTCACCTGCAGCACGATCACGCTGACGGAAGGGCCGATCGACACGAGCGCACTCGGCGATCATCAACTCTACGATGTCACCGTGCAGGGGCCGGGGCGCGACGCGCTGACGATCGACGCCGCGGGTGCGTCGCAGGTGTTCGTGGTTGGCGGATTCTCCAGCGAAAAAGGCACGTTCACCGCGAACGACCTCACCATCGCGAACGGTACCTACAGCGGTAGCCTCGCTGCCTGTGTCGAGGGCTTCGGTGGCACGGTTGCGCTCAATCGCGTCGCCGTGACCAACTGCAGGTCGAGCGGCACCTATCACGTCGTGTTCGGTGGCGCGGTCGACGTGACCACGCTCGAAATGACCGACAGCACGATCACCAACTCCAGCATTGTCGCGACCGGCGCACACAGTACGGCGATCGGCGGCGGCGCATACGCGAGCGATGGCGCGACACTGGTGCGCAGCACGATCAGTGGCAACACAGTCACGGCGCCGTACGCGAGCGATGGCGGCTATACCAGTGCAGGCGGCGGCCTGTACTCGCGCGGCGACCTCAGCCTCACCGACAGCACGATTTCCGGCAACTCGATCGAAACAACGAATGCAGGCGAGGACGCTGACGGCGGCGGCATCTACGTGCGCGGCATCGCGACGATCAGCAGTTCGACCATCGACGGCAACACTGCGGACGGCAATGGAGGCGGCATTTTCAAGGCGATCTACAGCGTCTACGGCGAGCCGGGCGGGTCCAATCCAACCACCTTGCTGACACTGACAGACAGCACCGTCGCGAACAACAATGCAACGCGTGGCGGAGGCATCGGCACCTCGCGCCCACTGCACCTCTACAACAGCACCATTGCCGACAACCAGGCCACCGAGGGCGGCGCCGGCGTGATGTTCGTGCTGTCCGGCATCACCGACAGCAGCGGCGTGTTGATCGCACAGAGCGCGATCGACGCGAACAACACGGTCGATCCGGCGGGAACGCTGGCGGCCGATCTCGCGGCCGACGATGCGGTGACCGTGACGGGCGCCAACAATCTGGTCATGGCCGCCGATCCGGCCATCGTGCTTCCCGCGGATACGCTCAACTCGGATCCGCTGCTGCTGCCGCTCGCCGATAACGGTGGCCCCACCCGCACGCTCGCGCTGGGCGCGGGAAGTCCTGCGATCGATGCAGGCAACAATGTCCAGGAACTGGCCAACGACCAGCGCGGCGCGGCATTCGCGCGCGTCGGCGGACCTGCCGCCGACATCGGCGCATTCGAAGTGCAGCAGCCGACGGCACCGACCGACGTGATTTTTGCCGACGGGTTCGACGGCGAACCGACCACGCCAGCGACATACGCGTACTCGTATGACGACGGTGACGGAGACACCAACCAGGGGCCGCCGTCCACGTTCGATCCGGACATGCTGTGGGGCAATTACTACATGGCGCAACCCGGCGGCCAATTCGTCACGCACCTGTCGGTTGCGTTCGGCCCGACGTTTCCGTCGCTTGCGAACGGAGCTGTCACCTTCTGGCTGCTGCAGGACGACGACGCCGACGACGACCCCACCAATGCACACGTGATCGGCAGCGTGCAGGCGACGCCGGATGTCTTCAACGACACTTTCTACGAGGTCGCGATCTCGCCGACTTACGTTCACGGCGGCTTCTTCGTCGGCGCAAGCGCCAAGCTCCTCGGCGGACAGGACCGCCCGGCGCGCGTGGACACCAACGCATCGGGCCACGATTCATGGTTCTTCTATGCACCCGACATTGGCGCGACGATCAACGATCTGGCATCGGCGCCGTTCGGAACGCGCAATGACAACCCGGCGTATGTGGTGTTGCCAGGCGCGTTCATGGTGCGCGCGACGGGGGAGGCCGAGCTGCCTTGAGGCGAACCCGCGGCTTCGGCTGCGTGCCTGTCATGTCAACGGGCGGCAGCGGCATGTACGCTCCTTTTGCGGGCGGTGCTTCAGCGGCGATCGGTTGATGTGGGAGCGGCTTCGGCCGCTCCCACAACATCTGCTGCGATGAATTGCATTGCGGCGGCCTGCTCACCCCCCTCCGGGTCGAGGCACCCGCTCGGCCCTTGCGCTATTTTTCGTGCAACCGCTTGCCCAGCGATTTGGTCAGCACGCGGTTTTCTCCTTTGCGTCGCAATTGCGCCTCCAGCGCGTCGGCGGCGGCGACAAGTTCTCCGCGCAGCTTGAGATAGTTCTGCCAGCGCGCGGGGTCCAGGCTGCCGTCGCTGAGCGCGGCGCGAACCGCGCAACCCGGTTCGCTGACATGCCCGCAATCGCCGAAGCGGCACGACGATGCCAGCTCGTCGATATCGGCGAACTGGCTGCGATCGAGCTCTTCCTCGCCGGTGAGTTTGACCTCGCGCATGCCGGGTGTATCGATCAGGCATCCGCCCGAAGGCAACTGGATCAGTGCGCGATGGGTGGTTGTGTGGCGCCCGCGACTGTCGTGCTCGCGGACCGTTGCGGTGGCCATGCGCTCGTGTCCGAGCAACGTGTTGGTGAGGGTCGACTTGCCGACACCTGATGAACCAACGAGGACGGCGGTCTGGCCGAGCCCGAGATACGCCACCAGAGGTGCGACGCTGTCCGCAGACTTCGCATTCACGGCGAACATTTCCAGAGGCGGGGGAACACGTTGGCGCAATTCGGCGAAGATGTCGTCGGCATCGCTGGCGCGATCCGCCTTCGTCAACACGACGATGGGCAACGCACCGCTCGACTGGATCATCAGCAGATAGCGTTCGATGCGCGCCGGGTTGAAATCGCCGTCGAGTCCGTTCAACACGAACACCGCGTCGACGTTGGCCGCGATGATCTGTCGCTGATGATTTTCACCCGCAGCGCCGCGGCGCAGTTCGGTGCGTCGCGGCAGGATACGTTCGATCACCGGCGGTGCGCCGGGGACGAACATCACGAAATCGCCCACTGCAGGCCGTTCGGTCGGGTCGATGTCGCGCTTCAGGAACCGCGCCGCCGGCTGTGCGTTGAACAATGTGTCGCCGTCGTGCAGCTGGTAGCCGGCGCGATGCTGCACAACGACGCGCGCGACCAGCCATTCCGCCGGCACGTCGGAGGGCAACACCTGTGTGCGCCAGCCAATGCGTTCGAGGCGGCGTTCGATATCGGGGGCGAGCTGCATGCGGCGATTCTAGTGGGCCATCCGTGTGAAAGGGGGTCGCGTTGCGCGCGCGGTGACCGGAGCGTGCACGCGCCGGGTGCCGCTGATAGCATCGATGCTCGTTTTCGAGCGGAAAAAAGCGATGGAAAGCCAGGTGGTCGCGGTCAGCGGCCGACTCGACCAGGTGCGTTACGACATCCGCGGGCCGCTCAGCCGGCGCGCGCATGAGCTCGAAGCGGACGGACACGCGGTTCTTCGCCTCAACATCGGCAACCCGGGCCTGTTCGGCTTTCGGGTTCCGCAACACCTGCGTGACGCAATTGCGAACGCGCTGCCGCAAAGCGAGGCCTATTGCCATCAGCAGGGTCTGGGCGAGGCACGCGAAGCGATCGCGGCGCTGCACCGGCGCAATGGCGCCGCGGCGGTGATGGAGCGGGTGTTCATTGGCAACGGGGTCAGCGAGCTGATCGATCTCACGTTGCGCGCGCTGCTTGATCCCGGCGACGAAGTGCTCATTCCCGCGCCGGACTATCCGCTGTGGACCGCCGCCACGCGTCTCAATGGAGGCCATCCGCTGCACTACGCATGTCCGCCCGAACGCGGACATCTGCCCGATCCCGACGAGGTCGCGGCGCTGATCACGCCGCGCACGAAGGCGCTGGTGATCATCAACCCGAACAACCCCACCGGCGCCGTGTATCCGCGAGAGGTGCTCGAAGCGCTGGTCGATGTGGCGGCACGACACGGCCTGGTGCTCTTGTGCGACGAGATCTACGACAGCGTGCTGTATGACGACGCCGCATTCGTGCCGCTCGCGCCGCTCGCCGGCGAGACACCGTGCATCGTCTACGGCGGCTTGTCGAAGGTGCATCTTGCGTGCGGGTATCGCGTTGGCTGGTTGTCGCTCACCGGTGCCGAGCGTCGTGTCACACCGTTGCTGCATGCGCTCGACCTGCTTGCGTCGCTGCGCCTGTGCAGCAACGTCACCGCGCAGTGGGCGATCAAGCCCGCGCTCGAGGGACCGAACGAAATCCGCGCGCTGACCCAGCCCGGGGGTCGTCTGCATGCCGCCCGCGCTGCGGTTTGCGCAGGAGTCGCGCGCAGCGAATTCCTCTCGATGGTGACGCCAATGGGGGCGCTCTACGCATTTCCAGGCGTGCGCCCCGACCGTCTGCCCGACTTCGACGACGCTGCGTTCGCCCTCGATCTTCTCGAACACGAGCAGGTGATCCTGGTGCCCGGATCGAGCTTCAACATTCCTGCGCGCAACCATTTCCGGGTGACGCTGCTGCCGGAAGCGGCCGTGCTCGACGATGTGTTCGATCGCATCGAAGGTGCATTGCGGAGGACCGCGGCGAAGGCCGACGCCGGTCGCCGGGTTGCGTGAGCGGCAGAGTGCGATGACCGCGTCCGCGGAGTACAGCCGTCGCTTTCTCGCGCTTGGCGATTCGTACACGATCGGCGAAGGCGTCGCGTTGCACGAACGCTGGCCTGCGCAACTGGCGCGCCGCCTGGAAGCGCGTGGCATTTCGATCGACCAACCCGTGGTCATCGCGCAGACCGGCTGGACCACGGACGAACTGGCCGCAGCAATGGACGCCGTCACATTCGCACCTCCGTATGCGCTGGTGACATTGCTGATCGGCGTCAACGATCAGTATCGCGGTCGCGACGTGGCCGGCTACCGCGGCGCGTTCGCCGGGTTGCTCGAGCGGGCGATCACCTTGGCGGGCGGTCACGCGAACCGTGTGGTGGTCGTCTCGATCCCCGATTGGGGCGTGACCGGCTTTGCGCACGCGCAAGCGCGCGACCCCACGCAAATTGCCACCGCGATCAACGCGTTCAACGCGTCGGCAGCGCACATCGCCGGCACTCTCGGCGCCGCGTTTGTCGACATCACCGGCGTCTCGCGAGATGCTGGAGATGATCAGGCGATGCTGGTCGGCGACAGGCTGCACCCGACCGCAGCCCAGTACGCGTTGTGGACGCAATCCATCCTGCCCGCAGCGGCTGACGCGCTCGCCTCCTGATGTGCAGAGCGGTAGCACCGCCGATGCCGCGATTCAGAGGTCGGGTCGACAGGCAATCCCGGAACCCCGTCACGCTATTCCGTCCAATTGCCTGAACCTTAACGCTCGCCAAACAACTCGATCGACCTCCTTTGCTAACTTCGCGCCTCCACGGGGGTGGGTGCGGACCGGGTCCGACGTCCCCTGCTGTTGTCCCACGGGAGTACGTCGATGACCTCCAAGCGAATGATGTTGTTGTTTTCGCTGGCTTTTCTGGCATCTGCTTCCAGCATGACGCAGGCGTCCACCAACGCCGGAATCGATACACGTCACTGGCAAATGGACAGCTCCTCGACGCTCGGCGTCGGCGCCACGCCGCTTTCCGGCACGATGCTCGCCCTTTCGAACCTGCCTGCCCTTGCGGAAACGAGCACTGTCCCCACTCGCAGCGCACCCAAGACCTCCGGTGTGCGAAAGCTGCTGGCCGACTTTGCGGTGACTCTGCGTGACATCCGCTATCGCCGTGGCGGCCGCGAGCCGTCGACCGGGTTCGACTGCAGCGGCTTCGTGCGCTACGTGTTCCGCCATACGCTTCAGCAGGATCTGCCGTCGGACTCGGCCAGTCAGTATCTCTCCGGCGAGAAAGTCGCACGCGCCGACATGAAGACCGGCGACCTGGTGTTCTTCCGCATCCGCGGCAAACGCATTTCGCACGTCGGCATCTACCTCGACAACGGGCGCTTCATCCATTCGCCGTCGACCGGCAAGAGCGTCAGCATCAGCAACCTCAGCGAGGCCTACTGGGCCAAGCATTTCGTCGGCGCGAAGCGACCGAGCGGACTTTCCTGATCCGCCGATCATCGTAGCGATCCTGCTCCACGCGATCCGCCGATTCCGCGCGGATACGGACAGACGACGCGCGCCCCGCGCTGCGACAACCCCGCTGGACCCACGACGCAGATCTCCCTTGCGCGGGGTATGCCTTTGCCGGCATCGTCACGTGATCGGCGGTCTCGCCAGATCCCACAGGACTCACAGATGAGCAAGCGCGCGTTGGGCCGTTCCGGCCTGCAGGTGGCACCACTGGCGCTGGGTGGCAACGTGTTCGGCTGGAACGTCGACGAGGAGACGTCGTTTTCCATCCTCGATGCGTTTGTCGACGCCGGCCTTGACCTGATCGATACGGCCGACATGTATTCGGCCTGGAAGCCCGGCAACCGCGGCGGAGAATCGGAATCCATCATCGGCAGATGGCTTGCGAAGCGCGGTCGACGCGACGATGTGGTGATCGCAACGAAGGTCGCCAAATGGACCGAACACAAGGGTCTCGCGCCAGCGACGATCCAGGCCGCGGCAGAGGACTCGCTCAAGCGATTGCAGATCGACACGATCGACCTGTACTTCGCGCACGAGGATGATCCGTCGGTTCCATTGGCCGACACGCTCGGTGCGTTTTCGCGTTTGATCGAACAGGGCAAGGTGCGCGCAATCGGTGCGTCGAACTACAGCGCGGCACGATTCGCCGAGGCGCTCGATACCAGCGAACAATTGGGCCTGCCCCGCTACGAAGTCTTGCAGCCGGAGTACAACCTCGTTGCGCGCAAGGATTACGAGGCCGCACTCGAACCGCTGATCCGCGAGAAAAAGATTGGAGTCGTCTGCTATTACGCGCTCGCCAGCGGATTCCTGACCGGCAAATACCGAAGTGAGGATGACCTGCAAAAAAGCGCGACGCGCGCCGCAGCAGTCGGCAAGTACCTCAACGGCCGCGGCTTGCGCGTGCTCGCCGCGCTCGATGACATCGCACGCCTGCATTCGGCCACGCCGGCACAAGTCGCGCTTGCGTGGCTGATCGCGCGCGATGGAATCACCGCACCGATTGCCAGTGCGACGAGCGTTGCGCAGGTCGAGGACATCGCCGCAGCGGTTCGCTTGAAACTCGCACCGGACGACATCGCTGCACTCGATCAGGTGAGTCACTGAGCCGACATCTCGCGTAAAACCGCGATCGATGGAAAAGGCCACACGTTCGACTCAATGTGGAAGACGTGATCGGATTGATTCGCTCTAGCGATGGAGCGCCAACTTCAGGGAGTGGCCATGGTGAATGATTCAAACGGTCGATGGGACGACATCCGGTTGTCCGCGCTTGCAGTTGGGCTAGCCGTCACGTTGTCGTCGCAAACCGCTGCAGACGCGAAAACGCCGTTCATCTATGGCGGCAGCACCTTGCTCGTCGCCAATTGTGACGACGACGGTGTCGGCAGCCTCCGCGCTGCGCTCGCGCTCGCGGCCAATGGCGACACGATCGATCTCTCGCAACTCACGTGCGGCACGATCACGCTGACCACCGGCGAGCTTCACACATTCAGAAACCTCACCCTGCGCGGCCCGGGATCAGGCGAATTGACGATCACTGCCGGGAGCGGGAGTCGCGTTCTCCGGCATGCTGGAAGCGGAACAATGGTTGTCTCGGGCGTGACGTTGGCGGACGGAACGATCGTGTCGAATACGTTGCCCGGGGACACGGCTGCGAGCGGCGGCTGCATCGCCGCCGCCAGTCTTTCGATGTCCGACGTGGTTGTCAGCGGTTGCATCGCATCCGATGTGCATGTGCCGGGGGTACCGTCCCCAGGAGCGAGGGGCGGCGGAATCTATGTCGGCGGATCGGTCACCCTCGACGGATGCCGCGTCATCGGAAACACGGCGGAGGCGAGCAACGACTTCATCAACAGGGCGTTTGGAGGCGGTCTGTACGTCGGAGGAAACTTCGACATTCGCAACAGCACGATCAGCGGCAATGCCACCGATGGAACACATCACCCGTTCGACAGTATCGGAGGAGGTATGTACACGCGCGGCGGTGGAGTGATCCAATCGACGACGATCAGCGACAACTACGCCTACTACGCCGGTGCGGCACGCCTCAATTCGTTCGGAATCGCAAAGAGTATCCGCAACGTGACGGTTTCCGGAAACAGTGCGGTTGCGTGGACCGGGGGGATCGTGACGGATGGATCGAGCCTGGAGATCAGCAACAGTACATTCGCGTTCAACCATGCGCAGACCCTGGGTCCGCCGGGAGCTCCGGCGTTCGGAGGCGCAGGCCTTCTTGTGTTTGGCGGCGGATACACCATCGATCTCGAGAGTTCGATCTTTGCGAACAACACACGGGGGAGCGATGAAGACGACTTTTTCGTTTTTGCGCCTGGAGACGTCGCCGGAGCGGACAACCTCGTGATGACCAGCAATGTCGCGCTTCCGGCCGATACGCTTGTCGCGGATCCACAACTCGCGCCGCTGGCGGACAACGGCGGCCCGACACAGACGCATGCGCTTGCGCCGGGAAGTGCGGCGTTGGATGTCGGCAATAACCTTGCGTCGTTCGATTTCGACCAGCGTGGCACCGGATACGAACGCGTCTCTGGACCACGTCCAGACATCGGCGCATTCGAATGGCAGCAGTCCGACACGATCTTCGTGAACTCATTCGAAGGTGCGCTACGCTGATTGGCGATCGCGGAGCATTGAGGTTGGGCGAAGCAGGGACGCTGTGGACAACGTTCGATCAGCGTGGACCCTTCCGATGAACAGGTAGTACGGAACACGCGCAAGTGGAAGGTAGGGCACCGACGCGCGGGCCTCGATGATTTCATGCAATGGCACGTGCGCGCGCAGAGTCTGCAGGTGCTCAGGATCGAGACGCACTCCGTCGTGGGCAAACCACGTGGGCCAGAAGGCACGCGTCAACCACCCGTGCGAGCCACCGGGCGGCGCCGGCGACACGTAGAAATCCACCACGCCGAGCACCCCGCCCGGCTTGAGCATTGTGATGGCGTTGCGGATCGTCGCGCGCCAGTCAGGGATCATCGTCAAGGCGTACGAAAGAAT
>NZ_JBDSWZ010000225.1:0-7256 GCF_039926425.1 Dokdonella sp.
CGAGTTGATGCACGACGGCAAGGTGATCCGTTCGGTGATCCAGTACTGAAGCGTCGCTTGAGGATCCTGCTCGCGCAGGTTGTTTTGAACGTTTTCCAGATGGCCGCATCCAGCGGCCGCTGATCCACACCGGGAGGCACCATGGCTGTTGCAATTCATCCCGCCGTCGATGGCGGCGTCAAGAAAGGGGCTGGCGATTCGTTTGCCGGCGGCACGTTGGTCTGCTTGTGCGCGACAAAACAGGTCAAGGTGACCGTCGGCGCGCAGACCGCACACAACCATGTCTGCGGCTGCACGCAGTGCTGGCGTCCGAAGGGCGTGACCTTCTCGCAAATTGCGGTCGTGTCGAAGGACAAGGTCACGGTCACCGAGAATGGCGACAAGCTCGCGCCGGTCGACACGACCAAAGCGCTCATCCGTCACGCGTGCAAGGAATGCGGTGCGCACATGTACAGCCGCATCGAGAACACCAAGCATCCGTTCTACGGTCTCGACTTCGTGCATACCGAACTGTCGAAGGAAACCGGCTGGTCCGAGCCGACCTTCGCCGCGTTCGTCTCCTCGATCATCGAGGCAGGCCAGGATCCGGCCAACATGGGTGCGGTACGCGCGCGCCTGACGGAACTCGGCCTTGCGCCGTATGACTGCCTGTCGCCGCCGCTGATGGATGCGATCGCGACGAACACCGCCAAACAGTCGGGCGCCCTCAAGGCCTGACCGAAGAACCCGTGTGGCCTCGTCATCAGGGTTCACACCCGATGCGAGGCCACCCGATTCGATGAATGCCCCTGCCTCGCTGAAGATCGCGATCGCCGACGACCACGCGGTCGTCCGCACCGGTTACCGGCGCCTGCTCGAACTCGACGACGACGTCGAAGTGGTCGCCGAGTTTGCCGACGGCGAGAGCGCGTACCGCTGGCTCGGCAACCATCGTGCCGACATCCTGATTCTCGACCTGTCGATGCCCGGACGCGGCGGCCTCGCAACGTTGCAGCGCCTTCGCTATCGCGCGCCCGAACTGCGCGTGCTGGTGTTCACGATGCATGACAGTCCTGCGCTGGCCGCACAGGCGCTTCGCCTCGGCGCGAACGGTTACATCACCAAAAGCAGCGCGCCCGAATCGCTGATCGACGCGATCCACGAAATCCGTGCCGGAGGATGTCCTCTGTCGGGCGAAGTGGCCGACGCGCGCGACTACGAGGTCAAGGCCGACGAATTTCCGCACTGGCAATTGTCGCCGCGTGAATTCGACATGTTCCTGCTGTTCGCGGAAGGTGCAAACGTGGATCAGATCGCCGCGGGTGCGTGCCTCAGCATCAAGACCGTCGCCAATTACCAGACAACAATTCGGCAAAAGACGGGACTCTCCAGCACGCTCGACATGTATCGCTACGCAGAGCGGCACGGGTTGTTGCGCGCCGCCTCTCCGGCACGCAGGCAATAGCCGACTCAACGTTCCTCGGTCATCCGCCCATCGAAATGTGCGATGAGTTGCAAGCCGGGCTTTTCGGCCGAGCCGCGTGCCCTGGCAATATCGAGCTCACCCGCATGCGCCCACACGCGCTCGCGCATGCCTGCAAGGCCATTGCCGTGCTGCACGGCGCTTTCGGAGGAGTCGATCCCCACTCCGTCGTCGGTGAAGCGCCACTCGATCCGTGCGTCGGTCCCATCGACGAGTTCCACGCTGATATGGGTCGCCTGTGCGTGGCGCATCGCGTTGGTCAGCGCTTCCTGGGTCAGCCGGTACAGGGTGAGCGCCAGCTCGTCGGAGACGCGGCTCTCGTCGATCGCGAAACGGAAACTGAAATCGACGTCCTGCCCGGGGCGGTTGCGCCAACTCTGCACGAGATCGCCGAGCAGGCGCCGCAGCGAAATGCGCTCGTTGCCATCGCGCAGCTCGCGCGGGCGCAGGCGTCTGAGCAAGTTGCGGATGCCAACATGCAGCCGTTCGCAGTGCGCGGTCAATTCCTGCGCCACCGCCTGCGTGTCCGGCTCCCCCGCGGTCTGCCGGGTCAGCCACAGAGCATCGGCGCGCATCGCGGTCAGCGTCTGGCCGAACTCGTCGTGCAGTTCCCGCGCAATGCGCGCGCGTTCCTCTTCCTGCGATGTCAGCAGCTTCAGGCTCAGCATCCGGCGTGCGTCCTGCGCTGCGCCCAACGCCGACGCAAGATGGTTGAGTGCGCCTCCGATCGTGTCCATTTCGCGCAGCTGCAGTGAAGGCAGCCGGTGCGAAAAATCATTGCGTTCGTAGTGGTCGATCGCGTCGAGGATCGGTCGCATGGGTGCCAGCGCGCGATTGACCGCCCAGTACACCGCGACCAGCATGGCCAGCGCATACCCGAGCAACACGACCAGCATGCCGATGATGTTGTCGAGCGATTCCTGCTGCTCGCTGAGCGGGTTGAGTTGCAGGGTCGCGCGTAGCGTCGTGCCGTCGGCACGCGCTATGTCCCAGGACCCTGTTTCCTGCGGCTGCGAGCGCGTCACGCCCGGCGCAAGTCGCGCGAAGAATCCGCGCAGGCCGGTCAGCGGCTCAGGCGGCGAAGGCGCCACCAGATCGGTGCCGGCAGCGTCCTGCAGCCGCAATTGAAGATGGCGCAGCGCCGGCGACCGGTTGATTGCTCGCAACACGTCGAGATGGGTGGCGATGTCCGCCGGTGGTGCATCCTTGAGCGCATTGAGGCGGTCGAAGAGACGCGCGACCTCGGTGGCTCCACCCTCCTCGCGTTCGATGTCGAACTGCGCCCGCCACAGCGCCAGAGCGAGTGCGCCGACGAGAATCGCAAGGGACACGGCGGCAATCCGCGCCATCAGGAATCGCGACATCGACATGCTCGGGCGGCCTCCACTGAATTCGGGAAAAACTCCTATGGCAGTCGCTGCGCCGCATCCTTAACGTGGGCGGGATGCGGCGCGCCATTCGGCGAGCCGACGATGCAACGCGACCGCGATCCAGCACAAGGGGAACATCGATGCACCCGTCCTTTCATCGCCTCACGACACTGCGGCAGTCGCCGCTCGCGCTGGCACTGGCCATCTCGATGCTCGGTGCTGCACCGGCCATTGCAGCGGACGCGCCGCCCGACAAGGGCGAGGACGTGACGACGCTCGATCTGGTCAACGTCGTCGGCGTTTCGCCAGTGGCCGGTACCGAGATTGCCGCCGGGAAGCTTCCTTACAACGTGCAGTCGGTCAACGACGATGCGCTGTCGCGTTCGCAGACGCTCGATCTCACCGATTTCATGAACCGGCATCTCGCCGGCGTGAGCACCAACGGAGCGCAGAACAATCCGTTGCAGCCGGATGTGCAGTTCCGCGGTTTCACCGCGACTCCGTTGCTGGGCGGGTCCGAAGGGATGTCAGTCTATCTCGACGGTGTTCGCGTCAACGAGGTGTTCGGCGACACGGTCAACTGGGACCTGATCCCCGAAGGTGCCATCGAGCGCATGAGCCTGCTCGCCGGTGCGAATCCGGTGTTCGGACTGAACACGCTCGGCGGCGCGATCTCGATCCAGACCAAAACCGGATTCAGCGAACCGGGCACGAATTTCGAGTTTTACGGCGGATCGTTCGGCCGCACCAACACGAACGTCGAGACCGCCGGCAACAGCGGCCAGTGGGGCTGGTACCTGCTCGGCAACCGCTTCGATGAGGACGGCTGGCGCGACCAGTCGCCATCGAACGCAAAGAACTTCTACGGCACGCTGTCGTGGCGCGGCGAGGGCGCGACGTTCGACCTGCATCTCGGACACGCCGACACGGATCTCACCGGCAACGGTGCCGCGCCGGTCGAGGAGCTGGCGCAGAACTGGCGCAGCATCTTCACCGCGCCGGACGAAACCTCGAACAAGATGGACCTGGTCAGTGGCCAGGGCAGTTTCAACTTCAACGATGCGACCAGGCTCTCGTTCACGCTGTTCCATCGCGAGGTCAAGACGCTTTCGTACAACGGTGACGGCAGCGACTTCGAGGAGTGCGAAGACAACGACGATATTCTCTGCGGAGACGATGGCGAACCGATCCTCGACCAGAATGGCCAGCCGGTGTCGTCACAATTCGATGCAATCAACAACATCAGCCACCGGCGGCAGAAGAGCGACGGTGGCACGTTGCAGCTGGCGTTCGACCAGCCGATCGGTGGTCTCGCAAATCAGCTCGTGGTCGGCCTCGACTACACGAACGGACGCCTGCACTTCGATTCGGTGGTCGAGGCGGCAGTTCTGCAAGACGACCTGCATACCTCATCAAATTCGGGCATCTTCATTGCCGAAGACGCGCTGGCGATTCGCAGCGGCACGCGCAGCACGGGCCTCTACGTGACCGACACGCTGTCGATGACCGACCAGCTGGCGCTCACGCTCTCGGGCCGCAGCAATCACACGCGGACGACCATCGAAGATCTGACCGGGGACAATCCCGATCTCAATGGACGTCACAGCTTTTCCCGTTTCAATCCGGCCGCCGGCCTCACCTGGCAGTGGAGTCCGCAGGTCAATTTCTACGGTGGCTACAGCGAGTCAACGCGCGCGCCGACGTCGGTCGAACTCACCTGCTCGGATGAAAACGCGCCGTGCAAGCTGCCAAACCAGTTCCTGTCCGACCCGCCTCTGAAGCAGGTCGTCGCCAAGGGCTGGGAAGGTGGAGTTCGCGGCAAACTCGGCGACGGCGCGTCGGCGACGAACTGGCACCTTGGCCTGTTCCGCACGACGAATACCGACGACATCCTGTTCCAGTCGACCGGCGGCTCGCAATCGAACGAAGGCTTCTTCGCGAATGTCGGCGACACACGTCGACAGGGTCTCGAAGCAAGCATCTCGGGCAGCGCGTTCGACAAGCGTGTGAGCTGGTTCGCCAATTACACGTACCTCGATGCGACTTACCTCACCAGCTTCGCGGAAAACAGCGCCAATCATCCCGACGCGGATGAAGACGGACTGATCTTCGTGTCGCGCGGCGACCACATTCCGAGCCTGCCGAAGAACAGCCTGAAGTTCGGCGCCGACTTCGCGGTGACGCCTTCGCTCAACGTCGGTGGCGACGTCGTCGCCAACTCGGGACAGTACCTGCGCAGCGACGAAGCCAACCTGCTCGGCGAAACCGCGGGCTATTCGCTGTTGAACCTCCGCGCAAACTACACCTTCAACTCGCACGTGAGCGTCTTCGGACGCGTCGACAACGTGTTCGACAAACGCTATGTCACGTTCGGCACGCTCGGGAATGCCAGTGAAGTCTTTCCCGATTTCAGCGATCCGCGTTTCTTCGGACCCGGCCAGCCGCGCGGTGCGTGGATCGGTGTGAAGGTCGCGCTGTAACGACGGGCGGGTGATCAGCGCGGGTCGGAGGCGATCGCTTCGCTGACGTCCGGACGCAAGCCGCGCCGGCGCCGGATCGACGGGAACAACGCCGCCCAGATTCCGACGGCCAGCAAGGTGCCGATCCCGCCGATCAGCGTGGCCGGCACCGCACCGAGCCACGCGGCGAGCAGACCCGATTCGAACTCGCCCAGCTGGTTCGACGTGTTGATGAAGATCGCGTTGACCGCACTGACGCGCCCGCGCATGTCGTCGGGCGTCTCCAGCTGCACCAACGCGCCCCGAATCACCATGCTCACCATGTCGAATGCGCCGAGGGCGAACAGCGCGGTCATCGACAGCCACAACGTGGTCGACAGCGCGAATACCAGTGTGGCGATGCCGAACCCGGCAACCGACGCGAACATGATCCGCCCGACGTGCTGGCGCAGCGCATTCCGCGCCAGCCACACCGACATCGCCAGCGCACCGACCGCCGGCGCTGCACGCAGCAGACCGAGCCCCCATGGACCGGTGTGCAGGATGTCCTGCGCAAAAATCGGCAACAGCGCGGTCGCGCCACCGAGCAGCACCGCGAAAAGATCCAGTGAAATCACGCCGAGGACCACGGGCCGCGCGCGGATGAATATCACGCCGGCAAACACGGTGCGCAGCGTTGCCGGCTCGCGCCTCGGCGGCACGTGGTCGTAGCGCAACATCGACATCGCTGCGATGGCCGCGAGATAGAGCACCGCCGACGTGCCGTAGACGACGCCTGGACCGAGCACGTACAACAATCCGCCGACGGCAGGGCCTGCAATCATCGCAATTTGCGACGCCGATGCACTCGCCGCCATTGCCTGCGGCAGCAGCCGTTCCGGAACGAGGCCGGGCACCATCGCCTGCATCGGTGGAAACTCGAACGCTTTCGCGGCACCGATGATGAACACGAGTGCGAGAATCAGCGTCTCGTCGAGCAGATGCAGCACGCTGCCAATCGTCAGCAGTGCAATCGCAATGCACTCCGCCACCTGGCACAGCACGACCACGCGTCGGCGCTCGAACTGGTCGGCAACGTGGCCCGCCGGCAATGCAAACAGCAGCGACGGCACGAATTGCGCAAGGCCGATCAAACCAAGATCGAGCGCACGATGGGTCATTGAATAAATCTGCCAACCCACCGCGACCGACAGCATCTGGAAGCCGAATCCGGACGCGATGCGCGCAATCCAGAACTGCGCGAATGCACGCTGGTGGCGCAATGCGCCGGAGGGACTGGTCGACTCGCGATCGGACATTCGAATGGAGCGGAAGAAACGATTGCGAAGCGTACCTGCTCCGATCGGATGCGCGCCATGCGGTCGTCGAAGGAGGAGCGTAACGATTGAAGCACGAAGAACACGAAGGCGAGTCGGATCAAGCATCGCAGAAGGCTGGGGGCCAATTTCTGCAATCCCGGCGCACCGGCAGATCGCTCAATCGAAATCGTCCTCTCTTCGTGTTCCGGGTGTCCTTCGCGTTTCAATCGTTCGCTCTTCGACAAACCCACGGCAAAGAAGCGCTTCTTGCTACCATCCGCGCCCCGGCGATCCGCCGGCGTGAAGGAATCGATCGACCGCATGCTGAGCATCGAACAACGCATCGCCGCAGATATCGCCGCACAGCCATCGCAAGTGAAAGCGGCGGTGGAACTCTTGGACGGCGGCGCGACCGTGCCGTTCATTGCGCGCTACCGCAAGGAAGTCACCGGCGGTCTTGACGACATCCAGCTGCGGCTGCTGGAGGAACGGCTTGGCTATCTGCGTGAGCTTGAAGACCGCCGCAGCGCAATCCTCGAGAGCATCGCCGAACAGGGCAAGCTCGACGACACGCTGAAGGCGCAGATCCTCGCCGCCGACACCAAGGCGCGTCTGGAGGATCTGTATCTGCCCTACAAGCCGAAGCGCCGAACCAAGGCGCAGATCG
>NZ_JBDSWZ010000226.1:0-6466 GCF_039926425.1 Dokdonella sp.
AGGCCAGATCGTTTTGCGGACTGTCAAACGCTCCGGCCGCAATCGAGGGGAGCGTGTTGGTCGCTGTACAGGTGTTTCCCGACACATTCGTGCCGCTGGTGTAGGTGATCGGCGAAGCACAGCTGCCACGCGGCGGAGGGACCGGATCGGTGATGTGCGCCGTGACCTGGTAAGCGCCGCACGTATTGGACGCGGAGTTCGGATCGGCGGTGACAACGAGAAAATTGTCGCCCGCGGGCAGTGGCGGGAGCGGAAACACGGGTCCTTCGGAAACAGGATCGTATGCAGCGGCCAGAGTGGCATTCAAGCTGCACTGGGACATGATCACACCCATCAAGCCCCACGGAAGACCGGCGAATTGGAACGATCCCGTCGGTGCTCCGGCGGTATGGATGCGATAGACGACGTCGTTCTGCGGACTGTCAAACACCCCGGCACCCAGATACGGCAGCGAATTGGGCGCGCCGCAGGTGGTGTAGGCGTGCGTTTGTCCGTCAACGAGCGGAATGGGATTTGCGCAGGTCTGCGCCAGCGCGGGAACGGCTGCGACGAGCAGCGCGGACGAGACGCAAACCGTCAGCGCGCGATGCTCGCGTCGACGCGCATGGTTGATCTTCATGAGGTTCCCTCCAGTTCAAAACGCACGCCCCGATTGTCGATGCAAGGTTGGATACGCGGGTTCGTCGTGGAAGCGGACATGCGCAACGTGATGGCGTCGCGGGAGTCGTTGCAGAGTTGCACTGCACGCCGGCCACCTTCTTGCATGCGTTACCGGACACGATGTTCACAATCGCGTTGGAGACCACGCGGTGAAGGGCGCGACTGCGACGGATCGGGCCAGTCTTTCGACGGTGCGCTTTCGAAAGCCTTGCCGGCCGGCCATCCGATACTTCCGGCACTCGCTGGCCGCGGACCGGATAGAGCATCGTCAGGATCTACGATCTTCGATGTACATCACGATGGATACCCAGCGGCCATGGATGGACGGCCTCGTCGCCGCTTTCGGCGGGTCTGCCGCCTCCGCCCGACAACTTTTCGCGCAGGGCAGGCTGGACGAGGCATGCCTGGCGATCGACACGGAGATCGCCTCAACGCGGACACCGACCGCCGATGCGCTGATGCTCCGCGCGCAGATTCTCCTCGCGATGTCCTCGTTCCGCCCGGCCATCGCCGCGTTCGCGCGCGTCATTGCGCTTGCACCGCTGGCAGGATCACCCGAATTCGGACTGGCGATCGCACTTGGCGAAAGCGGTGACAGTTACGCAGCGGTGCTCGCCGCGCGCAGAGCCCTCGCGAAAGGTATGGATACGCCCGGCGTCCGCTTCGTACTGGGCAGGGCGTTGTTCGATGCGGGCTACGTGGAGGAATCGGAGTCGGAACTTCGCGTCGTGGTCGACCGCGCACCGAGCCGGGTCGACGCGCACACGAGTCTTGCCGATGTGGTGTGGATGCGCACAGGCGACATCGCTGCCGCGACCGCGGCACTCGATGACAGCCTTCATCAGTCACCGGAATTTTCCGCGCTGCGCCGGGTGAAGTCGCGTCTGCTGGAAACCGCGGGACTTGCGGAGCTGGCGTACGAAGAACTGGTGATGGGCCTCGGCACGGACCGGGACAATGTCGACTTGCACATCGATGCGGCGCAGGCGTCGGTGAAATGGGATCCGGCCCTTGCTCTTGCGCACGCGGAGCAGGCGATCCGTCTCGCGCCGCATCATCCGAATGCACTCGGCACGCACGCGCATGTCCTGCTCGCTGCAGGATTCGCTGATCATGCGCTCGCAGTGGCCGACCGTCTCATTGCGCGCAATCCGCACGATGGTCACGCGACCGCGGTGAGGGCGACGGCGATGCGGATGATGGGCAATCCCGCGTACGCACAGATGTATGACTATGCGCATCATGTCCAGGCGGGCATGCTCGATGTACCGAACGGGTGGAACACTCTCGAGCACTATTTGAAGGATCTCGCGGTCGCGCTGCACGCGCGACACGACCATCTGCGGGCACATCCCGTCGCGCAGACGCTGCGCCATGGCACGCAGACGCAATTGCGCTTCGAAGGCGCGCATGAAGCCGCGATCGGCGCCTTCGCGTCGGCGATCAATGGCCCGATCCGCCGATACATCGACAGCATCCGAGCGGATGATCCGACTCTGAAACGCCCAAAAGGCCACGGCTTCAGCATTCGGGATGCATGGTCGGTGCGACTGCGCGACGGCGGCTATCACTTCAATCACTATCACGGCAAAGGCTGGCTGTCCTCGGCGTGCTACATCGAGTTGCCGGCGAGCGTGGGCTCACCGGGTGGCGAAGGCTGGCTGCAGTTCGGTGAACCGATGATGCGCACATCGCCCGCGTTGCCAGCGGAGTACTTCGTCAAGCCCGAACCCGGATTGCTGGTTCTCTTCCCATCCTGGATGTGGCACGGCACCGTGCCATTCGCCGCACGCGAGAACGAGCACCGGCTATCGGTGGCGTTCGACGTTGTTCCCGCCGCCCGCTAGCACTCCACTGCGGGATCGGCCGGCGCTTCATGCGCCCGGAGCGCGCGCGTGCGAACGCTGGGCAACCTGTTCGCTGTCGACCCGAACGCAAGCGCTTCGCCTGCGAAGGACGCGATCAGGAGCATCCGGACTTCCAGTTGGCTGCACAGGACACGCGGTTGCCGGTTCTGCGCATCGGACCACCGGTTTGGACATCCAGGACGCTTGCGTGCGGTAGCGCACAGAGGGCGTGCGAAATTCGATGCAGAATCGGACATTCGGCCGAATCGATGCCTCCGGCATTCCTCGACGAGGATGCTTCAGGGGATTCATCGTGAACACCGAATGGATCTCAAGCTCGATTGTTCTCCCCCACGAAGGGGAATCCGTCGAGTTCGTGTTGCAGGATCGCGAAGCCATCATCGGCGGATCGTTCGCCAACCTGACGTTTCAATCGCGCTGGACAGGCTACCCCCCCAACCGCGTGCAGACGTGGCGCAGCGCGAGCATCTCCGCCGTTGTGCGTGACCCATGAAACGACGCGCCCTCCAGACGTCAGGAGTCGTCCGCATCGGCATTCCTGGCATAGACGTCGCGGCGATGTCCACGCGCATCTACGGAACCCTGCTCGACGGGCCGCTTCTTGTCCGGCTGGACCACAAGGCGCGCGTCTACAGCAGCGATCCCGACACCGTCCATTCCGTCCTCGGAGTGTCGATTGCGGGCGTCTACACCATCGGCCACCCGCTCGCTGATATTCAAGGTGACATCCAGGCTCTTTTCGGCCAATGTGGCAAGGACATGCTCGCGTGACCGGCGGACGACTCGACGATCGAGCGCCCGCGCGATCTCCCTCATCATGGGCGAAAGGATTCGGAAGCGTGATATCGACAACGAACGAGCGCACGCCGTCGCTGGAGCACCTCTCGACAATGAGCGAGAGCGTGAAGGACATCGTTGACCAATGTGCGAGCGATCTGGCGGCCGTCAACGGCGACATTGCGCGAGAGCTTTCGATCGTCGGGCATATGCCGGCGATCGAAAGGGCGCTCTGCAAGAACATGAAAATCGAGGACAACGCGCAGGAGGCAGCGGAAAAGCTGGCTGGCGTCACACGCGGCCTTGAGCACCAGTCACGCGATCGGCGATTGCTCGAACACCGGTTCGCCGCCGTCGTCGAACAGGAAGAAGCGGCGCGGCACGCGGCACTCTACGATGCGCTGACCGACCTGCCCAACCGCGCATTGTTCGACGATCGCCTCGAACATGCACTGGCGCAAGCCTTGCGTCATGGCTGGACGCTGGCGGTGATGTTCATCGATCTCGACGACTTCAAGGGCATCAACGACCTGTTCGGCCACGCGATCGGCGATCGCGTCCTGCAGGCGATTGGCAGGCGCCTGCGGGACTGCACCCGCGGTGACGATACGGTCAGTCGCTATGGTGGCGACGAATTTCTTTACCTCGCCATGGAAATCGAGGGGCGCGAACAAATCGCGCTCGTGGCACGAAAGATTATCGATGCAATACGGCAACCGTGGGGGTCGTCCGACGAGGAACTCGACGGCCTTTCCGACATCAGTGCAAGCGTCGGCATCGCAATCTTCCCGCACAATGGCGTCGATGCTGGCGCATTGGTGAAGCGCGCGGATGCTGCGATGTACGTCGCCAAGCGCAGCAAGGCCGGATATGCGTTTGCTGACCTGGCCCACGACGATGAACCCGCAGATATCCAGCTCCATCAAGCGCGCTAGGGGACTTCGCATATGCTCCAGGAATTCATCACAGACAACCGCGCCGAGCTGATCGATCGCTGCAACCGGAAAAGCGCGAAGGACGACCTTCCTTTCGCGCGCTCCGAGCGCGACGGGCCGGGAGTGCCTGCGTTTCTAGATCAGTTGATCGATGCGTTGCGAATGGAGCAAGTGCCCGCTGTATCGAGGGCGCAGGTACACAGGCAGGAGCGTCAGACATCGGACATCGGTCGGGCGGCAGCGCAACGCGGTGCTGAACTCCTCCAGCGCGGATACACGATCGACGAGGTCGTGCACGAATACGGCAACGTCTGCCAGTCGGTGACTGAACTTGCGATCGAGCGGATGGCGCAGATCTCGAACCAGGAGTTCAGGACCCTCAATCGATGCCTGGACGACGCGATCGCAGACGCGGTGACGTCCTACGCATCTGCGGGTAACCGCGTTCAAGGCCAACAGACGCGAGACGTGGGCAACCGGCTCGATGCCCTTGCGGAAGAACATGGCAAGCTGCTTGCCGCTGCGCATCAGGCATTTTCCGCGATCAGGGCGGGCAACGTCGGAGCAACAGGCGCGACAGGGACGCTTTTGTTGCATGCATTGTCGGAACTCGCACACGTCGTCGACCGGGCGATCACCGACCTCCGACGCGAGGCCGCCGTTGCCTCGGATGCATCGTGACACCCGGCTCGCCGGGCCGATCGGCTGACCCACGCGCCGCCATGCCGGATCGGCATCGATCGCGTTGAGGGCCACGCTGCCCGGATGGCGTGCTTTCCTCCCTGTCATACAGTGGGGGAAACGCACCCATCGACACAGGACCTTCCCAGCCATGGCTCAAAACATTCCGGCGGCTGCCAGTGCGGCAAGGTCCGTTACGAGGCGAACCTCGACATCGCTGACGTGATCGCGTGCAATTGCGCGCTGCGGACTACTCGGTTCGCTGCTCGCATTCGCGTCGGTGAGTGAGTTCACGCTGCCGTCGGGCGAGCGTGACCTGACCGGGCTCCAGTTCGACGCGCGCACGGTCGACCACCCGTTCTGCTCGACCTGCGGAATCCAGTTGTTCGCCATCGGCTCGAATCCGTCGACCGGCGACCGGATGGCGGCGATCAATGTCTGATGCGTGGCTGACATCGATCTGCATGCCCTCAGCGTAAAGCACGTCAGTGGCAAACGTTTCTAGCCGTCGCAGGTCACGACCGTGGCAAAAGCCCGCAAATTGGACCCAGCGAGCGATTTCACCCCCGACGAGGCGTATCGTGCGCTGCGCAGAATCGTCGGAGTCGTCGCGCTTCTGAATCTCGCGTGGTTCGGCATCGAGCTGGTGGTCGCGCAGGCCATCGGCTCGGTGTCGCTGTTCGCCGACAGCGCCGACTTCTTCGAGGACGCGGCGCTCAACCTGCTCATCTTCACATCGCTCGCATGGAGCGCGACGCGACGCGCGCGCGTCGGGATGGTCCTGTCCGGCATCCTGCTGGTTCCGGCGGTGGCGATGCTGTGGGCGCTGTGGAGCAAGCTCTCAACGCCCGTGCCACCCGAACCTCTCCTGCTCGGAGCGACCGGATTCGGCGCGCTCGTGGTCAACGTCGCGTGCGCGTTCCTGCTGTCGCGCTATCGCGATCATCGGGGAAGCCTCACCAAGGCGGCGTTCCTGTCTGCACGCAACGATGTCCTCGCGAACGTCGCGATCATCGGCGCCGGGATCGCGTCGGCCATCCATCCCTCCGTCTGGCCCGACATCGTGGTCGGGATCGGCATCGCGTACATGAATGCCGATGCAGCGCGCGCGGTGTGGACGGCGGCACGCGAGGAACATCGGGTGTCCCGCGCGAGCCGCTGACGGATGCGGAGACGGCGACCGGGACGCCGCGCGATACGTGGATCGTTGCGCGGTCGCTCGCGTCGCAGCCGCTGTCGACGCGCGACGCGACGACTGCCCGGGTAAGGCACAGGCTCCGTTCACGGACCGTCGACGACGATGACTTTCCTGCAGGAGCGCCACCATGTCCGATCTTCCCAAGCATGCACCCGCAATCGTCAAGGCACTCGACAAGCTCGAGGCGATGTTGTCGCGGATCGTCGACGAAAATCCGGAAGAGGAGCAGTTCTGGCCCATATTCAAAGACTTTTCGGACGACATCGAGACGGTCACACCATCGGAGGACCGCGCCTATTTCCAGGGACGCATCGATTGCATGCTGAAGAATGTCGGCATGATTCCCG
>NZ_JBDSWZ010000227.1:0-13344 GCF_039926425.1 Dokdonella sp.
CGCGTCGCGATCCTGTTCGTCCGCGGCGATCAGCGCGAGGTATCGTTCCGCTGCGTTATTGCCGGCAGGCGACGTGAGATGTCCAGCGAGAACGAGGCTCGCCGCGAGCCGAAGTTGCTCCGCGCGATCGGCCGGGATCGCGGCTGCTTCAGGCGTTGCTCCGCTGCCCGTGACGGCGATGGGTTCCCCGGTCACGGGAGGTGCACCTGCAACATCGCCGACAGGAGACGAGGGTGGTCGTCCGTCCGTTGCAGCAATCTCGGCAGGATCAAGCGCGGATGGCGCGTTCACTTGAGCCGCGGAGGAATCGTTCGCCGTTCGCGGGAAACGCGGCAACAGCGCCAGCACTGCGGCAAGAACGACCGCGAGTCCCAATCCAAGCGCCAGCGCACGCTTTCCGCGCGACACCGACTGAATCCGTTCGATCAGCCACACCCAGTACCTGGACGCGCCACGCCGCCGCCGCATCTTCAATCTGCGCTCGACCACCGCAATCGCCGCGAGCAGTTCTTCGGCACTCTGGAACCGCGCATCCGGTTGCTTCGCCAGCGCGCGATCGACCAGCGGTTGCCACAAACGTCGGGTGACCGGCAATCGCGGCACCGGTTTCTCGATGTGCGCGAGCGCAACGGCGAGCGCATCGGCGCCTTGAAACGGCCTTTCGCCGGTGAGAAGTTCGTAGCAAACGACGCCGAGGCTGTAGAAATCGGAACGGCCGTCGAGCGGCTGTCCGCGCGCCTGCTCCGGACTCATGTAACCGGACGATCCGATCGTCGCACCCTCGCGCGTCATCCGTGGCTGATGCGAATGGCTGAGTGCGATGCCGAAATCAGCCAGCTGCGGACGGTCCTGCTTGTCGAACAGCACATTTTCGGGTTTGACGTCGCGATGCACGATGCCCTTGTCGTGCGCGCATGCAAGCGCCTCGGTGAGCGCGCGCATGATCTCCAGCACACGCCTGGGCTGGTCGCGCAGGTTGCGCATCGACAGGTCGCCGTTCGGGAAGTACGGCATCGTGTAGTAGATCTGCCCATTCGACGTGCGGCCGACGTCGTAGATGCTGACGATGTGCGGATGGTCCAGTCGCGCGATCGTCCTGGCCTCGTGCTCGAATCGCTGCGCGAGTTCGTCGCTCGGCGCACGTTCGGTCGCCAGCACTTTCACTGCGACCGGCCGCTTCAGTGACTCCTGAACTGCCAGATACACCGTCGCCATCCCGCCGACGCCGAGACGGCGAACGATCCGGTAACCCGGTATCTGGAATGGAACATTCAGGTTGGTCATGGCAAAGGCGGTGCGGTGAGGCGCTGATTCTAACGGAGCGCAGGATGCGCCCGCTGCGAAGTGGCGCCTGCAAGTGCAAGCCGGCTCATGAAGCGGTCAACGTTCGAGCGTGTTGGTCGGAAAAATGTCGCGTCACGACGATGACGCCCGCCCCACGTTTCGAAACGAGAAACGTCGATGGTCAGCCTTCCGGCGACGTTTGGACTTCCGTCGCCACCGCAGGCGTTGGTGCCGTGAAGCCGACTTCGCGCAACGCTTCGTCAGGCAACGCGTAAGCGCTCGCGAGGAATTCGCCCTCGTGGATGATTTCCGGAAACAGGATACCCGCGAGCGCCTGCACTGCGAAGATCTCCTGCACGCCACCGGTGAATTTGAGCAGGCCGATCGTGTTGCCGGTGCCGATGTGCACCGCCCAAACACCACTCTGGCGATCGGTGTTGTCCTCGGTGATCTCGATCTCGGTGAACGCGTTGGTCTCGCGCAACTGGGAGAGCCCGATGAATGCGACCGGACCGAGGAAGTCGAGACCGCGCGCGAAACCCGGCACGCGCGCGACGTCGGTTTTCGCGCCGGTCTTCGGATCGATCGTCACCAGCGCGCCCCGTCCGGATTCAAGCACCCACAGGCGGCCATCGTGCCAGCGCGGGGAATGCGGCATCGACAGGCCGCGTGCAATCACGCTGTCGGTGGCCATGTCGAACAACACGCCGCCGTTGCGCTTGTTCTCGCGCCAGCCCTGGGGCTTGTTTGATTCACCGAGCGCGGTGAGATAGCGCGGGCGACCGTCGCGCATCGCCAGGCCGTTCAAATGGCAGCGGTCTTCCGGCGCGTAGTGCGTCACGCAGCGCGGGCGCCAGCGCGGCACGAAGCTCGACTTGGTATCGAGCGTGCACAGGCACGAAAACAGCGTGTTCACGAACCACAGGTCGCCATGCTTGTCCCACGCCATTTCGTGGATGTCGATTGCGCCGGTGATGTGGCCACGGCGTGCCATGTACACGGCATCGTGTCGCGGCGGATCACTCAAGCGTTTGGCGACCGCCGGCATGTTGCGGAATTCGGCGATCTCCATCGCGGCACCAAGCGCGAGCCGCTCACCATCCGCGGCCATGCCCATGGGTCGGTTGAACGTGCGGAAATGCGTGTTGATGGTCGCGCCGTCTGGGCGAAGGATCACCAGCTTTCCGGCTTGATACGTGCTGACGACCAGACAACCGCCGAGCTGGCGCAGCAGGTCGGGAAAATTGGTGGTGTGGACGCTGCCAAGGACTTCGGTGATGGGCGCCGCATCCGGAGTGACCGGAGCGCTCGAAGGTTCCGCGGCATAACTGTTGGACGGAGTTTCGTTCTGCATGATGTGAGTGGAGAGTCCGGGCTGAACCATCGTGCCGCATCCGCCGCGCGCCGTCACCTGCAGCTATTTGAGGCGCGCGCCGGCGAAGTAGTGCACACGAACGTCGAGGCCGCGTTCACTGCGACCGATATAGACGAAGCGCGGGTTGTGCCATTCCGCGCGCCGCCCGACCTTGGCGAAGCGGGTGTTCTCGAGCTCCAGCAGCACACCGATGCATGGAAACCCCTGCTGGCGGGCGTGGTCTTCAAGCAGGATGCAGGATCGTTTCAGGAGTGACATCACCAGTTTGCTGGAGCGCCACGTCGCGCCGACAAACGTCCGCCAGTAGTACACCGGCTGGCCGAGCTGCTGTGGCGTGGTTGCAACCGCCGTGCACACCCCCGCCACGGCTCCCTCCGCCGTGCGCGCGATCATCACGACCTGTGGCAGCCGCTGGTCCATCGCCGCGTCGTTATCGAGCGCCTTTTCGCGCCGCCAGAATGCACGGATCGCGTCGGCATCCTCATTCGAGGCACGAGGCCACACGGCGGTGAACGCGAATGGAGCGGCGGACTCGCGCGTCGGTGCCGCGGCGGGGGAGGGTTCACTGGATTCGCTGTTCAAAACGCTGATCCTTGATCAAACACGCCGCTACGATAACGCAGGCCGCGCCATTTATCCGCGCGGTGACGCGCCCCGATCCACGCGCTGCATTGCTTTCAACGCGCCGAGGCTGTCGCGCCGGTTGAACGCGATCGACGGGGCCCGGATCAGCACCTGGGCTGGCGACGGCTCCAGCCGCTAGACTCCCGCACTTTGCGCGGATCCGCGAATGAACACTGCTGCTGCCGCACCCGCGCACGTCGCATTCGCAGCGCTCCGCCACACGGGCTTTCGCACGTATTTCGTCTTGTCGGCGCTCGCGATGATGGCCGACAACATCGAACACGTGATCAGCTACTGGGTGATCTACCAGACCTTCCATTCGCCTGCGCTGGGCGGATTCGCAGTCGTGTCGCACTGGCTTCCGTTCCTGCTGTTCTCGGTCTATTCCGGCGCGCTCGCGGACCGCGTTGATCCGCGCCGCATGATCCAGCTCGGGATGACGCTGTTCATGGGCGTATCGATCGCGTGGGGCGTGCTGTTCATGACGGGCACCCTGAAGATCTGGCATGCCGCTCTGCTACTCGTCATGCACGGTGTGGCGGGCGTGCTGTGGGGTCCTCCGTCGCAGTTGCTGCTGCATGACATCGTCGGCCGCGAGCATTTGCAAAGCGCGGTGCGGCTCAACTCCACCGCCCGTCAGCTCGGTATGCTGGCGGGTCCGGGCGTTGGCGGGTTGTTGCTGCTGATGCTGGGTGCGAAGGTCGGCATTCTTCTCAACGCGCTGCTCTACCTGCCGATGATTGCCTGGCTGGTGGCTGCGCCCTACGGTCCGAAATTCCGCGCTGCCGGGGCCGCGGTCGCGACGCGTGCCGTGCGCAGCATCGCGGACGTCGGTCGGGCGATGAAGGAAATCGCGCAGCATCGCGTGATCGCGTCGATGACCCTGCTCGCCGGTGGCGCGTCTCTTTTCATCGGCAACGCGTATCAGGCACAAATGCCGGGATTCGCCGGCGATCTCGGCCATGCACACGTGGATTTTTCCTACAGCATGTTGCTCGCGGCAGACGCCGCCGGCGCGCTGACCGCCGGCTTCGTGCTCGAGAGCCGTGGCTGGCTGCGCCCGAAGCCCGTCACTGCATGCGTGCTCGCGATGCTGTGGTGCGTCGCACTTGGCAGTTTCGCGCTGACGTCAAACTACACGCTCGCGCTGATCGCACTGTTCGCTGCAGGCTTTGTCGAACTCTCGTTCAATGCGATGGCGCAGACGCTGGTGCAGCTCGACGCGCCAGCGGAATTGCGCGGACGCGCGATCGGCGTGTTCAGCATGTTCGCGATGGGGATGCGCACCTTCAGCGGCGTCACCGTCGGCCTGGCTGGCGCTCATTTCGGGATTCACCACGCGCTCGCAGTGAGCGCCGCCGTGCTGTTCGTCGCGATCGGCGTGTTGATCCAGTTCGGCATCCGCAGTCAAAGAACCAGTCAGAACAGCAGCGACGACATCTTGCGCCGGTAGGTGCCGACCAGCTCGGCATCGTCGAGCACACTGAAGGCCGAGATGAGGCGCTTTTTCGCCTGCCCGTCGTTCCAGCTGCGGTCGGCCTTGAGCACTTCAAGGAACTGCGCAAGGCCACCCTCTGCGTCTCCGTCGATCAGCAATCGCACGCCGAGCAGATCGCGGGCGGTGTGATCGGAGGGATCTCGCTCGATGCGCGCGCGCAAGTCCACCGCGGTCGGAGCATCTTTCAACGAGTGCGCGAAGTCGAGTTGGCCGCGCAGGCGTTTCGCGCGGTCGTCGGTCGCGAGGTTCGCCGGAAGACTGTCGAGCTCCGACTCTGCCGCCGCGCTGTTGCCAGCCTGCATCTGTGCCACGGCAAGATCCAGTTTCAGTTCCGACTTGTCCGGATGCGTCGCCATTTCCTGCTGGATCCGTGCAATCGCCTGCTCCGGCGATTCCGTCACCGCAGGTTCCGCGTCGATCGCCGGTGCTGCTTCCGCATTGGGTTGCACATGGCGGGCGAGAAACTCGCGGATGCCGCTTTCGGGCAACGCGCCGGTGAACGCGTCGACCATCTGGCCTTCACGGATCAGCACCACGGTCGGAATGCTGCGCACGCCGAACGATGCGGCAAGCGCCTGTTCCTTGTCGCAGTCGATCTTCGCCATGCGGAGCGCGCCGTGGTAGCTGTCGACGACCTTCTCGAGCAACGGCCCAAGCACCTTGCACGGCTCGCACCACGTCGCCCACAGGTCGACCAGGATTGGCTGCACGAACGACGCGTCGAGCACGTCGGCCTGGAAGTTCAGTTCGGTGGCATCGAAAACGTGGGACGGCATGGGAGATTCAGTCATTGCGGACTCCAATAGGATCGACCGCAGATTGTGCCAGCACGTCGACAACGCAAGGCAATCCGGAAAAGATCTGACCTGCACTGCATGCGCCGACAGCGCGCGACGATGGCGGAAACGCGGCGGCTGCCCTTTGAGACCCAAGTCCCCGTCCTCGCGCGTGCGGTAGCATCGCAGACGCGCCGCGAACCGAGCGGCGATCGGAACGGACGGCGACGTGGCACAAACCGATTCAATGACTTCCGGCGACACGACACCGCCCGGAGATTGGCTGGAGCTGCCACGTGCGACGTTGCACCTGCTCGCGACGTACTGGCCCACGCTCGTGTTCTGGTTTTTCGTTCAGAAACTGGCCGGCATGATTCTGTTGCGCCTCGCGGTCGTGCTGGGCTACGTGAATCATCTTCTCGGCTTCCTCGGCCTCGCACTGATGGTCGTGGTGCGACTGCTGTGCACGATCGCGATGTTCGACGCGCTGCGATCCGCTGTGCTCGCCACTCCGGAGGTGGCCGACGCAAAGCAGGAACACGCCGACAGCGGCGCGGGATCATTGCGTCGTTTCGGTTCGGTCCTGGCGATCGTGTTGCTGCCGTTCTTTGCGTACTACGCCACGTGGGGCCTACTGGGCGACAGTATTCGCGCGTATGTGCTCGATTTCCTGCGCGGCAGCCTGCTTGATCGTCATGGCTTGCCGACCGACCTTCTGCAGGAACCCGGCCTCTGGCTGTCGGTGGTTCTGACGTACGCGCTGCGCCGCGGCTTGCTGTGGTGGCAACAGGCGCATCCGGCGGCGTTGTGGTCGATTCTTGCGACCACCTGCCAGGCTTACTGGGTATTCCTCGGCCTCTATGTGATCCGGCACTGGACCGACGCGGCGTGGGCCTGGGCCGAACAGCGCGTCGCGTGGGCGTGGGTCAGCGGGTGGTGGGCAGACTTGGTCGACGCGGTGCCCGCCGCGCCTCCCGCGGCGGGTGTCGCGGGCGCGCTCCCGTCGGGGTTTTCGGCAACGCTGCACCTTGCGGGTCCGGTCTTGCAGGCGCTGCTCCTGACCCTGGTGTGGTTTGCGATCGCGGCGATCGTCTACGGGCGGGACCTCGGCACAGCGCGCGCGTTGTTCCGCGCCGACGCTCGCCTTGAATTCGCGCGCCGACGCTTCGCCGCACTGCCGGTGCCCGTTCGCCACACGGCGGGGAAGATTCTCGACAAGACCAGTGCGGGTTGGAATTCGAAAGCAGTGCCAGTGATCAATGCGGTGAGACTGCTGCTCGCTGCCGGCGTGCGCCCGATGCTCGCGTTGTGCGTCGGTTACGTGGCACTGGATGTCGTGTGCGACCTTGCGTGGCGTGCGGTCGCGACCTTGATCGGGCCGCACGAGGGGGCTGCGTGGGAAGTGTTCGGTTCGCCGCTTGCGATCCTGTTCGGAGGTCCGCTGGATCTCGAGTCGTCCCTTCTCGGCGAGCCTGTGCGGATTTGCCTGCTCGCCGCCGCTGTTCGCCTTGCGATGCAGCGTGGACGCCGGCAGCGATCGTCACGCGCGGTCAGCGTCGTTGGAAGCGAAGATAGCGGGGTTGTAATTTCGGCAGGATGAGTTCCGGCATTGCGCCGAGCGCCACGTCCGACGGCACGAGGTACGCGTGCGCGAAATGCCACGGTGCGCCGGGAGGCGCGCTGCGGATGCCGGCGTCGGCCGACAGTTCGGCGACGCAGCCGCGTGGTTCGCCCAGATGCAGCCGGCTCAACTCGATCGGATATTCCTCCCAGTGCCGACCCTTCGCGTCGGAAAGACGTCCGTCACAGGACGCGAGCAGCTTCTGGTCAGCACCCGTGGCGGGCGTCATCGCGTAATGGGCGACCAGAACGACCGCGTCGTCGGGAACACGTCTGCCCAGTGCGAGATCCTTCGGATCGAGAATCTCGACGCTTCCAAGCCGCCATTCGGCGCCACCGAGCATGCCGCCTTCCCCGGCGGCCACGTCGGCCGGACGCAGCGGACGCCAGCGGGCGTAGTCGCGCCATGCGTCCCACGTCGTCCACAGCAACACCGTCGACCCCACCAGCACACCCCCGACGAGCCAACCGCGCTGCGCACGCAGCCAGCGATGCAAGGATTTCATGACATTCACGGCTCGTCTCCGCGCACGGTCAACAGTGGCGCGATGTGCTCGAGCAAGTCGACTGCTTTCGCCGCATCGATACCGAGGTCGATGTCCGCGAGGCTATCGAGCTTTGCGCCGCCGGACGCCTGAGACACCTGCAGATGCAGTCCTGCAAGTCGCGCGCGGGGAACCTCAAACAGAAGAAGGCCGTCGTTCGCGAGTCCCGGCTGCGTGGTTTTCAGATTGAGCAGCTTGCGCGAGTAGGCCAGGTTTCCCGCGCCCTGCACGCGTGGCCCCGCTGCTGCGTACGCGTAGCCGTCGGAGGTCTGCAGGTTGGCGGTCAGCAGGCTGATGGGCGCCAGCCGCGCATCGAGGCGCAGATGCACCACCACCCACACGCCGGCGGACGACAACGATTTCAACGTGATTTCTTCCGGATCGTCCTGCGCGGACGTTGCCGCTGCCAGCTCCACAGTTCCGACCGTGACAACGAAGGCACGCGCCACAACCGCTTCGCCGATGCGACCCGAGACCAGGAATGGTGCGAGCTTGCTGTCGTAGTTCATGCGCAGGTTCACCAGCGCGCCGATCGTCGCGATCGCTGCCGCGACCCACAGCGCCGACGTGGCCACGCTGCGCGCTTTGCCCATCAAGGCGCGCTGTCCCGGGCGCGCACGTCGTCGACGGCGAGTTTCGCGCGCGCAAGCGCACGGCGGTTGAGCCAGTTTCCGCCGCCGTTGAGCCGATCTTTCGGCACCCACGTGCGGCCCAGCAACAACCATTGCTGCGACTCCGCGACGACTGTTGTGACAGGCACTTGCCATGACAGCGCGATGCGCTCGGGAAGTCCAGGATGCAGCAGTGCTCCAAAACTTGGATCGCGCAAGAGGATCACCGAGTCGGCCTCCGTCCCGGCGCGTGATGCGGCCGCTGCACCGTCCTTGGACGGATCCAGCCAGCGCACCGCAGTGTCGACATCGCTGCGACTGTTGCGTGTGCGGTTTTCGACGACAGCTTCGAGGATCAGGAACGCCGCCCCCTCGGGTGCGGGTCGACCCATCGCGTTCGTCGACGCCAGTGTCGAGCGAAGAGGCTGCAGGATCCAGTCGTCGGTCACCAGTCGGTCACCGGCGGCGATGATCGGCAGATCCTTGCGCGTCACCGCTGCGAATCCACCGAACGCCCAGACGATGGACGCCACCAGCACCGCCAGCAGCAGCGCTGTCGTCCAGATGCGCCATGCCTTCAACCAGGCACGTTCTTCGTCGAATACGGTGGCGATGCGCGAATCCATGACCGCGCATTATCCATCGCATTCGGTCAGGCGGGGATTCAGAAACCGGACAATTGCTCGCCTTGTGCGGTTGGGGGCGACGCCGCAACCTCGGCAACAGGCGTCATCGTCTTGCCGCCATATTTGTACGTCACACCTTCCTTCATCACGAAGCCGACGTTCTGCATCAGCGTGATGTCGTCCAAGGGATTGCCATTCACCGCAATCACATCGGCGTACTTGCCGGCATCGAGCGTGCCGAGGTCCTTCGACTTCTTCAGCAACTCGGCAGCGTGCGTAGTCGCTGCCTGCAGCACGAACATCGCGGGCATGCCGGCCTCCACCATGTACTGGAACTCCTTCGCGTTCTGTCCATGCGGATAGACCGCGGCATCGGTGCCGAACGCGATCTTCACGCCGGCCTTGTACGCGCGACCCGCGGTGGCCTGGATCAGCGGACCAACCCGAGCCGCCTTGGCCGCGATCTGCGCGGGGTAATAACCCGGAACCTTCGCTTTTTCCTCAACGTATTTCCCAGCGATGATCGTCGGCACGTACCAGGTGCCGTGCTCCTTCATCAGCTTCATGTCGGCATCGTCCATGAAGGTGCCGTGTTCGATCGAATCGACGCCGCCAATCACCGCGCGGCGGATGGCCTCCGCACCGTGCGCGTGTGCAGCGACGGTGAATCCGTAGTCGTGCGCCGCGGCAACGACCGCCTTGATTTCCTCCAGCGTCATCTGTGCATTGTCGACGCTGCTGCTCTCGTCGAGCACGCCGCCCGACGGCATGATCTTGATCAGATCGGCGCCGTCCTTGTAGTGCTGGCGCACGGCTTTCCATGCGTCGTCGGCGCCGTTGATGATGCCTTCGTCCGGTCCTGGATTGCCGGCGAGGTCCTTGCGGTAGCCGTCAGTGCCGTCGGCGTGGCCGCCGGTCGAGCCGATCGCCTGTGCCGCGGTGAAGATGCGCGGGCCGGGAATGACGCCGGCGTTGATCGCATTGCGCAGCGCCACCGTTTCGCCCTGGTTGTCGCCGAGGTTTCGCACGGTTGTGAAACCTGCGTCGAGGGTGCGCTGCGCATAGCCGGTCGAACGGATCGCGTAGTCGGCGATGTTCCAGCGGAACTGGTCGGTGTAGCCGGTGGGGCTGGTCTCGCCGCTGAGATGCGTATGACTGTCGATCAATCCGGGCAAGCAGGTTGCCCATTTGAGTTCGAATCCCCCGGCGCCCTCGACTTCGATGCGACCTGGCCTGATCTCGCGGATGCGCTTTCCCTCGACGACGATGCTGGTTTCGCCGAGCAGTTTGCCCGCTGCGGTGTCTATGGCGTGCCCGCAATGCAGTACGGTCACGGCATCGGCGCTCGACGCCGGACGGGTCGCGAGTGCGGCGGCGGTCAACGCCAGAACAGAGATGAGCTTGGGCATGCGCGACTCCTGATGGGGTTGGCGGATCATAGTTGCAACGCCCGCGGCGGGTGGCGGTTGGGGTTTGACGCGCACGGCGACGGGATTACCATTGGAAGAACGACGGGAGAACGACATGGAACGTGAAGTTGCCGAAGGTTCGGTGGGACTGCGCTCCGCGCGCTTGTGGCGGACGCAGGTGATCGCAGTCACCGCGGTGCTCGCAATAGCCATGGCGTCGTCATCGTTCGCGCTGACGCGCGTCGAGCCCGCACCCGTTGGCATTCCGGGCTCCGCCTCTGCGCTCGGCGCGGCTGTCGCGCTGTCGGGTGATACGGCGGCGGTCGGTGCAGCGGGCAGCATCGACGTCTACCGGAAGACCGGCGCGGACTGGTTCGAGGAAGCGGTCCTGGTGCCGACCGATTCCGCGGGAACGGCATATTTCGGCGCGCAGCTTGCACTCGGTTCCAACCTGATCGTCGCTGCGACGCCGGGTGTGTCCGGAGGACTCGACGCCGCTGTCTATACCTTTGCGCGCAGCGGAAGCAGCTGGCAGCAGGTGGATCGTTTCGAGGCCAGTGGACCGGTGTCCCTGTCGGGCAGCACGCTGGCACTGGGCAACGGCTCTATTTTTGTTCGCGCCGGAGCGGGGTGGTCGCAGCAGGCACAATTGCAGGCGGACGCAGGCGAACTGATCCAATCCACCATCGTCGATGGTGATTTTGCCGTGGCGTGGTCGAGTGCTTTCGTCAACAATTTCGAGATCCACAATTACGCCTACTTCTTCCAGCGGTCCGGCGTCACGTGGGCTCGCGAGTCGCGGATCGAACTGGGCCTGACCAACGCGTTCGCCGGAGCCGGTTCTGCGTTCGCCCTCTCAGGCCACACCGCGCTGGTGTCGTGGAACAATGTCGTCACGCCGTATGAGCGCGGGTCGGACGGAACGTGGACGGCGCAAGGAGAGCTGGATCCACTGACGTCTGCACCGGGATTTGGCGTGGCCGTGGCCATCGACGGCGAGCGTGCGCTGGTTTCTTCGCCGTCGGACACGGTGTTCGGATGGCCGCAAGCGGGAACCGCGTACGTGTTCGAACGGACCAACGGCGTGTGGACGCGCGACGCGCATGTCGCGCACGGCGTCGTCAATTATTACACCTACGATTTTGGCCGATCGGTGGCACTCGATGGCGACACTCTTCTGATCGGCGCACCAGGTGCATTCACCGATGCCGGCGCGACTGGCGATGCAACGGTTTTTTCGAAAACAGGCGACGACTGGACCCCCACCGCGGTTCTGACGCCCGGCAACGATCATCGTGGCGAGCAGTTCGGCGACGCGGTCGCGCTGTCCGGATCGACGTTGTTGGTGGGTGCCGACAATGCGCGAACCAGCGAACCGTTCCTGATCGGTGTCGCCTACGTATTCGACGCGGTGGACGGTCAATGGAGCCAGCGCGCACGCCTGGTGCCGTCGGAACCGTTGTTCCAGGGGTTCGGCAGTGCAGTCACTCTGGATCAGGACACGGCGGTCGTTGGCGCGAGCAATGCGTTCGGAGCCACGGCGGAAATGGGTGGCGCCGCCTTTGTGTTCGTGCGCGGAGATGGGAGCTGGCCGCAGCAAGCCCGGCTCACCGACGGAGGGTCGGGCGCCGGACCGGTGGCGTTTGGCGCAGCAGTCGCCGTGCAGGGCGACTTGATCGCGGCAGGAGAAATCGGCAGTTCGACGGCGCCGCAGCCTGGGAACGTGCAGCTGTTTGCGCGCTCCGGTTCGAGCTGGTCGCCACAGGCGATGATCCAGCCAGCGGATGGAACCGTAAACGACGGCTTCGGTTCCTCGATCGCGCTCAACGGATCGACTCTCGCGGTCGGTGCGCCGACCGCGGATATCGGGATCGAAACCGACGGCGGAGCAGTGTACGTCTTCACCAATAGTGGAGGCGTCTGGTCGCAGCAGGCAAAAATCACGGCATCGGTTGCGGCCAAACTGGCGGGATTCGGCACGTCGGTCGCTCTCTCGGGCGACACACTCGTCATTGGTGCCGTGGACGCGGCGCAGACGCGCGGAGCTGCGTATGTCTACGCGCACGTGGGTGGCGTGTGGGCGTTGCAGGACAGACTCGTTGCAGCGGACTCCACGCTCGTGTCCGGCAGTTTCGGAGCGTCCGTGGCCATTTCGGGACCGGCAGATCGCATCGTTGTCGGCCAGCCCGTTGGTACCGCGGACGATTTGAATGGTCGCGCTTTCATCTTCCAGCGCGATGTTTCGGAATGGTCGCCCGCGTCGGAGTTGAGCGGCGCGAACCCATCGACGCTCCAGGGCGAGAGCGACGGATTCGGACGCGCGGTGGCGATGTCAGGTGAAATGGCAGCCATCGGTTCGCCGCATGACGGTCGCGGTGGCGCAGCGTATGTGGCGGATGTCGGCGACGTGATCTTCGCCAACGGATTCGAGACGGACTGAAGCGCCTGTTGAGAAACAGCTTTTTCCCGCGCGATGGGTACGCCGGCATGGTTCGGCAGGCAGCGGCCGGTTGCGCGAGGCCGAAAGATTGACGCCGCGGTACGGTCATCCAGGAGGGCATGAGGGGAGCGCGACGTTGCCGCCGCGCTCCGGTCCTTGCGCGGTGCTACTACTCGAAACCGTCCACGAAGATGGTGTCGCTCGCACAACCCATCGGCGATGCGACGATCTTTGCCATCACCACGTAGCTGCCTCCGGATTGCACATCGTTCCCGCTGGCTGGCCGGCTGAGCGTCGATTTCATCTCGACGCCGCCGTTCGCAGCAGTGGTGGAGACGCCCGATGGCGTCAGGCTTGCAGTGATGCTGTATCGGTGCTGCGGTGAATTGGCAGCACCTGCCGGTGCAATGGTCAGCGCCACTGCCAGCAATGCGACGGGCGGCCCGCCGCGGCTGATCCACGAAAGGGTCGTCATGTCACTCTCCCTTCGCGTGTTCCAGGCGCTCGAGACGCGCGGCAATGACATCCATCTCGCT
>NZ_JBDSWZ010000228.1:0-4354 GCF_039926425.1 Dokdonella sp.
ATCGACCAGATCCTCTCGTCGGACAACATCGGGCCGGACGGATTCGTGCTGCGCGAGACAACGCGCGCGACGGACAACTATTCGGCTGCGCAAGCCATTGACGCGGCGTTTTTCAACGTCGACTTCAACTTCAAGGGCCGCTATCGGGTCGTGCTCGGATCGCGGCACGAGCGCAACGACCAGTCGGTCACGACCTTCAGCATCGTCAACCCCTCGGCTGCTCCCGTCCGCTCGACGGACCGCAGCAGTGTCTGGCTGCCGGCGGCATCGTTCGCCTGGCTCTACAGCGAGAATGCGCAAGTGCGTGCCGGATTCAGCCGCACCGTGGCGCGCCCCGATTTCCGCGAGCTCTCGCCGTCTCCCTACACCGACCCGGAACTGGATATCGACACGATCGGTCGTCCGGATCTGCAGGCGACGCGCATCCGCAACATCGATCTACGCTGGGAATACTACTTTTCCGATTCGGACAGTCTGTCGGTCGCCGCATTCGACAAAAAATTCGATCATCCGATCGAGCGTGTGCGTCTGGCGGGATCGACGCCGCTGCTGAGTTTTGCGAATGCCGGGAGCGCACACAACGACGGGGTCGAGCTCGACATTTACAAGAGTCTGGGTTTCCTGGGCGAGCGCTGGAAGGTGGCCGAGCTGGAAAACTTCTACGCCGGCTTCAACTATGCACGCATCCGCTCAAACGTTCAGCTCGATCCGCTGAGCGCGAGCTTCCAGACCAACCTCTCGCGTGCGATGCAGGGTCAGTCGCCGTACGTCATGAATGCGCAGATCGGATACAGGCACCCGGACAACCGGCTCGAGACGACGCTGCTGTTCAACCGGTTCGGTCGGCGGATCTCCGAGGTGGGTGTGCAGGGCCAGCCGGATATCTACGAGGAAGCCTTCAGCGCGCTGGATTTCCAGTTTCGCCAGCGCTTTGCGCGTGACTGGCGCTGGACGTTGAAGCTGCGCAACCTGCTGGACCCGAAGGTGCAATTCGTGCAGGGCGGCTTGTCGACGCGAGAGTTCCGGAAAGGCCGCGAGATTGCCTTCAGTCTCGAGTGGCGACTCGGTTCCTCGCGCTAGCCGAAATCCTGGGCGGTTCGTGCACAGCGCGTGTGCCTGTCGCGCCTATTCGTTGCGCAGTGACACATGCCCGTAAAAAAAGTGTGGCGCTTCGGTCACATGCGGTCGATAGCGTGCAGGTTCGTGCGCGGTTTTCCGATTTGTGACCGTGTATTTGCCAGTCCAATCGATGGGGATTTCCAGATGAATTCTTTGAGCAAAAAGCTACTCAGCGGCGCGGCGCTCAGCGTACTAGCCGTGGGTCAAGTGCATGCGGCGTTGACCCTCACCGATGCGTTCGATGGTGGATGGGCTGATCTTTCGCACCCCTCCTCCGCGCGCGGTTGGGTGTTCGATGTTCTCCCGACTCCGAGCGGCAACAAGACGCTCTATCTGTCGGGATATCTCTACGATGCAGACGGCAACCCGATCTGGGTGACTGCATCGCCGTTGCTTGGCGAATTTGAATTCAGTGCGACCTCGGACCTGTTTACCTTCAGCGATGGCACGTTCAACGGGCCACTCACCGAAGTGCCGACAAGAAGCCGGTTTGGTTCCATCGACGTCTCGTTCGCGAGTTGTACCGAAGGCACCGTCACCGTCACACCCGACGCGAGCACAGGCCTCAGTCCGGTTTCATTCCCCGTGAATCCGCTGCAGCAACTGGTCACCCCTGAAGTGGGCAGTTGCGTCTATCGTGAGAAATTCACCAGCTGCCCCGCTGGGTCGACAGCGGGCAGCTCGCCGCGGACCTGTGTACTGAGCGGCTCGATCACGAGCAACATGACCTTGACGAATAACACGACCTGGGAACTCCAGGGCCTGGTGACCGTGGGCGGCGACAATGCGAATTCCGCGACGGTCACCATCGAACCCGGAACCCTGATCACCGGGCGCGGAGATACAGCGGACTATCTGTACGTGAATCCGGGTTCCAAGCTGATCGCGAACGGAACGCCGTATGCGCCGATTGTGTTCACCAGTCCGAAGGACGGCAAGCTCGGCCAGACTCCCGCACCGGGCGACTGGGGCGGCGTCGTGCTGGCGGGCAATGCACCGAACAACAAATGTCCGACAGCGCCGTTCGATTGCCGCAGCGAGTTCAACCCGGACCTCCGGTACGGCGGCAACAATCCGCATGACAGCTCGGGCAGCCTGCGCTACGTGCAATCGCGATATGCCGGTTACGTGTTCGTCGAAGGCCGCGAAGTCAACTCGTTCACGTTCGAGGCGGTCGGCGATGGAACCGTGGTCGATCACTTGCAGGCGTATCGCGGCAAGGACGATGGCTATGAATTCTTCGGCGGTACGGTCAATGCGAAATACCTGATCTCGTACGAAGGCGGCGACGACGGGTTTGACTGGGACGAGGGTTTCAGCGGCAAGGTGCAGTTCGGACTCGTCAAGTGGGCGTCGGAATCGCTCGCGCTTGGCAACGACAATGGCTTCGAGGCGTCGAACCAGAACGAGAACAACGATGCGCTTCCGCGGGCAACGCCGAGCTGGTCGAACATGACCTTCATCGGCAACGGTGCGGGCGGAGGCAACGGGATCAACCTCAAAGAAGGAAGCGCCGGGCATATCAGCAACATCGTCGTCACGGCGTTCAACAAGCCCGGCAAGGGTTGCTTGTTCATTGACAACGCCGCGACGGCGGCGCAGGTGGGCGGTGCCGATCTGAGCCTTGATCATGCATGGCTGAACTGCAGCGTCAATTTTGTGGATGGCGGCACCGGTGTCGCCGGGTCGGCCCAGGCGCTGTTCAGTGGCGGCACCGGCAATGCAACAGGCAATCCTCAGCTCAATGGATTTTTGCCGGCTGCCGGTTCGCCGCTCGCGAACGGCGCATTGGTCGTCAACGACGCGTTCTTCACGGCGGCGCCGTATATCGGTGCCTTTCGCGATGCCAACGATGACTGGACCGCCGGCTGGACGTTTAACATCCAGCGCTGATTTGCAGATGCATTCGTGAACGGAGTGGCGCCGAGGCGCCGCTCCGTTTTCGGTTGCGGGAAACACGACTTTCAGCGGGCCGTCATACGCACATCGCAATTGCGCTTGAAACAGACACACGGCAAAAGCAGCGGCAGCATGCGGGATGCGCACGTTGCCGAAGGTGCAGGGACGCACCGATTTTGACGGCCCAGGTGTGGCGGACGCGCCCGTAGCCCTTCGACATCCGGCCTGCGCGTTCAGCCCAGCAGGTCGGCCAGCGTTTGCCGGTATGCGGCGATCACCTGATTGCCATCGGACGGCGCGCCCTGCACCGCGATGCGTGCACGCACACCCATGCAAAGAGCCTTCAACTGCGGGGCGTTCGCTTGTTTGCCCGATTCGAACGCCGCGCGCCCTGGCTCCGAGTGGAAGCGGTGAAGGTCGAAGAAGAACCGGTCCTGTCCGTCCGTCAGGAAGCCCAGGACGGGCAACGCGCTCTCGCCTGCGTCGAGCGATCGTCCGCTCAGCATTTCGCGTTCCCGGCACAGGTTTTCCGCACTGGTCGCAAACTGCCGGAACGGTTCCGACACGTTCGCGGTGTCCAGATCGGCGGCGATCAGCGCCAGCTGCTGCGCATGCACCAGCCCGGCATTGTCTCGCCAGTCCGGACGCCTTGCGTCCAGCACCTGGTCGAGTCGCGCCGCGAGTGCGCCGCCGCTTTGCACGAGGTCAGCGGCGTTGTAGAGATGGCCGCCGGGCAGCGGACGTGCGTCGAACGTGCTGCCGGCGATCATCAATTCGAGCGCGTCGTGGATCGCGGAATCGTGTGCGATGAAGAATCCGCAGGTCTGCAGCAGGCGGCACGTTTCCTCGATGCTGGCGCGCTCGTTCGCACCGACGCCGCCGACCAGCTGCGGAGCCTCGCGCTGTCGAAGATCGTGGCTGGCGCCAAACAGGCTGAGCGCGCAGAGGTCGCGAAGGCCAAATGTGCGCAGGCCGTTCGATTCGATCAACCGGTCGAGCCGGTCCGAGCAGATCTCCAGGATGTGGCCTTCGTTGTGATAGGCGTGAAAGTCGTTGCCAAGGTGGCCATGACGCAAGGCCAGTCGCGCGTAAGCCAACGTCATTGCGTCGAAGGTGCGTTCGAGCAACGCACGATCCTCGTCGCTGACCGCGAGCGTCGACCACTCGCGCCGGCGGCGCCCGAGCAGCGCATCCAGCGGAGCAGCGCGGTCGCCGAGCAGGGCGCGCGCGGAGGCTGGATCCGGCAACCGCCGTTCGGCATCGTCCGTGGTCGATTCGTGCGGGAATCCGAGTATCACGTGTCGATCATCTCCCCATGACCCGCGGCGAGTATAGG
>NZ_JBDSWZ010000229.1:0-5649 GCF_039926425.1 Dokdonella sp.
GTCGAGCCGTTGAAGACGCCATACGGTGAAATGCGAATTCCCACCCGGTCCGCGCCAATCGCCGCCGCCGTACGCTTCGCGATTTCCAGTGCGAACCGAAGACGGTTTTCGACCGAGCCGCCCCAGCGATCGGTGCGCTGGTTCGACGCGACGTTGAGGAACTGTTCGATCAGGTAGCCGTTTGCACCATGCAGTTCGACGCCATCGAAGCCGGCTTCGATCGCCAGTCGCGAGGATTGCGCGTACTCCGCGATCGCATGCTCGATGTCGTCCTCGGTCATCGCCTCGGGCACCGGAAACGGCTGCATGCCGGCACTGTCGGTGTACATCTCGCCCGGCGCGGCAATCGGCGATGGACCGAGCACACGGGCATCGGCGGGGAGGTTCGCCGGGTGGCTCACGCGGCCGGTGTGCATCAACTGCACGAAGATATGACTGCCGTCCTTGTGCACGGCATCGGTCACCATCTTCCAGCCGGCAGCCTGTTCTGCGGAGTACATCCCTGGAATCCGTGGGTAGCCCAGACCATTGGGAGACGGCGAGGTGCCTTCGGTCAGGATCAGTCCGGCTTCCGCACGCTGCGAATAATAGGTGGCGACCAGATCGCCCGGGACGTTGCCGATGCTGCGGCTCCGTGTCATCGGCGCCATGACCACGCGATTCTTCAGTTCGATCGGGCCGAGGCGATAGGTGGAATACAGCGGTGAATCGGTCATGCGAGATCTCCGGGAAGACAGTTGACGTCAATGCGTTCACGTTGTGGCTCCTGAGCACACCGATTGCAAGGAGTCCGAAGGCGACGATCTGTTGCCGGCAAGGAAACAATCGCCGGGGCAAGTCGGGTCGGGTGCCGTCGAGGACTCGGCATGTCCCTTTCCGCGGCTCGTCAACGCATGCCGATTGCGCGATCTGCGATAGCCGTCATGCGTTCAGCATTGCGCTGTCGTGGTGATGCTGGGATATTGGCTCGTCCGCACGGATCAGGGGATGGTGCTCGCAATGCACGTTCGTTCGCCCACAGTGCTTTTCTGGGTCGCGGGGTTGGTGCTGGTTCTGCTGATCGCGTTGCTGCGTTATGCAGGCCACCCTCAAGTCGACGCATCGCCTGTGTCGTCGCCAAGCGCAATCTACGCGCGCGTGATGTCCGGCGAAGTTGCCGGCCGCGCAGAGCGCGTCCGGCCTACGAATCGTTCATCCGTCAAAGCCGTTCGCGAACAGTTGGGGTACCACGCGGATCGATCCGGCCATGCCTTGGCTGTAGTGCACGTCGCAGAAGAATGGGAACTCGCCGGAAGCAGTCAGTACCCGGTTCTCTTCACTGCCGATGCCGATCGATCCGACCGGGCTCGCAGGGTCGATCGTCGCCACACCGGCCTCGACGGTGCCGCCGTAGAGTGGATGCATCCCGAAATCCGGCACGGCACGGAACGTGACCATGGTTCCTTCGCTGATCGTCACGCATCTCGGGCGATAGCGATACGGATTGGTCGGGTCATCGTTGGCGATCGACACGTGCGCCAGACCGCGACGATCGGCAAAGTCGCCGTCGACGCAATTGTTGAGTGCGAACACCCGCATCGGCACGCAGGCTCCGAAAAGGACGAACGCGATGGACAGACGGCAAGCTGGGTGATTCACGCTGTGACCGCTCTCACATAGACTCGGGAGCATACGACGTAGTGTCACCGGCTTGGTGGCGTCGGTCAAAGCAGGGGACATCGATGAGTGCAGTTTTCGGGCGATGCGCAATCGCCTTCGCGCTGGCGAGCGGCGCATCCGTTGCATGTGCCGGCGACCATGTCTTTGATTCCGGCTTCGACGATGCATCCGAAGGCCCGCATTCGGATGCGCAGTCCGCGCGATTCCTCACCCAGTCGACGTTTGGAGCGACGCTCCCCGAAATCACGCGGCTGCGCGACCTCGGCTACCGCGCGTGGCTCGACGAGCAATATGCGTTGCCGGCTTCGCATCATCGCCCCTACCTCGAGGCGCAGGCGGCGGCAGGCCTCAATGTCTATCAGAACAGCCGGCAGGAGGCATGGTGGCTCAACGCGGTGAATGCGCCGGATCAGCTGCGCCAGCGAGTCGCCTTTGCGTTGAGCGAACTGTTCGTCGTCTCCGACCGGAATGGCTCGATCGAGAACGAGCCGATTGCGATGGCGAATTACCAGGACGTGCTGGTCGACGGCGCGCTCGGCAATTACCGCACCCTGCTTGCGAACGTGACACTCAATCCGGTGATGGGCCACTACCTGTCGATGTTCAAGAATCGCAAATCGGACGCGACGCAGAACATCCGCCCGGACGAGAACTACGCACGCGAAATCATGCAGCTGTTTTCGGTCGGGCTGGTGCAGCTCGCGCCGGACGGAACGCCGCTGCTCTCCAACGGCCAGCCGATTCCGACCTACGATCAGGACACCATTCGCGGCTTCGCGAACGTGTTCACCGGCTGGAACTGGCACGCCTGCCCGAGGCCACAGGGCGGCCAGCCGTGGGAGTGGGAATACTGTCCCGTCGGCGATTTCGGCTGGCTGCTGCCGATGGATTCATGGGAGTCGTTTCACGCGAGCGACGACAACAAGCAGCTGACCGTATATCCCGGAGTCGCGCTCGCAGGCGGCGTACTGCCGGGTGGCGAAACGGCACAGGGCGATCTCGACGCCGCCCTCGACAATCTGTTCAATCATCCGAACGTTCCGGCGTTTGTTGCGCGACACCTGATCAAGAGGCTCGTCACCGGAAATCCGAGCGCGGCATTTGTCGGACGCGTTGCGGCCGTCTTCGCCAACAACGGGCTTGGCGTCCGCGGCGATCTTGACGCGACGGTGCGTGCGATGCTGCTCGATCCGGAAGCACGCGCGCTGCCAACACTCGCGAGCAATGCCGGCAAGTTGAGTGAGCCACTGCTGCGCCTCAGCCGTTTGTGGCGCGTGTTCTCCGCACGTGCCGACGATGGCCGCTATCGGGAATGGAATCCCGAAGGCTATCTTGGCCAGGCGCCACTGCGCGCGCCAACCGTGTTCAATTTCTTCCTGCCCGACTACCAGCCGCCTGGCGAGCTCTCCTCGCTCGGCCTGGATGCGCCGGAGTTCCAGATCACCACCGACACGACGATTGCGAGCACCGCGAACGGATTGGGCGCGAAGGTGTATTACTTCTGGCGCGGCTCCGACTCGCAGGGACCGGAAGACATCGTCGTCGACCTGGCCCCTGAAGTCGCTCTCGCGGGCGACGCCGTGCAACTCGTCGATCGCTTTGATCTCCTCTTCATGAACCGCACGATGTCCTCTTTCATGTTCGACACGCTGGTCGCTTACGTGCAGGGCATGCCTTCCGGAAGTGACGCCGAGCGACGCCAGCGTGTGCAGGATGCGGTGTGGCTGATCCAGACCTCCCCCGAATACGTGATCGAGCGGTGATGCCATGAAACGTCGCGACTTCCTTCAGCGCGCCCTGTGCGCCACCGCCAGCTCCGCGCTGTTCTCGCAGTTTGCCGGCAAGCTTTCGATCGCCCATGCGGCCGCGACGGTCGATCATCGACTGCTCGGCAGCGACTACCGCGCACTCGTTTGCATTTACATGTACGGCGGCAACGATGCGTTCAACATGCTCGTGCCAACCAGCGCAACCCAATACGCGCAATACCAGACTGCGCGTGGTGCACTCGCTCTGCCCCTTGGCGATCTGCTGTCGCTCAATCCGCAGACCACGCCGAGTGACGGCAGCAACTATGGCTTGAACCCCGCGATGCCGCTGCTGCGCGGGTTGTTCAATCAGACATCCTCCCCGCTGGCGATCGGCGCCAACATTGGCCCGTTGCTGTACCCGACATCGAAGGCCGACTATCAATCGGGTGCGGTGCCCGTGCCTGCGCAACTTTTTTCACACAGCGACCAGAGCGTGGTGTGGCAGCGCCCGAATGCGGATGCGATCACGCGCCGCGGCTGGGGCGGTCGACTGGCCGACATTTTCCACACCAGCAACACCAATCCGACGCTGTCGATGAATATTTCGGTCGATGGCGAGAATGTGTTCCAGGCGGGCGATGTCGTCGTTCCCTATTTCGTCGGCGAAAGCGGCGCGCAGGGCGTCGGCAATCTCAATCCGCAATGGGATGCTGCACGGCGCGCCGCATTTCTTGCACTGCGCGATGCTGCGCAAGGCAATGCGCTGCAACGCCAGTACGCCGGCGTGATGCGTCGATCGATGAACAACGAGGCGATGATCACCGATGCGCTCGATGGTGAAAATGCGCTGGCCACGCCGTTTCCCGACACCTCGCTGGGTCGCAAGCTGCGCATGGTGGCGCGCCTCATCAATGTCCGTTCGCCGCTGCAGATGCAACGCCAGATCTTCTATGTCGGCATTGGCGGTTTCGACACGCATGACAACCAGTTGGAGGACCAGGGAACGCAACTGGGCCAGCTGGATGCCGCGCTCGCTGCGTTCTACGCAGCCACGCAGGAAATGAGCGTCGCCGACAAGGTCACCAGTTTCACCGCGTCGGAATTCGGTCGTACCACCAGCATCAACGGCGACGGCACGGATCACGGCTGGGGCAGCCATCATCTCGTCCTCGGCGGCGCGGTCAACGGCCGCCGCATCTACGGCACGCTGCCCCAGCTCAGCGTCGGTGGTCCCGACGATGCGGGCTATGGACAGATCATCCCGACCACCGCGGTCGATCAATACGCCGCAACCCTTGCGAAATGGTATGGCGTGGCGCCGGGCGACATGTCCACCGTGTTCCCGAACCTCGGACGCTTCGCGACGCCGGACCTGGGGTTCATGGCGGCATCGTGAGTGCGCGCAACAGGTGCGAACGCAGATCTTGATCATGCGCGCTGCGTCGCAGACCGCCGCGATGCCATGATTGCAAACCCGGGAATTCGTTGGAGCATGCGCGTGTCGGCCCGTGCTGCGCACGCATTCCTTTTGGTGAATGCCTGGAGGCAAGAATGACCATCGCCGAGTGGTGTCTGTTTGCCGCCGTCCTCGTGTTTCTCCTGACGATTGCGCCGTTCAAGCCGCTGGGCTGGCGTGAATTCGACAATGCGCGTCCACGCGATCCCGGGTTCTGGTCCACACCGATGCGTCAACGCGCACTGGGCGCCCATCACAATGGCATCGAGACCTTTCCGTTTTTTGCGGTTGCCGTACTTCTGGCCGAATTCAGGCACGTGCCGCAACCCACCATCGATGCACTGGCCGTCGCATTCGTCGTGACGCGTATGGCCTTCGTCGCCGCGTATCTCGCAGATTTTGCGTGGACGCGCACCGCGATCTGGAATATCGGATTCGCGATCAACGTTGCGCTGTTCTTCTCGCCGTGGTGGAGCAAATGATGCCTGTTCCGTCGTATGCTGGATCGCCGAACAACCCGAAAGGATTGGTGCGCACCGCTCATCACCCGGTGCTTGTCGACCGCGTCGGGTAGAAGCATGAGGGCGCACCGGACGAGCCGTCGAGTCCGCGCCTCGATTGTTGGACCAGCGTGATCGCGCTGCGATGGACGCACGATGGAGCTTGCACTCAAATCGGACGACGAGATTCTTGCGGTGGCGGATCCGATCATGGACAACCTGATGCGCGCGTCGACCGCGATCGATTACCACCGGCACACGCGCGATTTCACCGAACGCGCTC
>NZ_JBDSWZ010000230.1:0-4971 GCF_039926425.1 Dokdonella sp.
CGCTCTGGCTGACGGTTGTGTTCCACGAGACCAAGGATTCCCAGTTCGGCGAACAGCAGGAACTGCATCGGCAGGTCATGCGCGCACTGCGGACCTTGAAGGAGACGGTGCCCGCCACCGATCTCAATCGCTGGATGATCAACGAGGCCGAAGCGGCCTGATCCGCACATCGATCCTTCGCGACAGAAATCGGGGCGATCGCAGTGCGATCGCCCTTTTTCTTATCCGCAATCGGGAAGCTTCAGCAACTGACCCGGCTTGATCGGATAGTGCGGAGCGCGCAGGCCATTGGCTTTCGCCACGTCGCTGGCATCGCGGCAACCGCTCTTGCGTGCAATCGTCGAAAGGGTATCTCCCTTTCGCACGACATACGATTTGCCTTTTCGGCTTGGCGTTGTGCTTGATCGCGCGAGCGACACGGGCGACGGAGCGGGGACGGCGGCCGCGTGCAATTCAGACGCAAGCTGCGGCCAGCGACCGCCAGTGCAGTCGCGTACGTACACCTTTTCCAGGCGCTGCGGCACCGCCACCTGCACGCCGATCGACTGCTGTGCCTGCGGATCGAGTTGCGGATTGAGGTTGCGCAACGTGCGAAACCAGCCGTCGCGCTGGTTCGCGTCCTGACCAAAGCAGACGGTGAGTTCGGCGATCGACGCAGGCTGCTTCAACGTGATGCTTCCAGGACGGCCCGAGATTTTCGGGAACACAAGGTTATAGCGCTCCGGATGCATGAACAGCCACGCTGCCGCAAGCACCATCGGCACGTATTCACGCGTTTCCTGAGAGAGACTGGCATAGATGTCGGGGTTCCAGAAACTCTGCTGCCCACCGGCTTTCCCGACGCGTCTCAGCATCGCTCCCTCGCCGCCGTTGTACGCGCCGATCACGAGTTCGAGATTGTTGTTGAAGATCGCGAGCTGCTCGTTGACGTACGCCGCGTTCGCGCGTGCGGACATCTGCGGATCAAAGCGCTGGTCGAAGCCGTTCACCGTACCGAGCCCGAAACGAAGACCCGTCGCATACATGAATTGCAGTGGTCCGGACGCGCCGGAGCGCGACACCGCATGCACCTTGCCACCTGATTCCTTCGCCATCATTCCGAACAGCAACGCTTCGGGCAGTCCTGCCTTCTGGTACTCCGGCCACATGCGATAGCGCATGTACTGGTAGTTCTCATACGCAGTCATCAGGTTCGGCCGATACTGGGTCAGCCATTCCTCGAGCGCGGCTTTCACCGGATCGTTCATCGCGATGATGTCGCCGAGCTCGCGCCCCTTGAGCAGCGTGACCGAACGGCCAAGTTCGGGAAGCGCCGTACCGAGCGGTGAGTCCACACCCGCCTCGCCCGTCGCTTCGGGCGTTGGACTCGCCGTGTCGCCTTCGCTCGACTGATCGGATCGCCCACCGACGCCCTGTCGAAGAAGGCCATCGAATCCAGCGACGAAACGCTGCGAATCGCAGCCATTCACGGCCGAGCACCGGGTTGCCGCATCGCGCAGATCATCCAGAGCAGCCTTGATTTCGACCTGCGCCTGCGCGGAATTTCCGGTGCGAGCAAGATCAAGTCCTCCCTCGTATCGCTTGGCATCCTGGTCGAGACGCGCGTAGAGCGCAGCCGACTGCGCATCGTCCGGTCCGGCGGTGGTCTTGGGTTTCGCGTGCTGCGGCGTGCCTGCACACCCGCAGAGACCGAGAGCAATCGCGAACATGGGGGCAGGAAGAAGTCGATGCATGATGGACGGTCGCCAGGCGAAAGCGTGGCACGGTACGCGTCCGTGCACTCTGCGGCAACCAGAGGCCATTCGTCGCTACAATCGCCGCGATGCCGCATCCGGCGCTGGTCGGCGGGCGATGAGAGGAGTATGCGTTGAACGACATCCTGATCGGCAAGGGCGACAAGGACGTGTGGCTGCTGCCGCGCTATGCGAATCGACACGGCATGATCGCGGGCGCGACCGGCACCGGAAAGTCGGTCTCTCTGATGGTTCTGGCAGAAGGGTTCTCGAAGCTCGGCGTACCGGTCTTCCTCGCCGACGTGAAAGGCGACCTGGCCGGCCTCGCGCAGGCCGGCGTGATGAGCGACAAGCTCAAGGCGCGCATCGACAAGCTCGGTCTCGACTGGAAACCGAACGCGAATCCAGTCGTGTTCTGGGACATTTTCGGCAAGCTCGGGCATCCGATCCGCACGACGATCTCGGAGATGGGACCGAACCTGCTCGGCCGCCTGCTCGAACTCAACGACACGCAGGCCGGCGTGCTCGAAATCGTCTTCAAGACCGCCGACGACGAAGGCTTGCTGCTGCTCGACCTGAAGGACTTGCGCGCATTGCTCACATGGGCAACGGAACACGCGAAAGACATTTCAAAGCAGTACGGACTGATCTCGCCCACGTCGATCGCGGCCATCCAGCGTGCGTTGCTGTCGATGGAGCAGGCTGGCGGCGACCAGTTCTTCGGGGAACCCGCGCTCGACCTCGTCGACTTCATGCGCACCGACCTCTCGGGTCGCGGCGTGGTCAACATTCTCGCTGCCGATCAGCTCGTTCTGAATCCCAAGCTCTACACCACCTTCCTGCTGTGGATGCTGTCCGAGCTGTTCGAGAAGATGCCGGAGGTCGGTGACCTCGACCAGCCCAAGCTCGTGTTCTTCTTTGATGAAGCGCACCTGCTGTTCGACGACGCACCGCCGGCATTGCGCCAGCGCGTCGAGCAGGTGGTCCGCCTCATCCGCTCGAAAGGCGTTGGCGTCTACTTCTGTTCGCAAAATCCGGACGATCTGCCTGACGTGATCCTCGGCCAGATGGGCAACCGCATCCAGCACGCGTTGCGCGCCTTCACGCCCCGCGACCAGAAGGCGGTGAAGTCCGCGGCGGAAACATTCGCTCCGAATCCGAAAATCGATGTCGCGAAGGCCATCACCCAGCTCGGCGTCGGCGAGGCACTGGTGTCGACGCTGCAGGAAGGCGGTGTTCCATTGCCGGTCGAACGCGCAATGATCACATCACCCGGATGCCGCATCGGAACCATCACCGCCGAGGAGCGGGCCAGTGTGCGTTCGCGATCGCCGATTGGCGCGAAATACGATACTGCGGTCGATCGGGACTCCGCGTTCGAGAAGCTGACGAAGCGCGCCGCGGATGCCGCGTCCGCGACCGCGTCAACTGATCGTGCCAAGAATGAAAAAGCACAGGGCAGTGGCTGGATGGGCGCCGCGAAAGACATCGTTCTCGGCACCAGCCGTCGTCAGGGCATGTTGGAGGCGTTTGCCAAATCTGCGGCCCGCAATGTCGCGGGCCAGCTCGGTCGCTCGATCCTGCGCGGAGTCCTCGGTTCGATCAGCCGGCGCTGAGAACTGCGAACGCGCGCAGCGTCCTCGCTGGTCGGGCGGGAGGAGAATGCGTGGCGTTGCGCGCCTGTTTCCGGCGACGACGACTTCCTCGCCTGGACTTCCCGCAATGAGCCCCATATCCACCGAACCGTTCTGGCAAGACCTGCGTCGTCAGCTGCCCTATCCGCTGCGTCCCGCATCGCTGGTCGTTATGGGCGTGCTCTCGCTCGGTCACGCTGCAGACTTCGTTCCGGTGGTCGGCATCGTCCTGCAACTCGTTGTGTGGATTGCGCTGTACCGGTATGCGTTCGACTGCCTCCGTTCGAGCGCCGATGGCCAGACGGGTCCACCGCGTGCGCAATTCGTCCTCGACGATTCGTCCGGTTGGGCGCTCGTATGGCTGCAGACGATTTTCTTCACGGCCAATCTGATCGGCTTCCTCGGTTTCGGCCTGATCGGCGGCATCCCGGTCGCGATCGCGCTTTCGCTGGCGTTGCCGGGGGCGATCATGACGCTCGCAATCGACGAAAGCCTGGCGCAGGCACTCAATCCTGCCGCGTGGCGCGCCATCTTCGTGCGCATTGGCCGTCCGTACATCGTGATCGCCACGCTGCAGTTCCTGTTCAATGTCCTCACGCGCTACGCAGGAAGCGTATCGATACCGACGGTGCCACCGCTCGTCACCCTCGTCGGCCTGTATTTCGTTGCTCACTACCTCGTTGTGTTGAGTTTCCACCTGATGGGTCAACTCATCTGGCAGAACCACGAGGCGCTCGGACACGAACCGGAATCGGTGCGTGCCCTGCGCCGCGCGAATGCAGGTCCCGACGACGAAGTGCTCGAAGAAGTGGAGGAACTCGTCCGCGATGGCGATCCACAGGTCGCGCGCGAACTGATTGCGCATCATTTGCTGAGCAACGTGGGCAGCGAGGTGCTGCACATCGAATATCGAAAGCTTCTTGCGTTGTCGGGCCAGCTCGAAAGTCAGCTTTCGCATGGCAGAGACTGGATCGGAACGCTGCTGGCGCAGGGCAACGACCGACGTGCCGCGGACGTTGCGCGTGAATGCCTGACACTCGACCCTGCGTTCGAACTGTCCTCTCCCGACCAGGTGGCGCGCGTCGCAGCCAAGGCGGCTGCAGAGAACTGGACTGCGGTCGCCCTCAAACTCGTGTCAGGCTTCCATCGCCGCTATCCGAAGCACCGCGATATCCCCCGCAACTATCTGCTGGCAGCGCGTTTGCTGGCAGACCGCATGGGAAAGGTTGGCGAAGCGCGCGCGCTGCTCGATCAACTTCGACGAGGCTACCCCGATCACCCACTCGCCGCGGACATCGCGACATACCGCAGTACTCTCGACACGGCAGAGACGTCCACGACGCGCGTCGCGGGTTGATCGCACACTGCACGTCACGCTGGTGTACGCGTCTCAGGAGTGGCGTGCTTGCGCGCGTACTCGTTAGGATCGACCAATGAGCCGCTGGCGACCACCGACTGCCGATTCGACCCCGATGATCACCGTCGAGGGGCACGCGCGACTGAAGAGTGAATTGGACGAACTCTGGCGCATCCGTCGACCGGACGTCGTACGAGCGCTCGCGGCCGCCGCAGCGGAAGGCGACCGGTCCGAGAACGCCGAGTAC
>NZ_JBDSWZ010000231.1:0-3541 GCF_039926425.1 Dokdonella sp.
GCCCACCACCTCCATTTCCAGGCTGAATCGTGGCATGTCGCATCTTTTGGTGATTCGATGATGCTGTGGCGGACACCATGTAAGATACAGGCCGTTCAATCCCGGACATGCTGGAAAAACGAATGCCTAATATCGGTTCACTTCTAAAAGACGAGATCGCGCGGCTGTGCCGCAAGGAAATTCGCCGCGAGGTGGAGCCGGTCAGGAAGAACGCAGCGGCGCATCGGCACGAAATCGCAGCGCTGAAACGCAAGATCGCCGCCCTCGAACGACAGGGTTCGATGCTCGCGAAAGGAGCTGCCAGGAGCGAAAAGTCGCCCAAACCGGAGTCCACCGAGCCACCGATGCGATTTGTTGCGAAGGGTCTCGTGTCGCTACGCTCGCGCCTCGGAATGTCTGCAGGCGATTTCGGCCAACTCATCGGCGTCAGCGGACAGTCGGTGTACAACTGGGAAAAGGGAAAGACGACGCCGCGCAGGGAGCAACTGGCTTCGTTGGCCGCGGTACGCGGCATCGGCAAGGCAGAGGCGCAGGCGCGTCTCGAAAAAGTCGCGAAATAGTCGCTTTCGTCGCGTGACGACGTGCGCGCCGGCCGCCCGCAGTGGCGGCCCGGCGCCCCTTCCGCGTCTTCAACACATCGCCATGCTTCGGATTCTCGGCATCGATGTCGTGGACTGGCCGCGTCGAAGCTCAGCCCTTCTGGCGTCGCGACGCGAACATCGCAAAGCCGAGCGCGATGAATGCAACAAAATAACCCAACGCGAACACGTGGATATCCATGTCCGGGCGGACCGTCTTTCCGGCGGGTACCTGTTTCAGATAATCGAACATCACGTACGTGTACGGAACCAGGAAACCGTATTTCCACGACAACGCCGCAAGCGCTCCGACCCACAACAGGAAGCCGGCGCCGACCGAGACGAGAAAATTGCCGAAGCGCAGTCCAAGTGCATATTGAAGCGCGACGATCGGAAGGCAGTCGACGAAGTACCGCGCATCGTCTTGCAGGAAATCCATCAGCGGAATCGGCTGCGTTGGAAACGGGACGCCCGACAGCAGAACGCAGGGAACCATCGCGGACAACCAGATTCCCACGTTGAACAGGGCGAAGAACTGAACGAGCATCAGGAACACGACGGCGAGTTTTGAAACAAACAGGTGTGCGCTCGGCAGCGGCAACGTACGCACCTGCTTCCATGCATTGTTGTGATATTCGATCTGCGTGAGCAGGCTGGTTGCAAGAATGGCGCACACCGGCAGCAGGAAAATCGCCATCGATTCCCACGAGCTTCGCCAGAGCGAGTGCCAGAAGTCGTCGGAGCGATAAAGCGGTTCCAGGCCATTGTGCTGGATCAGCCGTGCAAGCGTGACGATTGCCGGTGTGAAGAGACTTCCGCACAGAACCAGCCAGACGGCGAGACTGTTTTTCTTCTTCAGCCATTCGCTGTGGAACGCATGCACGAGCATGGTGTTCATGCGCGTACCCCGATCAGTTCCGTGTACAACGATTCGAGATCGCGTCGCGCGATACCGATGTCGTGAACGCCAATGCCGCTTTCGACCAGTTGGCGGTTCACATCCGCCACGGAATCGGCGGACATCGCCGGAACCACGATCTTTCCGTGCACGAACTGCGATTCGATCCCGGCCGCTGCAAGGATCGTCGCCGCTCTGGGATCATCGCTTGTGCTCAACCGTACCGTTGGCGGCGCACGCGATCCCAACTGGTCGATCGTTCCCTCGAACACCATGCGTCCGCCGCTGATCACGCCGACGTGCGTCGCGAGCTTCCCGACCTCCGCCAAAAGATGACTCGAGATCAGGATTGTGGTGCCGTGCTCGCGATTGAGTCCCGCGAGCAGGTGGCGCATTTCGATCATGCCGTCGGCATCCAGTCCATTCGTCGGCTCATCGAGCACCAGCAGTTTCGGCGAGTGCAGCAGTGCAGTGCCGATCGCGAGCCGCTGCTTCATGCCGAGCGAGAACTGCCGCACTTTCTTGCTGCCTGTTCCGCGGAGGCCGACGAGTTTCAGCACCTCGTCGATGCGTGACGCGGGGCATCGATGGATGCGCCTTGAGACTTCGAGATTGTCGCGGGCACTCAGGTGATCGTAGGAGGAGGGACCTTCGATCATCGAACCCACCTTCGCGAGGATCGCGATGCGATCCGTGTCCAGGCGCTGGCCGAATACGCAGATGCGCCCGACCTGCACTGTCAGAAGCCCCAGGATGAGGCGGAGCGTCGTCGTCTTGCCGGCCCCGTTTGGGCCGAGAAATGCGTAAATCGCACCTTCGGGCACGCACAGGTCGATGTGCTCGAGAATGACGTCGCGGGAATATCGATGGCCAAGGCCGGACACTTCAAGGCAGGACATGGAGCGGGTTCCACGAGAATGGAGGGCCGGATCGCCGGCAGTCGGCTCATGCGCAGCGATCTTCGACCGCCTCGAACGGCCGCCCAGCAACGGCCTCACAGGGCGACCATTCGCGCTCAGGCATTCACAAAGATTGATGTAAGAGTTAAACTAACATCCAATTAGTTGTTGTCAAGCTTAAATTTGGAGGAGTTTTGGGAACGTCATCGATCACCACGAAAATCCGCGCGCGAAGCGCCAGGCTGTGCACGATGCTGACGTTCCTGACTGCGGGCCTGTTGGGCCTGCTGATCGCCGAACGCTTCAGTGCAGCACTGATCGGGGTGGTCAGCGACGCGAGGGCAGCGGACGCGTTGGGGCGTCTTGGCATCCAGTGCGTCGACGCGATTCCGGAAGCCTGCTATCTGCTTGCGCTATGGTGGATTCGCGCTGCGCTCGCCGCGATCGCCGCTGGCGATCTCTATGGCGATGCGGTGATCCGGATGCTCGATCGGGTCGGCGTCGTGCTGGCGGTTGGTGCCTTCGCCGGCGTGTTCCTGGTTCCTGCGATCTCGCGCCTGCTCGGCTCCGACGTCGGATACTGGATCGCCTACGACGTGTCGGGCCTGGTGCTGGGCGCGATCGGCGTCTCGCTGAAAATCATCGCAGACGTGCTGCGACATGCCGCGGCCATGAAGGCCGATCTTGATGGAATCTTCTGATGCCGATCCGCATCGCGCTGGACGAGGTGCTCGCTTCACGGCGACTCAAAGCGAAGCAGGTGGCCGCGCTGATCGGGGTCAGTGAGACACACCTTTCACTGTTCCGCTCGGGCAAGGTGCGTGGCGTGCGCTTCTCGACACTGGCGAAATTGTGTGCCGCACTTCAGTGCCAGCCCGGAGACCTGATCACCTACGTCGACGACCCGGGGGACCTGCTGGCGAACGAGGACGAGGAAGGCTGAGATCGGCGGCGCGCTGACAGTGCAATACTCCGCGTGCTCGACCGCCTTCATGAATCCGAACTGCGCCAGGACAGGTACTCTGTACAAGCCCAAGTGCCGATCGCAACGAGAACCCATGACCGATCCCTACAACACCGCGCAGCCGCTCAGCGGCCTTCTGCTGAACGACTCGATGGTCACCGGCAGCCCGGAACTGCCCGGATTCCGCATCGTGCAGAATCTC
>NZ_JBDSWZ010000232.1:0-39200 GCF_039926425.1 Dokdonella sp.
ATGTAGTACGTGGTTGCCGACGGCGAATTGATCGAACAGCTTTCGGTGTTGCCGGTTGCCCACGACCGGCAGGTATAGGTCGAGGTGGTCGGCGCGGAGCCGGAACGGACATACAGATCTCCGTCACCGCTGCCTCCCGACGTCGTGACGGTCAGGTTCGTCTTGCCCGCCGGAACAACGATCGTGTAGGTCGTCGAATACGCGTTCAGTGCGGCCGACACGCCGGTCACCGGAACACCACTCGTCAGCACGCTCCCGCCACCACCACCGCCGCCGGCGGTGTAACTGCCGGTCAAGCTGACGCCGGTGAAGCTGGCATACGCATTCAACATGACGTAGTACGTGCCTGCCTGTGCAGTCGTGATCGGGCAGCTTTCAGCATTGCCACTGACGTACGGACGGCAGTCATAGCTGGACGTGGTCGGCGCCGAACCGAACTTCACATACAGGTCCGCATCGCCGGTGCCGCCGCTGGTGACGAACTTGAGCCCCGTCGCGCCGGCCGGAACCACCAGCGTGTACATCAGCTGGTTGCCCGTCGTTGCCGCGAGACCCGTCACCGCCACACCGTTCTGCAGAACCGTTCCACCACCGCCGCCACCGCCGGCTGTCACCGTGACCGACGAGGTCTTGGTGTTGGTCAGCCCGCCGTTGTCGGTCACTGTCAGCGAAACGCTGTAGGTGCCAGCCGCAGCATAGGTATGGCTCGGACTGGTCGACGTCGACGTTCCACTGTCGCCGAAGTTCCAGGCACGCGACGCGATGGTTCCATCACTGTCGCTGGAGCTGTCCGTGAAGCTCGCCACGAGCAGGTTTGTGGTGAAGCCGAAGTTCGCAATCGGAGCCACGTTGCCGGTGCCGCCACCGCCGATGTGGTTGATCGCAGTGCTGAGGATGATGCTGCCACGACCGCTGGCGAGGTCATAGCCGGTGGTGGCCGAGATGCCGTTGCTGCCAGAGACGACGTCGTGGAAATCCGACGCCGGCAACTGGTAGATCAACGGACCGGCGAAACCGACCGACGTGCCCTTGACCGCAATCACGCGGGCCCACAAGCCCGCGAAGATCGGGGCTGCAAGGCTGGTGCCGCCGATCTGCTGGGTGCCGCCGCTGACGATGACTTTCGCGCCGGAATTCGGATCGGCATCGAACGCAACGTCCGCGACGCCACGCTTGGTACCGGTCCACAACGTCTGCCAGCTCGGCTTCGGCTCGATCGTGCTCTGGCTTCCGCCGGATCCGCTCCACACCGTCTCGCTGGTCCATGCCGTGGTCGACGCATTCAACGTCGTGCCAGCGACTGCGACCACATACGGCGAATTGGCCGGGTTGCTCGCTTTCGTGCCGCCGTCGCCGCACTCGTCGGCACCCGAATCGCCGGTGGAGATCGAGAAGGTCTGGCCCTGCGCCACGGCCACCGCGAACGCCTGGTCATCGGCCGCGTCGGAACCATCGCTGTGCGCGTCGGTTTCGCATTCGCCGAGCGACATGTTGATGATCTTGGCCGCGTTGGCCGACACCACAGTGTTGATGTTCGCAGTCAGTTGCGCGTTCGACAGGGTCGGTTCGTTGTAGAAGATGATCTTGCCGACTGCGCCACCCGCCATGCCGACGATGTCCTGGCTGTCGAGGTTCCATTCGCCGAGCCCGCTGGTGTCGGTGCTGGTGCCGCCGGTGTTGACTGTCTGTGTCGTGACCGTGGCGAAGCCGTGCGCCGCGGTGAACGCATTGAGATCGGTGATCGTCTGGGTGATCTTGCCCTGGGTGATGATGCCCACGGTGACGCCAGCGGCTGTCGGAACGCCGGTTGCGCTGTAGATCGACGAAAACTCATTCGGAAAATGTCCAGTCACCGCATACGGCTGCGGACCGGTGAGCACATGCGACATGACATGCGGGCGATGCACGTCCTGCAGGCCGATCACCGACAGAATCGTGTCCTTCAACGCCAACGGGATGTTGACGGAGTCGGTGTTCGCATACGTGTCGCGGCCATCCGCAGCCTGCACGCGTGCGAGCGTCGTCTGGAACGCCGACTGCGCGATGTCCGCGGTGCCGTCGGCAGAGACCAGCATGCGGTTCGGCGCAATGACGACATTGGTGAAGCCCGCACCGGTCAGGAAGTCGACCACCGACTTGGCCTGCTCTTCAGTTGGCGCATGGTTCGCCAGGAACTCGTCCGATGACAGGGTCGGAGCGGCACCCGTCGCGTTGAACCGATGGGCCGCCTCGATGAAGGTATCCAGCCCGGCCCGGTCGCGCATCTTCAGCGCGACTTCAATGTGGATCGCCCGGGTGAACGGCACCATGCCGTTGATGACTTCGCCCGACCGCAACGCTGTAGCACCTGCAACCGCGGTGACGTCCGGCGACCGGCCGGCCGCCTGGCCCGCGTTCGCCGCCATCGCACCGCCAAAAGCGACGATGGCCGATGCGGCCAACGTTGTAAGCCGCATGCCACTGAGTGATTTGAGAATCACTGGATACCCCCAGCTATGTGTTGAGTTGTGCCGTCCATGTGGCACGGCGCCCGTTGCAAACTCCGTTGCACCCCGGTCGCATCCGCCCCGTTGACGGGCCCCTCTCATGGCCCGACGGCAGGACTGTTTTGCGAAATCCTTCGGGCGTTGTGCGCCGACGGACGGGTTCCGGTTCGGGCGAGTCGATCGCAACGAACGCGCGGACGCTATCACCCCATCGAAGAACATCGCAAGGCGGTCCGCCGCACGTTTTTAGTGATGAAATTCACATTTCATCGGCGGTTCGTCGCAAGCTGAAAACGCTTCGGCGCAGATGTAATCGTTTTCTGCGCCGACAACGTGAAAATCGAACCAGCGCCCGAGCGGTCGCCGCGAATCAACGGCGACCGAACGCGCGCACCTGTCTGGGACGTCGCGTCCACAGCCCGGCGGTGAGCAGAAGAAGAAATGGCGTGGCCCAGTACATCGTTTTCAACCATCGATGCTGCGCGTTCCACGTCGTATTGAAGATCAGGTCGATCGCAACGGTGCTGTCACCGCGGATGCGCTCGAAGCCCGCACCGATTGCGTCGGTCATGACGCCTTCGCCGAATGACTGAAGTACCGGGACCGCACCGTCGATCAGCCGGCCCAAGCCGATGTAGGTGGCAGCGAGAGGGGCTTCGCGATTGGCGGAGACAACGATCGCCTCGCCGACCGCCGGCAACAGCGGCAGCGAACCCCATACGACGAGGTCGTACAGAAAACAGAAGACGAACAGGATCAGCGCGATCAGGTGCAGGCGTCGTTTCAAGGGAATCGCTCCGGCGGGAAGACCGGTGGACTGTACCCCTCATCGGCGCGAAGGATCGCGAAGCGGTGCGTTCTGCCGGTGCGTGGGGCGATGCCGCCCACCGTTGTGGCGCGCGTTCGTTGACGGGTTTGCCGAAGCACGCGCTGAAGTGCACTGGCTCCCCGTCGCGAACATCGCGAAGCTGCGGTGCGTTCTTCGCGTTGCTCCGAATGAGGACTCTTGTTCGAACGGCGCGAACCAACAGCCCGGCTTGCCCGCTCGACACGCCGCTCGTTACATCATGCCGGTTTCGAGACGCGCCGCTTCCGACATCATCGTCTGGTTCCATGGCGGATCGAACACCAGATCGACATCGGCTTCGACGATGGTGGGGATCATCTCGATCTTCGTGCGCACGTCGTCGACGAGGATTTCGCCCATGCCGCACCCTGGCGCGGTGAGCGTCATGCGGACATTGACCTTGCGCTGACCGTCGTCGAGGCGTTCGAGATCGCAGTCGTAGATCAAACCCAGGTCGACGATGTTGACCGGTATCTCCGGATCGAAACAGGTACGCAATTGCTCCCACACCAGCTTCTCGACATCCGCATCGGCTGCATCTGCAGCGAGTTCGATTGCGGCGGGCGGCTCCTTGCCGATCGCGTCCGCGTCGGCGCCTGAGATGCGGAACAGATTTCCTTCCGAATACACGGTGAAGCTGCCGCCGAGCGCTTGCGTGATGTAGCCCACCTGTCCTGCGGGCAGGCTCACGCGGTCTCCCTGCGGCACCATTACGGCTGCGCATTCGCGCGCGAGGCGGAAGGGGTCGGAAGTCTGGCTGTAGCTCATGGGCGGCCTGGAGGGACTCGTGCAGCGGTTGTCCATTATGCCGGCAGTGGGAAATCGCTGCCGGCGTGTTTCGATCGGAACGTGTCACATCGGGGTGATGCGCGCGCGTTCAATGAACGCCCGCGTCGACCGTGCACGGCAGCGTGGAAAGCTGTCGTTGCGTCGCATGACCTCATGCCGCGGCGCGCGCGCCGATGAAGCCGAGTTCGCGCAGGCACTGTCCAAACAGGCGCATCGCCGCCTCGATGTCCGCCGGCGGAAGGCCGGCGTAGCCGAGGACCAGCCCTGGACGTGGCGGTGGTTTGAGGCAGTAGGGAGCCACCGTATACAGCCCGAGACCGCGTTGCCGCGCGTGTGCGACGAGACGCTCGCAGTCGCCGTGGTTCGCGCGCGTCAGCCACGCGGTGAGATGCATGCCTGCGTTTGAATCGACCACTTCGACGACATCGCCCGCGTGCCGCGCCAAACCGTTGAGCATTGCGGTACGACGTGCGCGAAGCGCGATCGCGGCCCTTCGCAGGTGACGCTCGAAGCCGCCGTCCGCCATGAATCGCGCAAGCGCCGCCTGCTCAAGTGCACTGCAGCCGCGATCCTCGAGCCATTTCGCCGCCACCGTGGCGTCGCGAACGGCAGTCGGCAGCACCATGTAACCGAGCCGGAGCGACGGAAACAGCGCCTTGGAAAAGCTGCCGATATAGATCACGCGACCATCACGATCGAGCGACTTCAACGCGGCAAGCGGGCGCCCGCCATAGCGAAACTCGCCGTCATAGTCGTCCTCGATGAGCCAGGCGTGCCGCTCGGCCGCCCATTCGAGCAGCTCCACGCGCCGTGACAATGGCAGCAACGCGCCGGTCGGGAATTGATGGGACGGGGTGACAACGGCCAGTCGCGCACTCGACGGCAGCGCGGCGGGCACGAGACCATCCCCGTCGACGCGGCAACCGCGCGCGTGCGCGCCGTGCGCCATGAACGCCTGGCGCGCACCGCGATAGTGCGGGTCTTCGAGCACGACGGTGTCGCCGGCTTCGAGCAGCACGCGCGCGGCCAGTGAAAATGCCTGCTGCGTTCCCGAGACAATGAGCACGTCCTGCGGTTGTGCCGGAACCCCGCGCCGGCGCGCGAGGTAGTCGCAGATCTGTTCGCGCAACGCGAGCGAGCCCTGCGCATCCGGATAGGCAACGTCCGCGTGATCCGCCGCGCGACTCACCTCGCGACGCCACATGCTGGCGAGCAGAGGATTGGTGAGGGGCGACCCGTACTGCAGGTCATAGCGCAGGTCGGCATGCTGGTGACCCGGCACACTGCGGCCATCCGTGTTGGCGAGCGCCCGGCGTGCAAACGACGACAGAGGCGCGATCAGCGGAGTCGCCGATGGCAGCGGCGGCGCGGTCGTGCCGACGTTCGCGACGAAACTTCCGGAACCGACGCGACCGAGCAGGAAACCCTCCGCCTGCAGCTGTTCGTACGCTGCAAGCACGGTGTTGCGCGAAACGTCGATCTCGCGCGCCAGTGATCGGCTCGCTGGAAGACGCGCCCCCGCAGCAACGCGTCCATCGAGGATCGCGCCCTTCAGCGCACGGATCAGTTGGGCATAGCGGGCGCCCTGCCCGTCGAGATCGAGGTACACGATTGGCTCCGCCCGTGCGGACTGACGTGGAACTGGATGGTACCAATAGTCCCCCCTAAGGTTCACCGGTCGATCGCATCTGGAGCACGTTTTGGAAACCCGCACGGATGCCGCTCCAGCGAATGCCCGCCACCGTGTCGAAAGAACCCGAAGCCGCGCGCAGTACGACCACGCGACGGTGCACGCAATCCTCGACGCCGGGATGGTCGCGCACGTCGGATTCTGCGTGGACGGCCAGCCGTTTGTGATTCCGATGATGTACGCCCGCATCGACAACGTGCTGCTCCTGCATGGCTCGATCGCGAGTCGGCTGATGGGAACGCTCGGCAGCGGCATCGATGCCTGCATCAGCGTGACGCACATCGACGGATTGGTTCTCGCGCGTTCGCACTTCGACCATTCGATGAATTACCGCTCGGTGGTGGCCTTCGGTCGCGCACGCCTGCTCGACGATCCCGCCGCGAAAGCACAGGCCCTGAGCTACTTCGTGGACGCGATCGTTCCCGGCCGCGCCGCCGAATCCCGGGCAGCCGACCGCACCGAACTCGCCGCCACCCATGTGCTGCAATTGGAGATCGCGGATGCAAGTGCGAAGATTCGCAGCGGCGGCGTGAAGGGAAACCTCGCAGACGCTGACCTTCCGCACTGGGCCGGCGTCATTGCAATGCGGATGGAGTGCGGGGCGGTGGAACCGGACGAGACGGTTGCGCCCGGCACGGCCCTTCCGGCTTCGGTCTCCGCGTTTTTGTCCGCACAGGGTCCAGCGCCATGATCCGTTACCGCACCGACTACACCCCGACACTCGACGAAGCGCGCGATCTGTATCGAGCGTCCACCCTCGGCGAGCGCAGGCCGATCGACGATGACGCGCGCTTCGGCACCATGCTCGCAAGCGCGAATCTCACCGTCACCGCGTGGGACGACGACTTGCTGGTTGGAATCTCCCGCTGCATCACCGACTTCACCTGGACCACCTATCTTGCGGACCTGGCGGTGCGCGCGTCGCACCAGCGCAGCGGCATCGGCAAGGAACTGATGCGCCGCACGCAGGCCGCGACACCGCAGGCAAACCTGTTGCTGCTCGCCGCGCCGGCGGCAGAGAGCTACTACCCGCACGTCGGCTTCAGCCAGATGCCGCAGGCGTGGATGCTGCGCGGGAGCGAATCGATCCGCTGACGTCACGTCTTTTCTGCCGGTTTTTCGCATCCGCAAGGGGCGCCACCGACCGCGATTCCAATTCCGCCTGCCGCCTTCGCCCGCTATCATCGCCGCCTTGCGCGCACCATCAGCGCGATGCCGCTTCAAGGAACACGCGCGCGATGGCTCGATCCCGATGTCCTGACTCCAGCCGTCCGCGTCCGATCGGCATCGCGACAGCACTGATGTGCGCACTTGCGGGCGGTGCCGTGTGGTGCGTGCTGTCGATGTACCTGCGATCGGATCTGCCAGCGTTCGCGTTTGTCGTGGCGGCGATGGTGGTATGGGCCTTGCGTGCACACGGCTATGCCGCAAGCGCAACCGGCGTCGGCGTCGCCGTCTTCTCGGTCGCTCTTGCGGCGGTGTATTCGTTCTGCCTCCAGGCGGTCGCGCAGATTGCATCGCTGCTCGGGTTGTCGATGCGCTCGACGCTCGGCCGGATGGACGTCGGCATGGCGCTCGACATCGCGCTCGCCAATGTGCAGGGCTGGAACCTGCTGGTGATCGGCGTCGCAGTGGTTGCCGCGGCGGTGGCGATTCTCGGCAAGAGAGCGGCGCGGCGCGAATGAATTGGAGGCCGGGTCCGGTCTGATCTGCATGATGCGTAACGAACCGATCAGCATGGGCCATGGAGGAGGTCATCCGGCGACTCTCGCCGGCGACGACGCATTCCTGCGGCAGCTGCAGCGCTGCGCCTTTGCCTACTTCGAGAAGCACACCAACCCCGTCAACGGCCTGGTGGCCGACAAGAACGCCCCGGATTGGCCTGCGAGCATCGCGGCGACGGGGCTGGCGTTGACATGTTATCCAGTGGCCGTCGAAAACGGATGGATGAGCGAGGCCGCGGCGATCGATCGCACGCTCGCGACACTGCGCTTCTTTCGCGACGCGCCGCAAGGCACGCAGGCGGACGCGACCGGCCATCGCGGTTTCTACTATCACTTCCTCGACATGCACGAAGGAAGGCGAGCCTGGAACTGCGAGCTGTCGAGCATCGACACGGCGTTCCTGATTGCCGGAATGCTTGCGACCGCGACCTATTTCACCGCGGACACAGCACCTCAGCGGGAAATTCGCGAAACGGCGCAAGGGCTGTACCGTCGCGTGGATTGGCAATGGATGTGCAAGCGCGGGTCGACTCTTCGACACGGGTGGACGCCTGAAAGAGGTTTCATCCGTCATCGCTGGCAGGGCTACGACGAATCGCCGATGCTGCATGCGCTCGCACTCGGATCTCCGACCCATCCCATCGCACCGAGCACGTATGCCGCGTGGTCGTCGACGTTCGAATGGAAGCGCTGTTACGACATCGACTATCTCTACTCCGGACCGCTGTTCACCCACCAGCTATCGCACGCGTGGATTGATTTTCGCGGTGTGCGTGACGCGTTCATGCGCGACAAGGACATGGACTATTTCGAGAACAGTCGCCGCGCCACCTTCGTGCAGCAGGCCTACGCGATCGACAATCCCCATCGCTTCCGGGGCTACGGTCGCGATGCGTGGGGCATCACCGCCAGCGAAGGTCCGGGTCCTGCGGTGCGGCAGATCGATGGTGTGCGACGACGCTTCCACGACTACGCAGGGCGCGGGGCACCGTACGGCATCGATGACGGAACGCTCGCACCATGGGCAGTGCTGGCGTCATTGCCGTTTGCACCGGAGATCGTGTTACCGGCCATTCACCACTTTGCGCATACGCTCGCCCTCCACGATCCGCAGCGCTACGGTCTCAAATCCACGTTCAATCCCACGTTCGATGGCGTCCCGGGATCGGCTGCCGGTTGGGTTTCGCCCTACCACTTCGGCTTGAATCTAGGGCCTATCGTGCTGATGATTGAAAATCATCTCACCGGGATGCCGTGGAGCCTGATGCGCAACTGCGACGCGGTTGCACACGGATTGCGCACCGGCGGGTTTGCCGGAGGATGGCTGTAGTCCCGCAGCCTCGAGAGATTTTCAGCGAGCGCGCGCCGCGCGTCCGCCTCCTCACTTGAATCTGGAGTCAACAACGATGGACATGGGCATGATCGGCCTTGGCCGCATGGGCGCCAACATGGCACAGCGGCTGGCGCAGGGCGGACACCGCATCGTCGGGTTCGATCCCAAAGCCGAGGCGCGGAACGCGATCGAAGCCAATGGGTGTGCATCGGCCGACTCGCTCGACGCACTGGTCGCGAAACTGCCCGCGCCGCGCACCATCTGGATGATGGTGCCGGCTGGCTCCATCACGAAAGGCACGGTCGACGAATTGCTCAAGCGACTCGCAGCCGGCGACACCATCGTTGATGGCGGCAATTCAAACTACAAGGACTCGCTCGCGCAGGCAGAGCTGTGTCAAGCGAAGGGAATCTACTTCGTCGACTGCGGCACCAGCGGCGGCGTGTGGGGTCTCGCCGAGGGTTACAGCATGATGATCGGTGGTGAGACCGATGCCGTCGAGCGGTTGCGGCCGATCTTCGAAACACTGGCTCCTGCGAAGGACAAGGGCTGGGGGCACGTCGGCGTCTCCGGAGCCGGCCACTACACCAAGATGGTGCACAACGGGATCGAGTATGGATTGATGCAAGCCTACGCCGAGGGCTTCTCGATCCTCGAGCACAAGACCGATTTCAACCTCGACCTGCACAAGGTCGCCGAGATCTGGCGCACCGGCAGCGTCGTGCGCTCGTGGTTGCTCGATCTTCTCTCGGACGCGCTGGCAAAGAATCCGGAAATGGCCGGCATCGCGCCGTTCGTTGCAGACTCCGGTGAAGGCCGCTGGACGGTGAGCGAGGCGATCGACCTCAACGTGCCTGCCCCGGTCATCACCGCATCGCTGATCGAGCGCCTGCGCTCGCGCGATACAGAATCGTTTTCGTCGAAGCTGTTGTCCGCGATGCGCAACGAGTTCGGCGGGCATCCGATCACGAAACAATGAGGCGATCGCGTGACGCAGCGAATGCGGCCGTCGCCGTCGACGCAGGTCGAAAGCCGGTCGCGAACGTGCGTCCGGCCTACAGAATCGCTTGAGTCCGTTACGAAGCTGGCTGCGCTGCGATCCTTCGCAGCGCCGATTCGAACAGCTCGACCGGCTGGCCGCCGGAGATCAGCTGGCGCTCGTTGATGATCACCGCTGGAACCGAATGGATGCCTCGGTCGAGATAGAGGCGTTCCTGGTCGCGAACATCCTGCACGAATTCGTCCGATGCAAGAATGCTCTTGGCACGCGCGCGATCCATGCCGACCTTCTCAGCGATCCCGGCGAGAACCTCGCGCGACGAGACATCGAGTCCATCGGTGAAGTACGCCTCGAGTAGCGCGTGCTTCAACCGAAGTTCCTGTTCGCGTCCTTCGAGCGCTGCCCAGTGCAGCAGCCGATGCGCATCGAACGTGTTGTAGATGCGGTCGCGCGTGTTGAACACGAATCCGAGCTCGGCACCGCGCGCACGGATCGCCTCGCGATTGCGGGCAAGTTGCTCGGCTGTCGACCCATATTTGGCGACCAGATGTTCAGTCGCGTCCTCGCCCTGCGGCGGCATCTGCGGGTTGAGTTCGAACGGCTGGAAGTGCAGCTCGACATCGACTTCATCGCCAACGCGGGCAATCGCCTGCTCGAGCGATTTGAGCCCCACCGCACACCACGGGCAGGACACGTCGGAGACGAAATCGATGCGCAAGGGATCGCGCGTCGGTGACGACTGATCGGGAACCGTCATGAAAATACTCCGCGTTTCAAGGCGATCGATACACGATCGCGTCCCCGCAAAACTGGGGGCGCGCAGCGCGTCGATCAAGATCGGGCGACCTCATTCCAGCAACGCCTTCGCGCGAGCACACACGTGGTCGACACTGAAGCCGTATTCGCGCATCACCGTGTCGCCCGGCGCGGACGCGCCAAAGCGGTCGACACCGATCACGTCGCCGCGGTCGCCGACGTAGCGATGCCAGCCTTGCGTGATGCCGGCTTCGACCGCGAGCCGCGCCGGCACATCGCGCGGCAGCACCGATTCGCGGTATGCGTCGGACTGCGCGTCGAACAGGTCCCAGCTCGGCATCGACACGAGGCGCACCGACACACCGTCGCCACGCAACCGATCTGCCGCTTCGACGATCAGTCCGACTTCAGAGCCCGACGCAATCAGGATCAACACCGGCTTGCCGTCGCTCGAATCGCTCAACACGTACGCGCCCCTGCGCAATCCGTCCGCGGACGCGTAAGTCGCGCGGTCGAGCGTGGGCAGCGCCTGCCGTGACAATGCGAGGAGGATCGGACGATCGCGCGATTCGATCGCGACCCGCCATGCCACGGCGGTTTCATTCGCATCGCCCGGACGGATCACCGTGAGATCGGGGATCGCACGCAACGCGGCAATCTGTTCGACCGGCTGATGCGTCGGCCCGTCTTCGCCGAGCGCGATGCTGTCGTGCGTAAACACATGGATCACGTGCAATCGCATGAGGGCCGCGAGGCGGATCGGCGGTCGCATGTAGTCGGAAAACGTGAGGAACGTCGCGCCGTACGGAATCGTGCCGCCGTGCGCAGCCATTCCGTTGACGATCGCGCCCATCGCGTGCTCGCGCACCCCGAAATGCAGATTGCGTCCGGCGGGACTCCATCCGCCGCCGTCGGAACCCTGCTCGTCGACGCCGGATGCGGGCTCCGGATTGAAGTCGCCAAGTCCCTTCAGCGCGGTCTTCGTCGATGGATCGAGGTCGGCCGAGCCTCCGGTCAGCGCGGGGAGCTTTGGTGCAATCGCGTTCATGATCTTGCCACCGGCTTCGCGCGTGGCGATGCCTTTCGCATCCGCGGCGAATACGGGAATGTCCGCGTCCCAATCCGGCGGCAATTCGCCGCGCAGGCTGCGTTGCAGCTCCCGCGCCGCCTCGGGAAACGCACTTGCAAACCCTTTCATCCGGTCATTCCACGCCTGCTCGTCGCTGTCACCGCGCGCGACCGCGTCGCGCATGTGCGAAAGCGCTTCCGCGGGAATCAGGAACGCCGGCTCGGTCGGCCAACCGAGCTTTTCCTTGGTCTTGCGAACGTCGTCTTCTCCCAGCGGCGAGCCGTGCGCCTTGTAACTGTCCTGTTCGGGCGATCCATAGCCGATGTGCGTGTGGACCAGAATCAACGAAGGCTTCGTGATTTCGGCACGTGCGGCGGCAATCGCTGAATCGATCGCCGCGAGATCGTTGCCATCCGCCACGTGCACCACGTGCCATCCACACGCCGCGAAGCGGGCGGCGCGATCTTCGGTGAAGGAGATCGGTGTTCCAGCAGCGAGCGTGACCCGGTTGTCGTCGTAAAGACAGATCAACTTTCCAAGTTGCAGATGGCCGGCCAGCGAAACCGCTTCTGCCGCGACGCCTTCCATCAGGTCACCGTCGCCCGCGAGCACCCAGGTGTGGTGGTCGACGATCACGTGACCTTCGCGGTTGTAGCGCGCCGCGAGTTGCGCTTCGGCGATCGCCATGCCGACTGCATTCGCAAAACCTTGCCCGAGCGGCCCGGTCGTGACTTCGACGCCGGGCGTGTGGCCACGTTCGGGGTGCCCGGGCGTCTTGCTGCCCCATTGGCGAAATTGCTGAAGATCGTCGAGCGAGAGGTCGTATCCGGTCATGTGCAGCAGGCTGTAGAGCAGCGCCGAACCGTGCCCCGCCGACAGCACGAAACGGTCGCGGTCAGCCCATGCGGGATTGCGCGGGCTATGCTTAAGGAATCGCGCCCACAGCACGTACGCCATCGGTGCCGCACCCAGCGGAAGGCCGGGATGCCCGCTATCGGCTTTCTGCACCATGTCGACGGAGAGAAATCGCAGCGTGTCGATGCATTGCTGATCGAGGCGGTCGGACATCGGTTGGCTCCTGGAATGCGTGCAGCGCGGTGACTTCGCCTCACGCGCCCGCGAGCGCGCGATCGACAAGGTCTTGTGCTTCGCCGAGGATCTGCTGCAGGTGATCCGTGTCGCGAAAGCTTTCGGCGTAGATCTTGTAGATGTTCTCGGTGCCCGATGGTCGCGCAGCGAACCAGCCGCCATCGGACTCCACCTTGATGCCACCGATCGGCGCGTCGTTTGCCGGCGCCTTGTCGAGGACGGCGGTGATGGCGTTGCCCGCCAACGAGGTCGAGGTAATCTGCACGGGCGACAGTTTCGACAGCGTCTTCTTTTGTTCGGGAGTCGCCTTCGCGTCACGCCGATCGGCGAATATCTCGCCGAGGTCGTCGCACAAACCACGATACGCAGCGCCCGGATCGCGCCCGCCGACCGCGGTGATTTCCGCCGACAGCAATGCAGCGGCAATGCCGTCCTTGTCGGTCGTCCACACTCTTCCATCGCGGCGAAGGAACGATGCGCCCGCACTTTCCTCGCAACCGAATCCGAGCGAGCCGTCGAGCAGGCCCGGCGCAAACCACTTGAATCCCACCGGCACATCGAACAGGCGGCGTCCGAGCTTCGCGGCGATCCGTCCGATCATCGCGCTGGTGACCACCGTCTTGCCGACCGCGGCGTGCGTGCTCCATTCGCGTCGATGGCGGAACAGATAGTCGACGGAAGCGCTGAGATAGTGATTGGCCGGCATCAGGCCGACACTGGGCGCGACCACGCCGTGGCGGTCGTGATCGGTGTCGCAGGCGAACGCAATGTCGTAGCGATCCTTGAGCGCGATCAGCCTCTGCATCGCATAAGACGAAGACGGATCCATGCGGATCTTTCCGTCCCAATCGAGCGTCATGAACGCAAACTGCGGATCGACGGTGGCGCTGACCACATCGAGATCGATGCGGTAGTGCTCGGCGATGCGCGCCCAGTAATGAACACCGGCGCCCCCGAGCGGATCGACTCCCATGCGCACGCGTGCACCGCGGATCGCATCGAAGTCGATCACGCTGCCGAGATCGTCGACATAGTTCGACAGGAAATCGTGGCTGCTGGTGGTCGATGCAGCGAGCGCCTGCGCGAACGGCATCCGCCGAACCTCCCGAAGACCACCGGCGAGCAACGCGTTGGCACGATCCTGGATCCAACCTGTCACGTTCGTGTCGGCGGCGCCGCCGTTCGGCGGGTTGTACTTGAACCCGCCATCCGATGGCGGATTGTGCGACGGTGTCACGACGATGCCATCGGCGAATCCACCATCGCGGTCTCGGTTGTGCACGAGGATCGCGTGGGAAACCGCCGGTGTGGGCGTGAACTCGCCATCCGCGGCGTAGCGCACTTCCACGCCATTCGCGGCAAGCACTTCGACGGCAGTCTCGAACGCGGGGACCGACAATGCGTGCGTGTCGATGCCGATGAAGAGCGGTCCGTCGATTTTCTGCGACGCGCGGTGCTCGCACACCGCCTGGCTGATCGCCAGAATGTGGTGCTCGTTGAAGCTGCCGTCGAACGACGTACCCCGATGCCCCGACGTGCCGAATGCCACGCGCTGCAACGGGTTGGCCGGATCAGGCTTGATCGCGGAATACGCGTCGAGGAGTCGACCGATATCCACAAGCGATGAGGTCGGCGCCGGCTTGCCCGCGCCCGGCTCGATGCGGCTCGCCATCAGGCGTTCCTCCTGCGTGCGCGATAGCGCCGGATCAACGCGTTTGTCGAACTGTCGTGCGCAAGGGCCGGCTCCGCTGCACTCGCAAGTTCCGCCGCGGTGCGCTGCGCCAGCTGCTTGCCGAGCTCCACGCCCCACTGATCGAAAGAGTCGATGTTCCAGATCGCGCCCTGCACGAAGACACTGTGCTCGTACAGCGCGATGAGCGTGCCGAGTGTGTGCGGAGTCAGTTCGTCGACAAGGATCGTATGGCTCGGGCGATTGCCTTCGAACACGCGATGCGCGATGAGCGGGTCCGTCGTTCCTTCAGCGCGCACCTGCTCCGCGGTTTTGCCGAACGCAAGCGCCTCCGATTGCGCGAACAGATTGGCCATCAGCAGATCGTGCTGCGTGCCCAGCGGATTGGCAGTCCGGCAGAATCCGATGAAGTCGCACGGAATCAGGTGCGTCCCCTGATGGATCAGCTGGTAGAACGAGTGCTGGCCGTTGGTGCCGGGCTCGCCCCAGTAGATCGGACCTGTCGCGTAGTCGACGTGCGTCCCGCCAAGCGTCACGTGCTTGCCATTGCTCTCCATCGTCAACTGCTGGAGATACGCCGGGAATCGCTTGAGGTACTGCTCGTACGGCAGCACCGCGACGGTCTCGGCGCCGAGGAAATTGGTGTTCCAGACCGCAGTCAACCCCATCAGTACAGGCAGGTTGCGCTCGAACGGCGCGTCGCGGAAATGCTCGTCCATTGCGCGAAACCCCGCGAGCATTGCGCGGAAATGGTCCGGTCCGATCGCCAGCATGGTGGAGAGACCAATCGCGCTGTCCATCGAATAGCGACCTCCGACCCAGTCCCAGAAACCGAACATGTTGGCGGTGTCGATGCCGAACGCCGCGACGCCTTCCGCGTTGGTCGATACCGCAACGAAATGCCTGGCAACTGCTTTTTCGTCGCTACCAAGTGCTTTCAGGCACCAGTCGCGTGCCGCGTGCGCATTGGTGAGCGTCTCCAGCGTGGTGAAGGTCTTCGAACAGACGACGAACAGCGTTTCGGCCGCATCGAGGTCGCGCGTCGCCTCGATGAAATCCGTTCCATCGACATTCGACACGAACCGGACCGTCATGTCGCGATCGGTGAAATGCCTGAGCGCCTCGTAGGCCATCACCGGCCCGAGATCGGAACCGCCGATGCCGATATTGATCACATTGCGGATGCGCTTGCCCGACTGCCCCTTCCAGTCGCCGCTGCGTACCCGCTCGGCGAAGACCGCCATGCGGTCGAGCACGGCATGGACTTCGGCGATGACATGGACGTCATCCACGACGAGCGTGTCGTCGTCGGGAGCGCGCAATGCGACATGCAGAACCGCGCGATCTTCAGTCGTGTTGATGCGCTCGCCGCGGAACATCGCGTCCCGTCGGTCCGCAACACGACGGTCCTTCGCGAGCGCTTGCAGGAGACCGAGCGTTTCGTCGGTGACCCGCTGTTTGGAGTAGTCGAGGTACACGCCGGCGCCGTCTGCGACGAGGCGTTCGCCACGCGCGGAATCGCTTGCGAACAGATCGCGCAAATGCACATTTCCGACAGCATCGGCGTGGCGCTGCAGTGCTTGCCACGCCGTCGATGCCGTCAGCGGAGGAAGAGAAACGAACAGCGGATCAGCTTCCATTGTCGGGGCCATCACGTTCCGCCAAGCGCGCGGCTCTTTTCATCAATGCGGCCGAGGAGCTGCTTCCACGATTTCACGAACGACGCTGCTCCTTCCTGCTGCAATTGCAATGCGAGTGCATCGACGTCGATGCCCGCCTTCGCAAATTCGGCGAGCGTCGCTTCGCCGTCACCGCCACCTTCGTCCATCGCACCGCGAAGCGTGCCGTGATCGGCGAATGCCTTGAGCGTTTTCTCGGGCATCGTATCGATCGTGTCGGGTGCCGCCAGTGCCTCGACGTAGAGCGTGTCGCTTGCGGCGGGATCCTTGCTGCTGGTGCTCGCCCACAACAAGCGCTGCGGCATGGCACCCGCGGCGGCGAGCGTCGTCCAGCGCGGCGATGCGAGCAGATCACGGTATGCCTTGTAGGTGCACTGCCCGATCGCGATGCCGAGGCGATTGCGCAATTCGATTGGCGCCTTGTCAGCGATCGCCTTGTCCCATCGGCTGACAAACAGTGAAGCGACGCACGCGACCTTCGGTGATCGCCGAGCGTCGATGCGCCGTTCGATGCCGCGCATGTAGGCATGTGCGACAGCACTGTACTGCTCTCGCGAAAACAGCAGCGTCACATTGACCGGAATGCCGTTGAAGATCGACTCCTCGATCGCGGTCACGCCTTCCGGCGTTCCGGGGATCTTCACGAAGAGGTTGTCGCGTGCGGCCTGCGAGTGGATCTGTGAAGCGGCCTCAATCGTTCCGCGCGTGTCTGCGGAAAGCAGTGGCGACACTTCCATCGACACCCAGCCGTCAAGACCGTGCGTCGCGTCGAACGTCGGTCGAAACAGATCAGCCGCGCGGCGCAGGTCCTCGAGTGCAAGCTCAACGAACAGCGCTTCACTGGCTGTGCCGGCCTTCACCTTTTCGGCAATGCCGGCGTCGTACGCCGAGCCGCTTCCAATCGCCTCGTCGAAGATGGTGGGATTCGACGTCAGTCCGGTCACCGAGAATTCGTCGATGTAACGACGCAAGGTTCCGCTGTCGAGCAGCTCGCGCGTGATGTTGTCGAGCCAGAGACTCTGGCCGAGTTCGTGCAATGCCTGTGTCGGTTTCATGCTGTCTCCGTGGTCGACGGCGATGAGGCCGCGACGGAATCGTTCCAGTCCAGATGGGTGAGATCGCTGATCTTTGCAATGATTCGATCGGGCGCGGGATCAATCGCTGCAAGATCGCTCTGCGCGGCGTAATGGCCTTGCCTGACGAAGACCGTGGTCAACCTTGCGCCAAGAACGCGTTTCATCGCCGCAAGGATGTGCGGCTTGTCGTCGACCATCACGTAATGAAGCGCGGGATGGCGTTTCTGCATTGCGTCGAGGCTGAGTTCCTTGTGCCGGTCGATCATGACCGCACCGTCGACGGCATCCCACAGGCCAGATCGCTGGATCTTGCGCGGCTGGAAGACCAGGTCGCCATCGGACAGGATCGCCACGTGACCCCTCTCGCGCATTTCGGCGAGCGTCGCCAGCGCGCCGGGATAGACGCGCTCGGCAAACGGGTAGTCAAGCAGAAAGGACGACAGCCCGAGCAGCGTCGGCTCTCCTTCGAGCGTGATACCGAACTCCTGCAATGCATCGATGTAGTCGGCGACGCCACGCTCCTTGCGCAAGCGCTCGTAGATCGCCCAGTAACGTTCGCATCCGGCGACACCGAAGTCGCGGGTCAGCCGTGCACGAAGATCTTCCGCGAAGCGATCATTGTCGAGCAGGGTGTTGTCGACGTCGAACAGGAACAATCGCTCGGCCACCCTCAGCATGGCGGTGTCGCTTCCGCCTTCGGATCGTGCCAGACATCTCCCTTCGTCAACACATCGGACGCCGCCTGAGGGCCCCACGTTGCTGGTTCGTACAGGTGCACCGGCTGGGCATGCACAATGGCATCGTCCACAACACGCCACGCAGCCTCCACGCAGTCGTCGCGCGTGAACAGTCCGGTGTCACCCATCATCGCGTCGCTGAGCAGGCGCTCGTAGGGCGACTTCTCGCGATTGGACTGATGCCGCGCAATCAGCTCGATCGATTCGCCACGCATCGCAGCGCCCGGTTTTTTCACGCGCGCACCGGTCGAGATCACCACTTCCGGTCCGAGACGGAATCGAAAGTAATTGTCGTCGTCACGCGAGTTGCGGTCGAAGATGTCGACGGGCGGCGCCTTGAGATCGACACGCACTTCCGTCGTCGTCACCGGCAGCGACTTTCCGGCACGGATGTAGAACGGCACGCCGGCCCAGCGCCACGTATCGATGGACAGGCGCATCGCAACGAAGGTTTCCACTTGCGAATCCGCGGCAACGCCCGCTTCGTTCCGGTACCCGTTGAACTGGCCGCGCACCACGTCTTTCGCGCGAAGCGGACGGATCGCGCGCAGCAGCTGCAGCTTGGCCGCATCCATCGATTCGTTGTCGCGACCCACCGGCGCATCCATCACCAGCAACGCGAGCACCTGCAGCAGGTGGTTCTGGACGACATCGCGAATGGTCCCCACCTCCTCGTAGAACGCGCCACGACCCTCGACGCCAAAATTCTCCGCCATCGTGATCTGGACGCAATCAACGTGATCGCGGTTCCACAGCGGCTCCAGAAAGCTGTTCGCAAACCGGAAATACAGCAGGTTCTGCACCGCTTCCTTGCCGAGATAGTGATCGATCCGGAAGATCGAGTGCTCAGGGAACACCTCGTGCAACGTCGCATTCAGTGCCCGGGCGGATGCGAGGTCGCGACCGAATGGCTTCTCGACAATCACACGCGCGTCTTCAGTGCAATGCGCTGCGGCAAGCCCGTGAACAACCGGCCCGAACATGCTCGGGGGAATCGCCAGATAGTGCAGTGGACTCTTCGCGTCGCCGAGCGCCGTCTTGATTTTCGCGTAGGTCTGCGGGTCGTTGTAATCGCCATCGACGTAACGCATCAGAGAGCACATCTTCTGGAATGCGGCGTCGTCGACGCCGCCATGATGCTCGATGCTGTCACGCGCCCGATCACACAGCTGCTCCACTGTCCAGCCGGAACGGGCGACGCCGATGATCGGCGTGTCCATTCCGTCGCGATGGATCATCGCCTGCAGTGCAGGGAAAATCTTCTTGAAGGCAAGATCACCGGACGCGCCGAAGAACACAAACGCGTCGGAACGAGGTGGAGTCATGAGGGGAACCTTGCGGGTTGCATTCTGAAGCGCGGCGAACGAGGAGACGCCATCGCGTGACGGCGTCAAGAAGCAATGATGATCCGTCGACCCTTAACGCCCGCCGGATTTTCCCGGCACCCTTCGCCAACCAAAACCAGCGGATGACGCATCTGGTCAATGACCGCCACCGCCCTCGATTGCTTTCAGTTCGGAGATCAGGCTGCTTGCCGCTTCCTTGCCGTCGGCGTACAGCAATCGCGTGTTCTCTTGATAGAACAATGCGTTCTCGATCCCTGCAAAGCCGGTGCCTTTGCCGCGCTTGATCACGATGCACTGACGCGCGTCGACCACGTCGAGGATCGGCATGCCGAAGATCGGCGACGACTTGTCGGTCTTCGCTGCGGGATTCACCACGTCGTTCGCGCCGATTACGATCGCGACGTCGCAGGTCTTGAATTCCGGGTTGATGTCTTCCATGTCGGCAATCAGATCATACGGAACTCCGGCTTCGGCGAGGAGCACGTTCATGTGCCCGGGCATGCGCCCGGCCACCGGGTGGATCGCGAACTTCACGTCTTTGCCGGCCTTGATCAGCGCCTGCGCCAGTTCCCAGATCTTGTGCTGCGCCTGCGCGACGGCCATGCCGTAGCCGGGCACGATGATCACTTTCTCGGCCATGTAGAGCAGCGATGCGGCATCGCTCGCCTCGATCGGCTTCTGTGACCCGGCAATCGCTTCGCCGCTTCCACCACCGCCAAAGTTCGAAAACAGAACGCCGCTGATCGGCCGGTTCATCGCCTTGGCCATCAACTGCGTCAGGAACGTCCCGGCCGCACCGACGACCATGCCGGCGACGATCAGCGCCTCGATGCCCATCGCGTAGCCTTCGAACGCAACTGCAAGCCCGGTGAACGCGTTGTACAGCGAGATCACCACCGGCATGTCGGCGCCGCCGATCGGCAGCGTCATCAGCACGCCGAAGCTCAGCGCCAACAGGAAGAACACGACGACGAGGGACACGTCGAGCTTCCAGAAAATCAGCGCCAGCCCGGCCAGCGCGGCGGCGGCGAACACTGCGAAATTGACCAACTGCTGGCCACCAAACGTGAAGCGCTTGTCCATGCGCCCGTCGAGTTTGGCCCATGCAATGATTGACCCCGTCATCGAAATCGATCCGATCAGCGCGCCGATCGTTGCCAGCGCCAGCGCGGCAAGTGGCGGTGCCGCCACGCCTTCTCCCGAATATTTGAACAGTTCACTCGCGCCGATCGCCGCGGCCGATCCGCCCCCCATTCCATTGAACAGCGCGACCATCTGCGGCATGTCGGTCATCGCGACCTTCTTGCCCCACAACCAGGTCGGAATCACTCCGATCGCGATGCCGGAGATGATCCAGCCAATGTTGTGGCCTCGCGTGATCGCGAAGGTTGCGAGGGTCGCGATCACCATGCCGAAACCGGCCCACAGGATTCCCTTGCGCGCGGTAACCGGTGAGGACATCCGCTTGATGCCGAGAATGAAAAGCGCTGCGGCGAGCAGATAACTCGCCTTGGCGACGTACACGAGCAGGGTGGCGGTATCCATCAGAGTTTCCCGACTGTCATGCAAAAACGCGCAGGGTCGACCATGGGAGTGACTTGAGACGCGATGCGCTCGCCGGGCGCCGAACGAAGAGCGTCGCGGCTCGAGCCGCTCTTACGATCATCGTTCATTTCTTGTCCTTGCTCGACTTGAACATTTCGAGCATGCGTTCGGTGACGACGTAGCCGCCCGCCGCATTGCCGGCGCCGAGCACGACGCCGATGAAGCCGATCGCGATGCCGAACGGCGTGGTCGCTTCGGCCAGCGCAATCATCGCGCCGACCAGCACGATGCCGTGGACGAAGTTCGAGCCGGACATCAGCGGCGTGTGCAGGATCACCGGCACGCGTCCGATGATTTCCTTGCCGGTAAACGCGGCAAGCATGAAGATGTACAGCGCGAGAAATCCGTCGATCATGATGAGTACTCCGGTTGCCGCTGGATGTTCCGTCGTTTGCCCCGGACGGAACGTATGGATTGAATCCCGGTTGTCGGCGAGGAGCAAGACGATGGGGTCCGGTCGAGCCCGCCGTCCTCCGGTCGCGACGTTATTCCCGCGAAAGCGGGAATCCACTGGCCCGACACCACCACGTGGAACCCGATCGGTCGCGTCTTCGCGCGTTCGCGGGAATGACGCAATGAAGTCGGGAGTGCGTCTGCCATGATCAATCAGCAGGCGTGACGCCTACAGCGCCTCCACGAGCAACTTCGTCGGCTCGTGTTTGATCTCGCCCGCGTGCGTCACGCAGGTCTTCGCAATCAGCTCATCGCTCCAGTCAAGCGTCAGCACGCCGTCCTTCAGCGACAGCTCGAGAAAGTTGTAGAGGTTGCGCGCGTACATTTCGCTCGCGTGCACCGGCGCGCTCGCCGGCAGATTGAACGTCCCGATCACGCTGACCCCGTTGGCGGAAACGATCGTCTTGCCCGCCTCGCTCAACTCGCAGTTGCCGCCTGATTCCGCGGCGATGTCGACGATCACCGAGCCGGGTTTCATGCCGGCAACCATCGCGGATGAAATGATCCGCGGGGCCTTGCGGCCAGGCACTGCCGCCGTGGTGACGACCACATCGATGCCTTTGAGATGATCGGCCAGAGCCTGCTGCTGCGTGTCCCGCTCTTCCTGGGTCAACTCACGCGCATAGCCGCCACTGCCGGCCGCGCTCACGCCGAGGTCGAGGAATTTCGCGCCAAGCGATTCGATCTGTTCCCGGGTCTCCGGGCGCACGTCGAACCCCTCGACCTGGGCGCCGAGTCGGCGCGCCGTCGCGATCGCCTGCAATCCGGCTACACCCGCGCCGACGATCAATACCTTGCTCGGACGGATCGTGCCTGCGGCGGTGGTCAGCATCGGAAAGAATTTGGGCGCCGCTTCGGCGGCGATCAGGACCGCCTTGTAGCCGGCGACCGCCGCTTGGGACGAGAGCACGTCCATCGCCTGCGCGCGCGTCGTCCGCGGCAGCAACTCCATCGCGAACGATGTGATCCTGCGATCGCGCAACGCTTTGGTGCGCTCCGGCACCAGATGCGGTTGCAGGTGACCGATGACCACTGCGCCCTCTTTCAACCGGGAAATTTCTTCCAGGCTCGGCGGCTGCACGGTCAGCAGCACATCGGCTTGCGCAAGCGCAGCGGAGCCATCGAGCACTTCACAATCGATGTAGGCGGCGTCGGCGAAATAAGCCGACGCGCCGGCCCCGTCCTGCAGGACGACGCGTGCGCCACGCGCCTTGACCTTCTTCGCCACTTCGGGTGTCAGCGAAACGCGACGCTCGCCGGGAACGGTTTCGCGCACTGCCGCTACGGTGGTCGCCATGCCAGCCTCTTGCACCCAGGGGGGACCCGGATGCTAGCTCAGTTGGTGCGACAGTGGCGAGCGCATGCGCTGCGAGAGGACGCCGACTCCGTGTGGCGGGTATCCTCGCCTCCCTCCGGTTCTTTGATGACAGACGACGTTGATGCCCCTCCAATTGCTCAACCAGCGCCGCTCGGTGCCATCGCGCCAGCTTGGCGAACCTGCGCCCGACGCAGCGCGGCTGGACGCGCTGCTGACCGCAGCCATCCGCGTGCCTGACCACGGAAAACTGACGCCTTTTCGGCTGCTGGCGATCCGCGGCGATGCGCGCGCGCGACTCGGCAGCGCGCTGGCAGACATCCACCGCCGCCGCGAGCCGGACGTCGCACCGAGCGCACTCGACAAGGATCGCGAGCGTTTCAACCATGCGCCATTGATCGTCACGGTGATCGCACGGCTCGACGACCGCCATCCGAAAGTTCCGGCGCAGGAGCAGCTGCTGTCGGCCGGCTGCGTCGCCTACAACCTTCTCCTGGGCGCCCAGGCACTCGGCTTCGGCGCACAGTGGCTGACCGGGTGGGCCGCGTACGATCGCGAGGTCGCCACGCTGCTCGGTCTCGCCGCGGACGAACGCGTCATCGCCTTCGTGCACATCGGCACCGCGAAGGAACAACCTCCCGAGCGCAACCGCCCGGCGCTGGCCGACGTTTGTTCCGAATGGACGTGACGCCCACCGCGCATCTGGTCGACGGCAGCCTGTACGTGTGCCGTGCCTGGTTTTCACAGGTTCCTGAGACCAACGATGCAGACGGTGCGCCGGTGCATGCGGTGCACGGCTTCACGCGCTTCCTGCTCGACCTGCTCGAACGCGCGAAGCCCACACACTTGGCAGTTGCGTTCGACGAGTCGCTGACGACGTGCTTTCGCAACACGATCTACGCCGACTACAAGGCGAACCGCCCGCCTGCTCCCGCCGATCTGGTGCGGCAGTTCGCCGGCTGCAAGGAAATTGCCGCCGCACTCGGCGCAACCGTGCTGGTCGATTCCCGTTACGAGGCCGACGACCTCATCGGCAGTGCGGTGCATTCGCTTCGTCGCGTCGGCTTTCGCAGCGTGATCATCTCGGCCGACAAGGACTTCGGCCAGCTGATCGGCGACGGCGACGAACAATGGGATCCGCCGCGCAACCAACGCTGGGACGGCGCGGGCGTGAAGGCGAGACTGGGCGTCCATCCACACCAGGTCGCCGATTATCTTGCGTTGACGGGCGACGCAGTCGACAACATTCCGGGGGTTCCGGGGATCGGCGCCAAGACTGCCGCGACCCTGCTGCATCATTTCGGCAGCCTCGATGCGCTTCTCGAACGCGCCGATGAGGTGGCGTTCCTGCGGACCCGTGGCGCCGCCGCGGCCGCGCAAAAACTGCGCGACCACGCGCCGATCGCCCGGCTGTCGCGTTTGTTGACCACCATTGCATTGGACGCTCCGGTGCCGGCGCTTGCCGACGGATATCGACGCCGGGACCACGAACCCGCAATCATGGACAGCCTGTTCGAACGCCTCCGTTTCGGGCCACTGACGCGCGCCCGTGTCCGCGCGCTCGGCCCAGGGGCCTGACGCGCGGAGTTTCCCTCACTGCGGAACCGCCGGTCGGCGACAACCGGCGTTCGCGGAAATCCACGCGGCGCGTCACACTTTGAAGCGGACTGCGTGCCGATAATCGTCGCTGGTGCGCCCTCCGTTCGCGCCCTGCACGGAATCGCCGCCGCAATGAAAGCCCGCAAGAACCTCGTGATGGCCGGTGCCGCGTCGTCGGACGTGTCCGAAATCGCGACGTTTTTGCGCGCGTCCGTCTCGTGGCTCGATCATTCCTGGACCTTGAACGGAGACGATTCGACGATCGACTTCGTGATTGCCGACCTTGAGGATTTCGGCGGTCGCTGCGCGCGCGTCCGGGCGCTGGACGAGGGCAAGCATCTTGCGGTCATCGCCAACGCGGGGGACGACGTGCTCGGAGTCGAGCTGGTCCTGCACCGGCCGTTGACTCCCAAAGCGGTGATCGGCGTCCTCAACCATGTTGGACACGCCGCTCCTCCCCAGCCTCGACAGCTCATCGACTTTACCGCGAACAGCGAAATTCGGACCCGTGCCGCCGACGATGCATCGAAAAAGGTCGACGACGACCCGTCATCGACGCGCGCCAGATTCCTCGACATCAAGCGCGAGCGCGTGTGCACGAATCTCGACGGCCTGATCAAGCGCGGCGCAGTGCTGATCGAGCGGCACGGGATCCCGCCGCTGCTGATCGATCCGGTGGCCGACACGTTCCACTCGACCGCGCGACTGATCGATCTCGAACCCTATTTCCTCGATGTCGTCGTTGGTCGCGAACGCAAGCGCATCGGCGGCACCCAGCTTGCCGCGTTCCGCAAGGCAGTCCCCGGTCGGCCACTGCTTCGATTGCGCTGGCTTCACGCGTTGCTGCGATCGAACGGCTGGCTCGCCCCGCACCTCGATCCGAGTGCGGATTATCGGCTGCTCAACTGGTTTCCACTCGATGCCGATTACCGCAAGCAGCATCGCATAGCGATGACGATGCTGCGCGGCGCGCCGCTGCATCGCATCGCTGCGACCGCGAAAGCAAAGATGGCGGACGTGTTCGATGTGGTGAACGCGTATGACGCACTCGGCTTGCTCGAGTGCAAGCGCCAACCCATCGAGGACGTTCCAAGCACGGCGACGGGCAAGCGTCGGCGTGCGACGAAGAAGTCGCGCAGGCTCCTCACGGCGCTCGCTGCTCCGCGCTGACCCCAGTGCCGTCCGTCGCACGCTGAACGGAGCGCGACTGAAGTCGGCACGGACGCGATGAACAATGTTGAAAAACTGTTACCGTCCCGCGTCGTTCACCCACACGCAAGGACATTCATGAACATGCACTTGGCGCTGCAACCGGTCATCGCACTGATCGCCGGCATCCTGATTCTGATGGTTCCCCGACTGCTCAACTACGTCGTTGCGATTTATCTGATCATCATCGGCATTCTCGGCCTGCTGCCGATGTTGCGCATCTGATCGACGTATCTGATTGCCAGGGAAGCGCTCATCGTCTTCAATGCGCGCGACGAACGGTTTGCGCATCCTGGAATCTTCCGGCGTGCCGATGCATGACCTGGAATTCACCTTCACCCTAGCCTGAACAGGTTCGTGCGCATTGCGACAATGCGCACGCGCCGATGACGATGCGCGGGTCGTTCCTGATATAACTATTCAATGCGCACGCCCGACGGTCGGTTCCGCCAACGCCGCATTTCCCTGATCCCGTTCATGCTGCTGCTGGTGGCCGGCGCGGCGGATGCCGGCCGCGTATCCGTCCAGCTCGACGGCGTCGATGGACCGTTGCGGGACGCCGTACTCGCCGGCCTCGAAATGAACCAGTACGGCGAGCGCGATGTCACTGCAGCGCAGGCACGGCGGTTGTATGAACATGCCGAATCGGAGGTGCGCTCCGCACTCGAACCGTACGGCTACTACAACCCGCAGGTCAGTGGAGAACTGAACGAGAGTGGCGACAGCTATGTCGCCGTGGTGCACGTGGTGCCTGGCGACCCGGTCACGCTCAGCGCGCTGGACATCGTGCTCGATGGTGATGCCGACGGCCAATTGCCGGTGCAGAAAGCGGTCGGTGCGTTTGCGCCCGCAAAAGGACAGGCGCTTGACCACGCGGCGTATGAAAAGAGCAAGGCGACCGTGCAGGCTGCGCTGTTCGGCAGCGGGTATCTGGACGCCGAGCTGATCACTCACCAGGTCGAGGTGACGCGTTCGGCCAGCACCGCTGAAGTTCATCTGGCATGGAAGGTCGGCCCTCGCTACCGCCTCGGCGCCACCACGTTCGAGGGTGGTCAGTTCCCCGACACGTTCATGCAACGCTACATTCCGTGGCGGGAAGGCGATTTCTACTCGCAGGAGGAACTGCTCGCATTTCAGCAACGCCTGATCGACGCGGATTACTTCTCGATTGCCCAGGTGCAGCCCGACACCGAGAACGCACATGACGGCGTGGTGCCGATCAAGGTCGTGCTCGCGCCGGCGAAGCGAACCATCTACACGGCCGGAGTGTTCATCGGTACCGACACCGGCGTCGGCGTGCGTGGCGGCATCGAACGGCGCTGGATCAACCGTCGTGGTCACAAGCTGAAGCTGGAAACCATCCTCGCGCAGCGGCTGAAGACCGCATCCGCCCAATATCAGGTGCCGCTTGGCGGCAACGACAACCACAGCCTCAACTACGGCATCACGTTCCGCGACGAGAACACGGACACGAGTACCTCGAAAACGCTCGGCCTGGCGGCGACCGATTCGAAGATGTGGCGCGGCTGGACGCGCACCCTCGGCCTGAAGTTCCTCACCGGCGACTTCGAGGTGGCAAACATCGAAGGCAGCACGACATTGCTGTATCCGGAGGTCTCGCTGGCCCGCAAGAAAGCCGACGATCCGATCTTCGTGCGCCGCGGCTGGTCGATGACGTTCGCCGCACGCGGTGGTGTCGAAGGCGCATTGTCCGACACCACATTCACGCAGATCAGCGCCGACGCGAAATGGATCCGCGGCATCGGCGACCACTCGCGCTTCATCGCACGCGGTTCCCTTGGTGCAACGAAAGTCGGCGATTTCGACAAGCTTCCGCCGGAGCTCCGATTCTTTGCTGGCGGTGATCGCTCGATTCGCGGCTATGCGTTTCAGACCATCGGCGCGCCGCTTCCCCAGGAAGACGTCGCGCAGGCGGTCGCCCGCTGTGCTGCATTCCCCAAGCGTACCTGTCAGACCTTCGTGATTGGCGGACAGAATCTCGCGGTCGCCAGCGCCGAATACGAGTACTACTTCAAGCCGAACTGGGGCATCGCGACCTTCATCGACACCGGTGACGCGTTCTCGAGCTTCAACTCGTATCGGCAGAAAGTCGGCACCGGTTTGGGCGTGCGCTGGCGCTCGCCAGTCGGCATGGTGCGTGCCGACCTCGGATTTCCCGTGCATGACAAGGACAGCAACAGTACGGTCGAACTGCACATCGTGATCGGGCCGGATCTATGAACGCGCGCAGTTTTTCGATGACACGGCTGCTCAAACGCATCGGCATCGGTCTGGCAGTGCTGCTGGTGCTCGTCGCGATGTTCGCGTTCTGGCTGCTGCGTACCGAATCGGGCCTGCAGTTCGTGCTCGCACGCGCGATCGGCGCAACCGACGGCAAGCTCGAGATCGGCAAGTCCAGCGGCAGTGTCACCGGGCCTGTGACGCTCGACGATGTGCGCTACCGCGATCCGTCCGCCGGCGCGGACGTGCACGTGAAGAAAGCGACGATCACGTTCTCCACGATGGAGCTGATTTCATCGCGACTGCACATCAACCGGCTGCAACTCGATGGCGTGGATGTCGCGCTGACCACCGTGCCTGCGCCGGTGCAGCCGCAACCGTCGGCTGACATTTCGCTCGCTGCGCCGCTCGATGTGATCCTCGATCAACTGGTTCTGACGACCGCCAAGGTCACCCAGGACGGCCAGCCGCTGGTGGCGATCGACGCGCTCGACATCGTCGGCCGCTGGACCCACGACGGCATTGCGGTGACGTCGCTCGCGCTGCGCTCGCCGGACGGCCAGGTCGATCTGCACGGCACCGTTTCATCGCTGGCCGGCTATCCCGGCGACGGCGAGACGACGTTCCGATGGAAAGTCGCCGACAAGGACTATGCGGGAACGCTGAAGGCGAAAGGCGACGGCAAGCAGGCCCATCTCGAACTCGCATTGTCCGAACCGGTGCCGGCGAACGTGGTTGCAACGCTCACACAGTCGCGCGATTTGCCGTGGACCGCGACAGTCGATGTGCCGCGTTTCGATCCGAAGCGCGTGCAGGCCGACTCGACACTGGCAGCGCTCGCGCTCAACCTCGAAGGATCGGGCGACAAGTCGCATGGCGCGTTGCAGGGCGACGTCGCGGTGAATGATCATCACGTACAGCTCGAACCGCTGCGCTATGCGCTCGCCAATCAGGTGCTGACGATCGAGGCGCTCACTCTGAAGAGTTCGGACGCGGCGGGGACGCTCAACGCGCACGGCGCCGTGCATCTCGATGCGAAGCCGATCTCCGCGACGCTTGCGCTGGACTGGAATGGTGTGGAAATTCCCGCCGATCTCGCCGGCCAGCCGCTCGCCACTCACGGAAAGATCGACGTGTCGGGAAGCGCCGAACGTTTCCATGCGGAAGGCGCGCTGTCGATCGGCCCGCCCGGCCAGCTCGCAGACCTCGCACTTGACCTCGACGGGACGCCCGACACGATCGACCTCAAGCGCCTCGCACTCGTGCAGGCCGGCAAGGGCAATGCGAAGGCAGGACTTGATGCGCACGGCACGTTGACGCTCAAGCCGGCGATCGGCTGGAAGCTCACCGCGAAGGCCAACAAACTCGATCCCGGTGCGTTCTCGGCGCAGTGGCCGGGCGCGCTCGATTTCGACCTCGTAACGAATGGGACACTGACGGACCGCGGACCCGATGCAACGATCAAGCTGGATCATCTCGGCGGCACGTTGCGCAAGCGTCCGCTCTCGGGTTCGGCAGACCTGACGATCAAGCCCGACTACATCGTCGACGGAACACTCGCGGTCGCATCGGGGAAGAGCCGCGTCGACGTGAGCGGCCGCGGCGGCGACCAGACCGACGCGACGATCAAGCTGGCCATTGCATCCCTCGGTGACTGGCTGCCCGACGCGGGCGGCAACCTGGATGGCAATTTCCGGGTGCAGGGGCGCTGGCCGAAGCTCGCTGTGAGCGGCACCGCCCATGGCACGAAAATCGTGTCCGGTGCGAACCGGATCGACACGCTCGACGTCACTGCCGACATCGCCAGCGTGCAGCCGCCCCAAGGCAGCGCAAGCGTCAAGGCGGCGGCGGTGACCAGTGGTGGTCTTTCCTTCGACTCGATCGCTCTCGACGCCAGGGGCAACGCGCAGGCACACGAGCTGGTTCTGGATGCGCGCGGGACGCCACTTGCGTTCAAGCTGGCGCTGGCGGGAAATTCGAAAGATGGCGGACGCTGGAACGGTGCGTTGAAGACACTCGACGTCGCGATCAAGGACGCACCATCCCTCGCGCTCGAACAGCCCGCCGCTCTTGCGTGGGACGGCAAACATTTCACCGCCAGCGAGATCTGCCTCGCAGGCGGCGGGCCGAAGCTGTGTGTCGCCGGCAATGGCGGCGCGGATGGCAGCGCTGCCGCGCGCTATCGCATCGAACAGCTGCCGCTGGCGCTGATCACGCAGCTCGCAGCGCCCGACGCTCCCTTCAAGGCCGACGGCATCATCGCCGGTCACGGCGATGTGCGGCGCGCGCCCAATGGAGCCCTCGAAGGCGCGGCGACGATCACGTCGGCCAAGGGATCAGTGGCGTTTCCGGATCATCCGAACCAGCCGCTGATCGCCTACACCGGGCTCGCGCTCGACGCCACGCTGTCGCCACAATCGACGCACGCGACGTTGCGCGCCGCACTCGATCACGACGGCAAACTCGACGGCGACGTCACGCTGAGCGGAGCTCCGGGCTCTGCCCAAGCGTTGTCGGGTCATCTCAATCTCGCGCTCAACAGCCTCGCCTTCATCGAGCTGCTGACGCCGGAAGTCGCCAACGCCAAGGGGCGTCTCGCCGCGGACTACACGATCGCCGGCACGACCGCCGCGCCGCAGTTGAATGGCGCGCTGACGTTGAAGGAGTTCGCCGCCGAGATCCCGACAGCCGGACTCAAGCTGCACGACGGTGACGTCTCCGTGCGCGCAACCGATGCGGACCACTTTGTCCTCGAAGGCACGCTGAAATCCGGCGATGGCACGCTGACACTTTCGGGCGCGGGCGGCATCGGCGCCACCTCGCCGGTGAAAGCGACCATCAAGGGCGAGAACTTCCTCGCAGCCGACATTCCGGCGGCGAAGGTCGTGATCTCGCCCGATCTCACGATCGAGCGCAGTGCATCGAACATCACGGTCGGCGGCAGCATCACGATCCCGTCGACCAACGTCGACCTTGCCAAACTGCCGGGGGGCGGCGTGTCGAAGACGTCGCCCGATGTGGTGATTGTCGACGCCGATCAACCCGAAGCGGGCAAGGCGTTGCCAGTGATCGTTGCGGTGCAGGTGAAACTCGGAAGCGACGTGAAGCTCGCGGGCCTCGGACTCGACGGCAACATCAGCGGCCAGCTCAACGTCAGCCAGCGACCGGGCAAACAGGCGACTGGCACCGGTACGCTGAATGTGGGCGGTACCTACAAGGCCTACGGCCAGGACCTGACGATCGAAACCGGCCGCCTCCTGTTTGCCGGTACCGCGCTCGACAATCCCGGACTCGACATCCGCGCGGTGCGCAAGATCCTCGGCGCGTCCGGCGGCCAGAGCGACGACACGACCACCGTCGGCCTGCAGGTGCGTGGTACCGCGCTCGTGCCGGTGCTGACCGTGTTTTCGCAACCGGTGATGGAGCAGTCTGAAGCGCTGTCGTATCTCATCACCGGCAAACCGTTGTCGGGACTCAAGAGTGGCGAGGGCGACATGCTCGGCAGCGCCGCGCGCGCGCTCGGCAGCGCCGGCGGCGACCTGCTCGCGAAAGGCATCGGTTCGCGCGTCGGGGTCGAAGCGGGCGTCGCCGACAATACTGCGCTTGGCGGAGCAGCATTCACTGTCGGCAAATACCTGTCGCCGAAGTTGTATCTCAGCTACGGCGTCGGGCTGTTCACGCCCGGCGAGGTGGTCAGCCTCAAGTATCTTTTCAGCAAGCGCTGGAATTTCGAAGCGCAGAATGCGACGACCGGCAATCGAGCCGGCATCAACTATCGCTGGGAACACTAGCCACTCGTGCGACCGCCGTTGAATCGCGAATCGGAGATTGCACGCCTTCGCGAGCGGCTGGAGCGGTTCGGCTTTCCGCGCCTGAGAATGCTGCTGATCGTTTCGCTGACGGGGGCGTGCGGCTTCGTCACCTCCGCCGTGCTGCTGCACGCGGGCATGCTCTCGATGCCGGTGCGCTACGCCATCGCCCTGCTCATCGCCTACGCGATTTTCCTGGGACTTCTGCGCTTGTGGATGCGCGACCCGCACCTGACAAACCCCGATATCCCAGATGTTCCGGGTTCCTCCTCGTTGTCGTCTCCAACGTCCTCGGTCCCTTCCGGCAGAACAAGCAGCGCCGCCCATGATTCGTCGTCCGCCGGCAGCGGCAGCTGGTTCGACGGCCTCGACGGCGCGGACGAATTCACGGTACCGCTGATGCTGGTGATCGCGGCCGTGACCGTGCTGTTCGCCTCGCTGTGGATCGTCGTGTCCGCGCCGACCCTGTTCGCCGAGCTCTTCCTCGACGGCGTGCTGTCGGCCAGCCTCTATCATCGTTTGCGCAAACTCGAGACCCGCCACTGGCTCGACACGGCACTGCGACGCACGATCGTTCCGTTCGGCGCGACCGCGCTTGCCGTCGTGCTGTTTGCCGTCGTCGCAAAGCACCTCGTTCCTACAGCACACTCGCTGACCGGCGTGCTCCATCCACAGCGCACGCAACCCGTGCTCGAATCGACGCGATGAGCGGCGTGGATTCCGTCGACGATCCGGCGCTGCACCAGCAACGCAGCTGGGACGCAAACGTCGACGCATGGACGCGATCCGTGCGCGACCATCGCATCCCAAGCCGTCGCGCAGGCACCGATCGGGCGGTCGTCGATGCCACGTTGCAATCAACGGCACGACGCGTCCTCGATCTTGGCTGTGGGGAAGGCTGGCTGGCGCGCGCGCTGGCAGCGAGAGGCATCGAAGTCGTTGGAATCGATGCGAGCGCACGCCTGATCGCCGCCGCGAAAGCGCTCGGCGGCGCGACGTTCACCGCAATCACGTACGACCAATTGATGCGCACGGATCATCTGCAACCGTTCGACGCAGTCGTTGCGAACTTCGCACTGCTCGACGAGGACGTGGACACACCGCTGCGCGCCGCGCGCGCGCGCCTGCGATCACGCGGAACGCTGATCGTGCAGACCGTCCATCCGTGGATTGCGCGCGGCGACCGGCCCTACGAGGACGGTTGGCGCGTCGAGACGTTTGCCGGATTCGGCGAAGGGTTCCGCGAACCGATGCCCTGGTATTTCCGCACGCTGTCGTCATGGGCCGCGGCGATAGCCGACGCCGGATTCCGCGTCGATCGCTGGAACGAGCCGATGCATCCGGATACAGGGATGCCGCTTTCACTGCTGATCAGTGCGAGCCGCGTCGACGACGCACCACGAGGTTGAACCCGTCCCGCTCGCAGCGGTCGGACATCGCAGCCATGCCCACCCCCGACCGCGACCTTCAGGAATCACGCTCCCCGCGGCAGATCCGCGAGCTCGAGTCCGACCTGTGCCTGCACATCTTCACCGCGTCCGCCGCGCTGGTCGGCGTGTGCCTGACCGTGATCGGGCTGATCCGCATCGTCGTGACGACCACCAAGGTCGGCACCATCGCCGACGACCTGCTGGCGGCCGATGCGACGCTGTTCATGCTGTCGTGCCTGCTCGCGTAGTGGGCGCTGCGCTCGCGCAGTGCCCATCGGATGCATCGTCTCGATCGCACCGCCGACGCGCTGTTCATCGTCGGCCTGCTCCTGATGACACTCGTCTGCGGCGTGATTACTTGGGCGATTCTTTAATCGTAGGCGTCGGCCGGACTCGCGTTCGCATCAAGTGGTGTTTCGATCCAGGTACGCCAAAACGATGCGCCAAGGAGCACCCGACGTCTGCGCCTTCGTCAAGTGAAGCCAATGATCACCGAAACGTTCGCCGTCTTTCGCTACGCCCGGATCGGCGATCCCTGTGCGATCGAATCCATCCGCGAAGATCCCCACGGCATCGGTGTCGGTCGCGGTGTCATTGCCGGCGTTCGTATCGGGCACGCCAGCCGGTGCAGTGACCGACACGGCGTTTACCAGCGGCATTTCCGGATTCGGACCAACACTGGCGGCAAGCACGTACGTGAGCGAGCCTCCGGATGGGATCGTCACCGCGTCATCGATCGCGCCCTCCCCAGCAGCAGTGCAGATCGCACCAGCGTTCCCAATGCAACTCCATGTCGCGCCCGTCAGATTGGATGGCAGGATCTCCTGCACCCGCGCGCCGACGGCGCCGTTCGGTCCGTCGTTGCGCACACCGATCGTGTACACGACGATTGACCCACCTTGCGCGAAGTCGACGCCGTCGCTGATGGCGATCGACAGGTCCAGTCCGGCCTCAACGGTGATCGTGAACATTTGCTCGGAAGACGTATCGTTTCCACCATGGGCGGTGCCGCCGTCGTCCTGCAGACTTGCACCGAACGTCGCGGTGCCGGCGTGACCACTCAGCACGTACATCAACGAACCATCAATGGCGATGCCGACGTTGGATGCCACACCCTCCGGATCACTGATGGCGCGCACGTGCCATGCCGCCACCTGCTGATCCGCTTCATCGGGCGGGCCGAAACTCGAAACTTCGCCGAAGCCGGCCTGCGTCCTTGTGCCAATCGCCCCGGCCGGCCACGTTGGAACCGGACCAATTGAAGAAACGGGCGGATCGTTGACTGCAGCCACGTTGACCGTTGCCGTTGCGGTGATCGATTCGTGACCGTCGCTCACGGTGTAGCCAAAAGTCGCGGTGCCATTCGCATTGGTCGGCGGCGTGTAGGTGAAGCTGCCGTCGGCACTCAGCACGACCGTACCTCCAATCCCTTGCGCCGTGATTGCTCCCGGATTCACGAGCGTCAACGGGTCTCCATCCGCGTCGCCCGCGTGCGCAACCAGCCCTTGCGCGGGCTGCACCTGCAACTCGGTATCTTCATTCATCTCATACGAGGCGGCTGATGCGACTGGCAACAGGTTGACGTGGTGCAGGACGTGCGTCGTGCTCGAAGAGAAGTTCGCGTCGCCCGCATAAGTCGCCGTCACCGTGCGCGGACCGCGCGTGGTCAATGTAATGGCGCAACCCTGTCCGCCTTGCACGATCGTGCATGTGTCGACGCCGTCGGTGACCGTGATCGATCCGGTCGGCGTGCCCGCAGAGGTCGCCGTCAGAACCGAAACGACGGCGACCGACTTCTCCGGGGTGGACGGGTCGGGGGCGTGGGAAACGATGGCCAACGTCGTTGCACTCGGGTTGACGACGTGGTCGACGCTTGCAGATGTGCTGCCGGAGTAGCCGGACATACCACCCGAGAAGGACGCGACAAGGGTGTGGCTACCTGCTCCGGTGAGCGCAATCACGCAGGTCCCCTGGCCTGCCGCATCGAGCGCGCCAATGCATGACTGGGTGCCGTCGGTGACCGTAACGCGACCGATGGGAATGCCCGCACTCGGGGCGACGGCAGACGTCGAGAAACCGAACGTCACCGGTTCGCCTGCAACGGACGCCGAAGGCGACTGCGTCGTGATGGACGTCATGGTGTCCGCGTTGTTGACAACCAACTGCACGTCGCCGGAACTGCTGGGAAAAAACCGGTGGACGTCACCGTTGTAGGACGCGTGCACAACGGTCAAGCCGGCGCTCGTGAAGCGCGCGACGCAAGTCGCATGTCCATTGGCGTCGACGACGCCGCTGCATCCGACCTGACCGTTGTCCATGGAGACAGTGCCGGTCGCAGGCCCGCCACCGGGCGACACAACGAGAACATCGGAACTGAGGGTCGCCGGCTGCCCGACGACGACGGTCGATGGCGAGACGGGCAACATCTCGACGCTGGTTTGCGCTTCGGTCAAGGCGCCTTGTGCGCTGGACGCGCTCGGGCTGAAATTTTCATCGCCCAGATAGCTGAGTGAAACAACGTAGTTGCCGTAAACGCTCGGCGCGAAACTGCAGTTTGCGGCGCCGTCGCTGACGAGCGCCGTGCATGACCGATTCCCATCGGTCATCACCACACTGCCGGTGGGATCGCCGGTGCCAGGAAATGCGACGGACACCTGCGCGGTGTAGACGACATCCTGGCCCCAGACGGCAACAGAGGGCGTGGCAATTCCCGACGTTTCGGTTGCCGCGCTCGATACAGCATGCGCGGCCGTCGCACTGCCCGTCACGAATGCGCCATCGGCGGGAGCATAGGTCGCTGTGATTGTGCGGAGGCCGACTCCCGTCGAGCGAATCGAACACGCCGCGGTTCCGGCGGACAGGGCGACCGGACCGCAAGTCGCCCCCAGATCATCGGCGATGGCGATGGTTCCCGTGGGCGTCCCCGACGGCCCGGAGACGCGGACATTGATTGCGTAGATTTGCCCAGCGACAGTGGCAGCCGGCGTCGTGGAGACGATCGACACCGCAGTGGTCGGATCGTAAAGCTCGGCGTCGGCAATCGAACCGAAATGGTCGCTGCCTCCTGTGACGAGAATTTTTCCGGACGTCAGCAACGTCGCCGTATGCCTCAAGCGCTCTGTCGCCATCGCACCCGCGGGAACCCACAGTCCCGTCTGCGCATCGTATTGTTCAGCACTCTTCAGTCTGCCCCAGGTTTGATCCGGGTCGTAGCCGCCAATGGCGATCACCTTTCCCGACGCCAGGGTCGTTGCCGTGAAGAGGCTGCGATGAGTGCCCAGTCCATCCGCTTGAACCCATGCGTCGGCGTCGGGTTGGAAGAGGGCGACACTGTGGGTCACGAACCCGGCGGAGTCATTACCTCCGGCGACGAGCACGTCTCCGCTCTGCAACATGCTCGCCGAGAAGTTGTCGATGGTTTCGCTTCGCGTGGCGGAAATGGCCCAGCTGTTCAGGGCCGGGTCGTAGACCCCCGTTTTCGAACTTCCGATCGAAAGAACTCGGCCCGATGGCAGCAGGAACGAATTGCCGACTCCAACACTGCCCGGAACCGTGCCGAGGAACGTCCACGTTCCCGTTTCCGGGTCATAGATCTCGTCTCGCACATCGTCACTTCCGCGTCCCACGACAAAAACCCGGCCGCTCGACAACAACGTTGCGGTGTAGACGCCGCCCACACTCGTGACGTTCCCGGCGATCGACCAGGAATTGCTGGCCGGGTCATAGAGCATCGCTCCGACCTGGAATATTCCCCCGTTGTAGCCGCCCACGATCAGCACTTTGCCGGAAGGCAGCAGCACGGCGGTATGCGAGTAACGGCCGCTCGTCATCGGAGCGGCATCGCTCCAGCTGTTGCTGTCCGGATCGTAGAGTTCCGTCGTCTTCAAGTGGATCGGGTTGAAGTTCCCGATGCCGCCGACGACGAGAACCTTGCCGGAGGGCAAAAGGGTCGCGGTGTGACTATAGCGAGCCGAGTGCATCGAGCCGGCGCTGACAAAGCCACTTGCCGACGTTCGGGACGCCGCGCCAATGAATCCGAACACGATCAGTACGCAGAAAAGGCGCACGGGTAGCGCGCGCGCATCGGCGGCTTGGCCCCGATGAAGACGAGAAATATCCACGGTTTCCCCTGACAGCCCTTGACCGGACGCGACGACCGCATCCGGATTGATTTCAGACGCCGACCGACTTCAACGTCGACCGGCCGCCGTGTCCCCTAGCAGCCGGCGAATCGGCGCAATGCGATTCGTGCCCGACAATCCGATCCCGCGAATGAACCCCACCAACGCAGAATCCGTGAAGAATGCACGTTCGATGCCATTCAATGCATGCGCGGCCAGCGTATTTTCACTGCGCCGCTCTCGCTCGTAGCGTCGCAGGACATGCGTTGATCCAGGATCCCCGCCGCGCCGCCGCGCATCGCCGACCACACGACGCAGGCAGGCAACGTCGCGCAATCCGAGATTCATGCCCTGCCCCGCCAGCGGGTGCACCACATGTGCCGCGTCGCCGGCGAGCACGCAACGTCCCGACACATAGTTGCTCGCAAGGCGCATGCGCAACGGAAATGTGGCGCGTGCGCTTGTTGCGGTGATCGCGCCCAGGCGGAAGTCGAACGCGCAGCCCAGCTCTGCGCGGAACGCGTCGTCGTCGAGTGCAAGGATGCGCGCCGCCGCTGCATCCGGCAGCGTCCAGACGATCGAGCTCCGGCCGTCGGCGAGTGGCAGAAACGCAAGCGGTCCACCGGGCTGGAAGCGTTGCCACGCGGTTCCCTCATGCGGGCGTTCGGTCACGACATGGGCAACGATGGCGCGCTGCGCATAGTCGCGACCTTCGAACGCGATACCAAGCATCGACCGCACCGAGGATTCGGATCCCTCGGCGGCAATCAGCAGCTTGGCCCGCAACCGGGTACCGTCGTCGAGCGTTGCAGTGACGGCACCGTGCGCCTGTTCGATCGCGGTGACCTCTGACGGACACACGATGCGCGCGACTGGCTCGGCACCGATCGCCTGCCACAACACGTGCTGGACCAGACGGTTTTCGACGATCCAGCCGAGGGCTGCCTCACCCCGCTCTGCCGAATCGAATGCGAGTTCGCCAGGCGCCAGTGCATCCCACACGCGCATGTGGCGATACGGCCCGACACGACGTTCTGCAATGGACGTCCATACGCCCAGATCGTCCAGCAGCGCACGCGCATCGGGTGCGAGTGCGATGACGCGCAGGTCGACGTCGTCATCGATTCGCCACGGTTGCGGTTCGCGCGCCTCGACCAGCGCAACATCGAATCCGTCGCGCGCGAGTGCAAGCGCCATTGCGCCGCCCACCGCACCGGCGCCGACGACGATCGCGTCGAGTTCGTTGCGGCGACTCATCTGGACAGACTCGATGTGGGAACATCGCCGCGATACCCCATTCCGCGCAGTGCGAAGCGGCGCTTGATCGGCGTGATGCGGTCGAGCGCATGGAACGCAAGCGACCGCATTCCGCGGATCGGCAACGCATCGCTCGCCATCGTGCGCACGAGGTCGTCGCTGAATGACGTGGTTGCCGCGCGATCCTCGGCGCGGCGCTCGACATAGCGCGCGAGCAGGGCCGCATCGCCCGGATCCGCATGCATCGTGGCAGCTTCGCGCAACAATTCGGCCAGCGTCAACGCATCGCGCAAGCCCAGATTGAAACCCTGCGCGCCGATCGGATGCACGGTCTGTGCAGCATTGCCGACGAGCACGCTGCGCGCAGCGATGGTCCGTTCGGCAAGCAGGCGCGCAAGCGGATACGGCTTGCGACGTCCTGGGCGCGACAAGCGACCCGCCCGGTACCCGAAGCGCTCGTGCACGAATGCGATGAACGCAGCGTCGTCGAGCGCGGCGACCTCGTCGGCGCGCTCTGCCGGCACCGTCAGCACCAGTCCGGCGCGACGATCACCGAGCGGCAGCAGCGCAACCGGACCCGTGTCGGTGAAACGTTCGTAAGCGCGGCCCTCCAGCGCCTTTTCGGTGGTGACCGTGGTCACGAACGCGGCCTGCGCATAGTCGTGACGGAGCGCTTCGATCCCGAGCGCGCCGCGGACGAACGACGGGGTGCCATCGGCGCCGACCAGCAATCGGGTCCGCAGCGTCCGCACCGAATCGCCACTGCGCAAAGCGACTTCGACGTCGTCACTGCGCGGATCGAGACCGACCGCCTGGGCCGGAGCGATGCGCACGAGATCGTTGCAACCAT
>NZ_JBDSWZ010000233.1:0-13616 GCF_039926425.1 Dokdonella sp.
CTGCGATTGGTCTTCTCCAGACGGGCGAAGCTTGCACCGAATTCCGTATCGACGGTTTTGCGATCCTCGGCGGTCAGTGCATCGAACACCTTCTTGTCGATCACCAGTTCGCCGACCACGTAGCTGAGCGGCAAGTCGACCATGTGCTTGAGCTTGGTGTGCCACTGGAACGCGATCGCGCCCGACGGCGTTCCCGCCGCGGTGTCGATCAGGCCGGTCTGCATGCTCGTGTAGACATCCGACAACGCCAGTGGAATCGGGGTGACTCCGGCCGTCTTGAACGCGAGTTCCGCCACCTTGTCGCCCTGCGGAACCCAGACCTTCGCGGCTTTCAGATCGTCGCGCGTCTTCAGGTCGCGCGTGCTCATCAGATACGCAAACCCGCCGCCACTCACGCCGACCAGCTCGAATCCTTCCTTCTGGAACTGCTGCTTCAGCAGCGGGTCGAGTTTCACGCGGACCTGGTCGATTTCCTCTTCGCTGCGGAACATGAAAGGCAGGCCATAGATCCCTGCATCCTTCGCGATCACGGTCGCTTCGCCACCGGTGAACGCGCCGCCCTGGAGCTGTCCGATCTTGATCTTGCGCAACACCGTTGCGTCATCGCCCATCACGCCGCCGGGGTAATACTTGACCTCCACGCGCCCTTCGGTCTTCGTCTTGATCGCCTCGGCTGCCGTGCGCATCTCGCGCATCCATGCGGTGCCGTCGGGTGCGATCGTTGCAATCTTGATCGGCGCTGCGTGTGCGCAGGTTGCGCCGAAAAAAATAGCCAGCGTCAGCAGGGGCTTGTTCGTGAAGGTCATGTGCGAATTCCGTGTTCTCGAAGCAGAAGAAAAGTGGACTGCGGGATGATGTCGTCGACTGTCGCGCTGCGCGACCGTCAGAAGTAATCCTTGCCCGATTCCAATAACTTTCTGGCGCGCATCTGCGCAACCGTGTTGATCAGGGTGAGCCCCGGCGCATGCGGATCGGCATTGATCGCCTCGTTCAGGAGCCGGTCGTGCAAAGGCTGATCGAACACCAGCCGCGCATAGTGCTCCGCATACAGCACCCGCACCATCTGGTTGTTGCCACCGGACAATGCAAGGGCTTTCTCGAAATCGGCCTTGCCCTCCTCCGGTCTGCCACCAAGCGATGCGGGACGAAGCGTCGCCAGAACGCCGAGAATCATGTACGGCTCACCCTTTCCATAAGAAGGGTCGAGCGCGACGACGCGCTCGACCAGCAACTGGATTTTCGGCAGATCGGCGATGGCTTTCCAGTCGGCGCTGTTGGCCTGCAAACGCCCAGCCCACGATGAAGCGAGCTGGTAGAGCATCGCAATGTTGCGGACATCGACTTTCGAAACCTCCGCATGGAATGCTTCAAACGGTGCATCAAGCTGCTGGCACAACGGCACCAGACGCACGCAGGTTGCGCGGCGGGCATAGCCGAAGCTGCGCGCGGTGAGGCGCTTGGCGCGCTCGGGATCGTCAACGAATGCACTGCCGTAAGAGTCGTACAACCGCGAACCCGCGATCAGCAGGTTGGCATTCTGCGGAGCGCCCTGGATCAACCCATCAATCAGCAGCAGCCACGCCGGAACGCCTTCGCGCGCGGTCGCCAGGTCGTCCTGGTCAAGGATGCCGGCGCTCAAATCGTCGGCGAGTCGCTGGGTTGCGCGATTGACGACGCTCGCACACCCCCCCAGTACAAGGGTGAGCACGCAGACGGCGAGCAGGAGGCGTTTGGATCGAATCGGAGTCATGGCAATTCCGGTAGTGCAGCAATGGCGCTCGACACGCGCAGATCAGTCGAAGAATGTCTCGGCCGCTTCGAGCGTGTTCTCGATCAGCGTCGCAACCGTCATCGGTCCGACGCCTCCAGGCACGGGAGTGATCCACGAGGCGCGCTCGGCCGCCGCCTCGAATTCAACGTCGCCGACGAGCCGCCCGTCGTCGAGCCGATTGATGCCGACGTCGATCACCACAGCGCCCGGTTTGATCCACTCGCCTTTCACGAGCCCGGGTTTGCCGGCCGCGACCACGACGATATCGCCGCGTCGCACTTCCGCACCGAGGTCGGCGGTGAACCGGTGACAGCCGGTGGTTGTGCAGCCTGCAAGCAGCAATTCGAGTATCAGCGGCCTGCCGACGTGATTGGAAACGCCGACCACCACCGCGTTGCGTCCGCGCACAGGCCGGTCGGTGTGTGCGAGCAGGATCATCACGCCCTTCGGCGTGCAGGGTCGCAATCCGCGCTGGCGCAACGCCAGTCGACCGACGTTCGCAGCCTGAAATCCGTCGACGTCCTTGTGCACGTCGATGCGGTCGATCAGTGCAGTCGCATTGATGCCGTCGGGAAGAGGCAACTGAAGCAGGATGCCGTGCACATCCGGGTCCGCGTTGAGGCGGTCGATCAGCGAGACCAGCTCACTCTCGGACGTCGTTGCGGGAAGATCGAAGTCGAGCGAGCGAAAACCGACGTGTTTGCACGCGCGTCGCTTGTTGCGCACATAGACCGCGGACGCGGGGTCGACGCCGACCAGCACGACCGCAAGTCCGGGCGCGATTCGACCGGCAGCGATGCGCACCTTCACGCGCGCGGCCACGCTGTCGAGCACGTCATCGGCGATGCGGCGGCCGTCGAGAAGTCGTGCGGTCATTTCGATTCCGGCGGTAAACGCGCATTATCCCATGTCTGCGCCGAGCCGCCCAAACCGACGCGGCGGCGTACAGTCCAATGGATCAAGGGGATTGCCGACGATGACCGACACGATCACCGAACTGGAAGCGGCGGCATTTCGCCGCCTGCTCGAACACCTGGGTTCGCGAACCGACGTGCAGAACATCGATCTGATGACCATGGCCGGTTTCTGCCGCAACTGTCTCGCGGACTGGTATCGCGAAGCGGCAGCGGAACGCGGCATGCAGATGGACAAGGACACGGCCCGCGAACGCATCTACGGCGAACCGTTCGCGGCCTGGAAAGCGCGCCATCAGCCGGAAGCCACCGCGGAACAGCTCGCCGCTTTCGCCCAGGCGCAAAAGAAACACGGCTGACGCGGATCCACGCTGCACGCGACGGCGACGGGTCAGGCCGAATCGCACAGTCTCGCAATGTCCTCATACGGCGCATCCCGCGCATCCGGACCGCAACCGGGACACGCGGGATCGCGCGTCAGCCGCAGCTCGCGCGTCGTCGCAGCCAGCGCGTCGTAGCACAGCAATCGTCCGACGAGCGGCGTTCCGATCGACAGAAGCAACTTGAGCGCCTCGGTTGCCTGGAACAATCCGATCACGCCCGGCAGCACACCGAGCACACCGGCTTCGGTGCAATTGGGCGCGTCGACGGCTGACGGCGGTTCCGGAAAAAGACATCGGTAGCACGGGGAATCGTCACGGCGCGCATCGAACACACTCGCCTGCCCTGTGAAGCGATGCACCGCGCCATAGATGAGTGGAATACGCAGCCGGAAGCACGCCGCATTCAGCAGATACCGGGTCGGAAAATTGTCCGCGCCGTCGATCACCACGTCGTGCCCGCGCAACAGATCCTCAACATTCGCCGCCGAAACGCGATCGGCGACCGGCACGATGTGCACGGACGGATTCAACGCAGCCAGCGCTTCGCGTGCCGATTCGACTTTCAGTGTTCCGATGCGTGCATCGGTGTGAATGACCTGGCGCTGCAGGTTGGAGCGTTCCACCCGATCGTCATCGATGATCGTCAGCGTGCCGACGCCGGCTGCAGCAAGGTAGAGCGCTGCCGGCGCCCCAAGGCCTCCTGCACCGACAAGCGCGACTCGCGCGTGGGCGAGTCGCGACTGACCCGCGACGCCCACTTCCGGAAGTACCAGGTGGCGCGCATAACGGGCGGCGGAGTCTGCATCGAGGAGCCCAGCCTGGACCGGCAAATCCACCCCTTTCCATGCGGCAAACCCGCCCGCCACCGAGGCGCTGCGCGCATAGCCGAGTTCACGCAAAGCGGCGGCTGCACGCAGCGAACGCGTGCCGCTGCCGCAGATCACGAGGATCTCGCGTGTACGATCGGTCGTGATTGCTTCGATGCCGGTTGAGATCGACCCCAGCGGCAATCCGATCGCATCCGCCGGCATTCCAGCCGCACGCTCGTCGTCTTCACGGACGTCGAGCAGCAAAGCGCCAGAACCTTGGCGGTCGAAAGCGTCGCGAGCTTCGACGACGGGTATCGTGACAACCGCGCCGTTGCCGTTTTCGACGTCTGTGGTCATGGCGTCAGAACAGTCCTGGCAACGGCAACAGGTCGACGACCGATCCCTGCGCAAGCTCGTGCGCGTTTTCCGGAATCATGATCAGTGCGTCGGCATCGACCACGCCGCGCAACATGCCCGAACCCTGTTTCTGCATGGGTGTCGCCCACAAGGTTGCATCCTCGCGCATGTCAATTCTCGCACGCAGGAATTCACATCGATCGTGCTTCTTGAGAACCGGCGCCGCGAGCCGCGCGCGCCATACCCGACCCGCGGCATTCGTTGCACGTTGCATCGCAAGAAGTACGGGGCGAACGAGGACGAGGAAGGTTGCGATGGTCGACACCGGATTGCCGGGAAGTCCGAAAACCAGCGCGCCGCCGATCTGACCGCATAGCAGCGGCATTCCCGGTCTCATCCGAACCTTCCAGAAATGGATGGTGCCAAGGTCGGCAACGATCCCCGGCAGCAGATCCGCCTCGCCCGCCGATACGCCGCCACTGCTCAGAAGCAGGTCGCAGTGGTCAGCAGCGTTGCGGAACGCTGCGCGCAAGCGGACCGGATCGTCGCGCAGGTGCATCACCGGATGCGCTTCAATGCCGAGGCCGCGCAGCAGTCCACCAAGGCTGTAGCGATTGCTGTCGTGGATCTGCCCGAATCCGAGCGGCTCTCCCGACGGGACCAGTTCGTCGCCGGTGACAAACAACGCCACCCGAGGACGCTGCGCAACGATCGCGCCGGTACGGCCCGCCGCTGCGAGCACGGCGACCTGCGCGGGCGAAAGTGCAGTTCCTTTTTTGAAAGCGACGTCGCCGGCGTGATAGTCCTCACCAGCAGGTCGCACATTCGCGCCTGCGCGTTCAGAGGATCGAATGACGATCGAATCACCGTCGATCGTCACGTTTTCCTTGATGACGACCGTGTCCGCGCCCGGCGGAAGTGGCGCGCCCGTGGTGATGCGCACGCATTCACCGTCGCCGAACGCAGGCGCTGCGGACGCACCCGCGAGGACGGTGCCGGCGAGGCGAAAACGACCTTCGCCACTGGTCGGCAATTCGGCACCTCGCACGGCGTAACCGTCCATGGCTGAATTGGCGAACGGCGGCAAATCATCCGGCACAACGATGTCTTCGGCGAGGATCCGTCCGCCCAGCCGGTCGAGCTCGACCGACTCGGTGCCGACGCGCGCGGCAAGCCCGAGGTCGAGCGCACGTCTGCGAGCGTCGTCCACCGACAGGTGCATTGCGAAATCAGGCGTTGTCGGAATCGGCATCGCGGTCGAAGTCTTCCGGAGTGTTGAGATTTCGAAACTGCCGTCGTCGATCGGCGAAATCAAGTTCATGCGCGCCGATGCCGGTCTGCCAATGCCATACGCCGCGCCCTTCTCCGACTGCCTGCGAGGCGGAAGACGCGAGCAAGCGCGCATACACTGCAAACAGGGGCTGCCGGCGCTCGCCATCGTGCGCGACGACCGCGTTCACGGCCTGCGCGCGTACGGATTCGATCAGCCGGATCAGAAGGTCGCGTGGCGGATCGGGGCAATCGACCGGCAGGGTGATCAGCCACTCCGTCGTGCACGCCGCCAGCGCAGCAGCGATACCAGCGAGCGGGCCGGAAAATCCGGGTTGCCGATCCGTCACGACTCGCCCGTAGCGCGCGTAATCGTCGAGAGATCGATTGGCAGAGATCAACAGCGGGCACTTGCATGACGCACTTCCGGCGACTTCCGATCCTTGCGTCCCATCCATTGCCATGCTGGCTGCCGCGTCGATCACCCACGCGATCAGCGGTCGTCCGTGGAACGGTTCAAGCCCTTTGTCCCGACCACCCATGCGCACGGCGGCGCCTCCGGCGAGGATCGCGAACGTGATCGAACCGGCAACGGGGGTCATCGCGTCGACCTCGCGGCACTCCGTCAGCGCTTGCTTTTCTTGGCGTTGCGGATCATCCGCGTCCGACGCTTTGCCTGACCTTCGGTCAGCACGTTGCGCTTGCCGGCGAACGGGTTGTCGCTGTCGCGGAACTCGATGCGGATCGGCGTTCCTTCGAGTCGATAGCGCTTGCGGAAGAAGTTCTCGAGATAGCGCCGGTAGCTTTCGGCGATGTGCTTGGTGCGTGCGCCGTGGATCACGATCGTCGGCGGATTGGCGCCGCCCGGATGCGCGTACTTGAGCTTTGGCGTGTGGCCTCGCGCGAGCGGCGGTTGATACGCCGTGTACGCCGCTTCCACCGCACGGGTCAGTTCGGATGACGTGAATTTGTGGTTCGCCGACGCATGGGCGCGATTCACGGCTTTCATCAATTCGCCGATGCCGCTGCCGTGCAGTGCGGAAATGAAGACCTGCTTCGCCCACTCGGCGAACACCAGCTTGCGCGACAGCGACGCCACGCACTGCTCCCGCTGGTACTTGTCCATGTCGTCCCACTTGTTCACGGCGATTACCAGCGCGCGCCCGGATTCGAGCACGTGGCCGATCAGTGCGGTGTCCTGATCCGCGACGCCTTCGCGCGCATCGAGCATCAGTACCGTGACGTGCGCCGCATCGACCGATTGCAGCGACTTGATGACGCTGAACTTTTCCAGCGCATCCTCGACGCGCGCGCGACGCCGGATGCCGGCGGTGTCGATCAGGGTGTACTTCTTGCCGTCGCGTTCAAGGGCGACGCGGATCGAATCACGCGTGGTGCCGGGTGTCTCCGATGCGATGACTCGTTCCTCGCCAAGCAGCCGGTTCACGAGTGTCGACTTTCCGGCATTCGGACGCCCGACGATCGCGACGCGAATGCCCTCGTCGGGTCGCTCCTCGAGCAGATCGGCATCTGGCTTGGGCAGCAACGCCTCCAACGCCGCAAGCAGCGGAGTGGTACCGCGGCCATGCGCCGCCGACATCGGCAACGCGGAGGCCATGCCCAACGCGGCGAATTCCGCCAGCGCATTGTTTTCGTCGAGACCATCGACCTTGTTGACCAGCAGCAGCATCGGTTTCGACGCGCGGCGCAGCCGGTCGAGAATGGCGCGATCGGTCGGCAACAGGCCATCACGCGCATCCACGGTCAGCAACACCACGTCGGCTTCGTCGATCGCGAACTCGGCCTGGCGTACCGTCTGTGTGTCGAGGCCTGCGGCATTCTCGATCAAGCCGCCGGTGTCGACGATGACGAAAGGGGCGGACGCAAGCCGACAGATGCCGTAATGGCGATCTCGCGTCACCCCGGGCATGTCATGCACGAGTGCGTCGCGCGTGCGCGTGAGCACGTTGAAGAGCGTCGACTTGCCGACGTTTGGACGCCCGACGAGGGCTACTACGGGAAGCATTGCAGGCTCCGGAGCGATCCCTCCCCGGCTGCGGCGACCGACCGGGGAGACATCTGGGTTGGCGCACGGCGATGCGTCGCGTGGCGCATGAGCATCATGCGCCACAAGGTTGCCGGTTCGTGCGGACTATCGGGCGCGATACGCGCTGATGTGTCCCTTCACGTCTTCAATGTACAGCGTACCGTCCACCACCAACGGTGCGCCTTCGATGGCTTTCTTGCTGATCCGCTCACGCGCGGCGAACTTGCCTTCCGACAAGCTCAACCAGTGAACGAACCCCTCGCTGTCGCCCACGACCACCGAGTCGCCATGAATGGCCGGAGCGCTCAACCAGCGGTACTTCAGCTTGTCCTGCTTCCACAGGTTGACGCCGGTTTCGCGATCGAACGCCCACACATTCCCCTCTGCGTCGACGACGACGACGGTATTGCCACTGACCGCTGCACCGACATAACTGGACAAATCGCGCTGCCACAGCGGTCGCCCCGTGTCGAGCGCGAGCGCTGCGACCTGGCCGCGATATCCAGCGGCATACAGCGCTGTACCGTCGGCGACCAGCGCGCCGTCAACGTCGGACAGTCGCTCGACTTCGGTGCGACCTTCGCCGCTGGAGAGCGACTGCACCCACATTTCCTTGCCGTCGGCGAGACCGATGGCGATCACCTTGCCGTTGTCGAAGCCGTCATACACCACGCCATTCACGATCAACGGCGCAGCGTTACCGCGCAGGCTGAGCGCTGGCACCGCTTGATCGACGATCCATTTGCGACTTCCGTCACTGGCATCGAGACCGACCAGTCGTCCATCGTTGGTACGAACCACAACCACACCGTTGCCGATCGCAGGAGGTGCAATCACTTCTGAGGTCAGCTGGACATTCCAGCGCTCTGCACCGTCCTGCGTCGAGAGTGCCTGCACCTGGCCGTCCAGACCGCCGACCACAAGCATGTCGCCCTGCGCCACCGGACCACCCGACCAACGCGTCGAATTCTCGGTGCGCCGCCACCACCAGCCATGGCGCGTGCCGAAATGCTTTTGCCAGATCGTGTGTCCGCTGGCTGCGTCGATCGCCTCAATGGTGCCGTCGATGCTTGCCGCATACATCTTGCCGTCGGTCACATTGGGCACCATCCGCGCGCCCGACAGGCCCCCACCCTTTCCGATCCCCTCGCTCCACACGCGGTCGATCTGAAGGGTCGGCGAAAATTCTGTCAGAGGCGTGGGTGGCTCGACGTTGTCCTTCTTGCCCAGCGTTTTCAGCCAGGTGCAGCCGCTGAGTGCGGCCGTGAACGCGGCGACGACCAGCAGAGAGCGTTTCATGAGCCAGCCTTTCCAGTCGTGGCAACGACAGCTGGCGTCGAACTCGCCGCCAGATCGTCGAGCTTCATCTGCAGGAAATTCCGATTGGTGGCCTGCGGATCAAGTTTGGAGATTGCCTCCTGATAAGCCGTCCGTGCGGCATCGGAGTGGCCCTGTCTTGCGAGCGCGTCGCCGCGAATCTCCGCTGCCATAGCGGTGTATTCATCCTTGGGAACAGCGTCGACGAGTTTGAGCGACGCATCCACGTCACCTTGGGCAAACTTGACCTTCGCCAGGCGAAGGGACGCGAGCGACTTGAGCGACGCCTCGGGAGAATGTTCTCTTGCCCATTCCAGGGCGGTTGCCGCGCCAGCGAGATAGTTCTTTTTCACGGCGATATCGGCCTGGGTCATCGCGGCGAACACGGCGTATGCGGAATCGGGAAAATCCTTGCGCACGGCCTGCGCGATCGTCTCCACTTCATCGTCGCGCTTCGCATCGACCGCATCGGACAGAGCCTGGTACTGCGCAGCCGCCTGTGCAGAATTCTGGGTGCGATGCGATTTCCACTGCTGCCAGCCGAAGATGAGGACGAGGCCGAGCCCCACTCCCGCGGCAATGGACAGCGCGTTCTCGCGCAGCCATTTCTGAACCAGTTCACCTTGTTCGTGTTCGTCGAGAACGTCGAAAGACATGCATTCACCTGGGAAAACGCGAGAGTGCGACGACGGCCGCGACAGCGGCCCGCCGAAAGGCGCACAAGGGTATCAGGAAACCGCGGTCGGGCGATCCGGCCGGTTTCATCGACGGCCGCGGATTCCGCAGCCGCTATTGATCGATGCGACTCACCGGTGCGCCGCTTTGGTCGAACACGCGAATGTGCGCCACATTTCCTCGCTGGAACGGCGTCAGGTCAATGGACTTTCCATCCGTGCGCACCTGTGCGCCTTGCACATTGCCCAAGCGAACGGACAGTTGACCCTCGCTGCGATAGGTGTGCTCGCTTCCCGCCGCAAGCATTCCATATTCGAGCTTGCGACCATCGGCCGTCGTGACTTCGACCCAACTTTGCTGGCTCAGGGCGACGCTCAACGTGTGCGTCGTGCCGGCAGCCGGTGCGAGCGCAGTCGACATGAGAGGCTGGGCCGGTTGCTGCGTCACGACGAACGGCGCCATGGACGCAATCACCGGAGCAGGATCTGCCGCGTCGGCGTGAATCGCTGCGCCCGACGGGCCGTCGACGTCCGTTGCGCGACGCGCATCGTCGGCTACGCCGCCAGATGACGCCATTGCGTCGGCAGATGCGGGTTGTTCCGCGACGGCAGACGTCACCGCCGGCGGATCGAGCGGTGTCGTGCGCGCAAGATTCTGCTCGAGTCCACCATGCGTCGCGAGCCATACCGCGGGCACCACGATGATCGCCGTGAGCACCAGGTAGGTCGCGCTGACGGAGTACCTGTCGAACAGATAGCGCGAACGGGAAATCGTGCCGGTCGCGACCAGCGGAATCGTCCGGGTACGCGCAGCGGCGACGCTCGCCACCTGCTCCACCGGGAGGCCGACAAGACGTGCGTAGCTCCGGAGATAGCCACGCAGGAACACTCCCTCGGTCATGCCCTCGTAGTCGTCGCCCTCGAGCCGCTCGATCAGCTTGACCGGCAGCTTGAGGCGGGACGACACGTCAGCAACGCTGAAGCCGTGTGCCACGCGCGCAGCGCGCAGTCGAGGCCCCATCGGTGCCTCCGCGTCGTCGTGGCGTTCAATCGACTGCAGGTCGACGTCGTCTGCCGGCTGTGCAGGCATTTCGTTCAAATCACCGGCCTGTGCGGCTCTCATGGGTCGTGTTCCTCTGGACAGCGGCAGCGTCATCTGGTCGCTGCGTTCGTCGTTCATTTCGTGGATTGTGGTCGGCCGGGGATCACCGTCGCGTGAGGTCATGACGGGCTCTGGATGTTCAGCGAACGCGCTTGTTCGGACTCGGGAAACGTCTGCATGAGCTTGCGCGTGTAGTCTCCGGCCGCGCGTCCGTTACCCAGATGCAGCTCGATATTGCGACCCAGCAGCAATGCATCGGGACGCGACTCGCCATTCGCCTCGAAGCGCTGAACGAAGGCGCGCGCCTTGAAGTATTCGCCCTTCTCGTACAACGCCGACGCCAGCTGGATCAGCGCTTCCCCCTGGTTGGGTCGCAGGTCGAGCGCCTTGCGTAGGGCTGCTTCCGCCTCATCCCGCTTGCCGGCCTTGAGCAGGCAGGCGCCGGAGTTGGCCAGCGCAACCGCAGGCGTCTTGTAGAACGGATCGGCAAGGGCACGTTCAAAATAGGACTGCGCCTGGTCATAGCGACCGAGCTTGCACAGGAATGTGGCGTAGTTGTTCGCTTCGTTGCCGCCCTTCGGTTTCAGATCGCTCGCACGCTTGTAGTGTTCTTCCGCCTTTGCGGGATCGTTGATCCTTTCGTAAAGCACGGCGATCACGGTGTGCGCATCCACGTAGCCTGGATCATATTCCAGCGCTTTGGTGAGTTTCTCCAACGCCGTCTCGAGCTGCCCCTGCTGCAGGTATTTCTGGCCCAGCTCGGTATGAACGCGTGCGGCATCTGTTTTTTGCGTCGCCACACTGTCCGCTTTGACGATGCCGCCGCCGGAGGCGCCGCAGCCTGCGAGCAACGTCATTGACGCGCCCATGGCGAATGCGAGGGTCATGCGCTCAAGCCGCATCGGCCACCCCTGCTTCGAGCTTGCGCCGGAACTCCGCTTGGCGGCGCGTGCGATCCATGACCTGCCCCTTGAGCTGACCGCACGCTGCGTCGATATCGTCACCGCGCGTGCGCCGGACCATCGTCAGCACATCGGCGTCGAGAAGGATCTTCTGGAAGGCCCGGATGACATCGTCGTCGGAGCGTGTGTAGCGCGTTCCCTCAAAAGGATTGAATGGAATGAGATTGACCTTGGCAGGAAGACGTCGCATCAGCTTGATCAGCTCACGGGCGTGTTCGGGCTTGTCATTGACGCCCTTGAGCATGGTGTATTCGAAGGTGATCATCGCGCGCGTCCTGCGTGCGGCATAGCGAGCGCACGCGTCGAGCAGTTCGGCAATCGGATATTTCCGGTTGAGCGGAACCAGTTCGCTGCGCAACTCGTCATTGGGCGCATGCAGCGACACCGCGAGCGACACATCCGCGACCTCGCCCAGCTTGTCGATCATCGGCACGAGACCGGCAGTCGAGAGCGTCACGCGCTTGTTCGCCAGACCAAAACCGAAGTCGTCACGCATCACGCTCATCGCAGTGACGACATTGTCGAAATTGAGCAGAGGCTCGCCCATCCCCATCAGCACAACGTTGGTGAGCTTGCGTTGGTGGTGCGGGACATTCCCCAGGTGCTTCGCCGCCACCCACACCTGACCGATGATTTCAGCAGCGGACAGGTTGCGGTTGAAACCCTGCGTGCCGGTCGAGCAGAACGTGCAGTTCAGACCACAGCCGATCTGCGACGAGACGCAAAGCGTGCCGCGAGATGTTTCCGGAATGAAGACCGCCTCGATCGCATTGCGACCGTCCATGCCGAGCAGCCACTTGTGCGTGCCATCGATCGCCTGTTTCTCAATCAGCGTGTTCGGCGGCACGATCTCGATCGCATCGCTCAACTTGTCACGCAGGACTTTTCCGACATCGGTCATCTGCGCGAAGTCGGTGACGTGGCGGTGATACACCCATTTCATCACCTGGTCGGCACGATACGGTTTCTCACCCAGCTGCGCGAACAGGTCGCGCAAGCCGGAACGGTCGTAGTCGAGCAAATTGGCCTTGGGTGTCGTCACCGTCACATTCCGTCAGCGCGTGCAGATTTCGTGACTGTCGAAAAAGTACGCGATTTCCACTTTTGCAGCATCGACCGCATCCGAACCATGCACTGCATTGGCGTCGATCGAGGTTGCGAAATCCGCGCGGATCGTTCCCGGTGCCGCTTCCTTTGGATTGGTCGCGCCCATCAGGTCACGATGCTTGAGCACGGCGTTGTCGCCCTCCAGTGCCTGAATCATCACAGGGCCGGAAATCATGAAGTCGACAAGCGCATTGAAGAACGGCCTCTCACGATGCACCGCGTAAAAGCCCTCGGCGTCGGCGCGCGTCAACTGCTTCATCTTCGCGGCGATGACCTTGAGCCCCGCCTTCTCGAAGCGAGTGTAGATCTCGCCGATGACGTTTTTCGCGACGGCGTCGGGTTTGATGATGGAAAGAGTGCGCTCCAGCGCCATGCCGGGTCTCCTAGGGGGTCGGGTTCAAAGGGAACGGCCCAGAGGTGCCGTTATATCGCTAAATGCACGCCAATCCGCGGGCTTAGCTCACATTATCGACTGCAATTCTAGCTAAGTTTGAATGAATTTGACACTCCGGCGTCCGGTTTGTTTGACCAGACGAGCGCGTGCCGCCTATGATTCAAACGATCGTTTGATGCGTGAATGGCCAGCCGTGCAGCCCCTTCAACCCAGTTTTTCCACGCGCGAACGCATTCTCTGCGTTGCGGAAACCCTGTTCGCGCGACATGGATTCGCAGGTGCATCCCTGCGACAGGTAACGGCTGCGGCGAAGGTCAACCTTGCGGCGGTCAATTATCACTTTGGATCAAAAGACAGCTTGATCGAAGAAGTCTTTCGTCGCCGCCTGGATGAACTCAACCAGCACCGACTGGCTTTGCTGACGACGGTTCTTGCCAGTCCGGGGCATTCGCTTGAACACGTGCTCGATGCGTTCATCCGACCCGCGCTCGAACAGTCGATGGACAGTGC
>NZ_JBDSWZ010000234.1:0-9560 GCF_039926425.1 Dokdonella sp.
CATCGGTGTGATAGATCGTGACGGTGAGCTTTTCGGCTGGCAGCTTGAACACCTGGGTCAACAACTCCCACGCCCACTCGATCGCCGCGCGCTTGAAGTAGTCGCCGAACGACCAGTTGCCGAGCATTTCGAAAAACGTGTGGTGTCGCGCCGTGTAGCCGACCGAATCGAGATCGTTGTGCTTTCCGCCAGCGCGCAGGCACCGCTGCACGTCTGCGGCGCGGACGAATTTCAGCTTCTCGCTTCCGAGAAACACATTCTTGAACTGCACCATGCCGCTGTTCGTGAACAGCAGCGTCGGATCGTTCGATGGCACCAGCGAACTCGACGGCACGATGGTGTGATCCCGCGAGCGGAAAAACTCGAGGAACGCGGAGCGGATTTCGGAAGTTTTCATGGGCGGCACGGTTTGAGGAGGCTCAGGTCAGGCACGAGAAACGTGCGGTCGAGGCCAGCATTCTCAATCGAAATCCTGACCCGGATCGTCCACTTGCGTGCGCGTGACGGCGCGTACTGTCGCCGGATCGAAGCCTCGGCGCAAGAGAAAGGCAACCCGCTTTGCCTTCTCCGCTGCGTCGGCGGCGGCGGCCCCGGCAAAGCGCCGGCGGACTTGTTCCGCGGCGATCGCCACCCAGTCGTGACCGAGCTCGCCGAACACCTCTCCGATTGCCGCGTCGCTCAAACCGTGAGAACGCAGTTCCGCGGCGATTCGTCGCGGACCATAGCCTTGGGACACACGACGACGCGACAGGCTTTCCGCGAACCGGTCATCGCTCTGGTAGTGCTGGCCCTTGAGGCGATCGATCGCCTCGGATGCATCGGTCTTCTCGTAGCCGCGCAATGCCAGTTTGAGCTTGAGTTCCCGGGTCGAGTGCTCGCGACGTGCGAGGAGTCCGAGCGCCCTGTCATACGCGGCTGCGGGTGCCGGAGCGGTTTCAGACTTGGAAGATTTCCACTTTGACATGGCGGGCGACGCAATCGTTCAGCAGACCAATGGCAGCAGACCGGTCATCAACGCAATGACGAGGCCGACGATGGCGCCCACGACAAGCCCAGCTGCTGCGATGAAAACAGAGCTCGCACGATGCGCGCCAGTCGACGCCATTCTCACGGAGACGCGCTCCGCGCGGCAACGCGCAACTGAATGTCAGAGAGAAGATCATCGGCCGACTGGCCTGCAGAGGCCACAGCGCGGACGATCTGCTCCGCGTCGAGCCCGCCGGTCCGCTTGGCTTCCGCCATAGCCCAGGTGCGCGCCGCGCGTCGACCGCTGCGGCAATAAAGGAGAACTGGACGAACCGAATGGTCAAGCGTCTGTTGAAGAGTATCGACAGCGAGAAGAGGTATATCGCCGTGCCCAACGGGAAGGTAAGTGAACGCAAGACCGTTGGCCCGCGCGGCGCCGTCCATCTCGGCGGACGACGGCTGAACCGGCTCTTCGCCGTCAGGCCGTAGATCGACGATCGCGTGAAAACCCCGTGCCTTCAAATCGACGACTTGATCGGGCAGAACCTGTTCGGCGATCCAGATCCCGTCCGAGAGCTGCTTCGGCTTGACCGGCACGCTGCGCGTCGCAGACCACGCAGCAACGCCCAGGACCGCAAGCGCACCGATCAGCGACGACACGAAAAATGTCCCTTTCAAACCAGCCATGGTGCGCGCCCGCAGCGGATTCCTACGCTTCTTCCTCGACTTCGACGGCCGCCTTCGCTGCCGTCTTCTCCGGTTTCGCCAGCAGCTTCGCGCGCAGCTGCACGTCGATTGCGTTGGCAATCTCCGGATGCTCCTTGAGGTAGAGACGGACGTTGTCCTTGCCCTGTCCGATGCGATCGCCGTTGTAGCTGTACCACGCGCCTGATTTCTCGACCAGGTTGTGCGCCACGCCCATTTCGATCAGTTCGCCCTCGCGAGAGGTTCCCTCGCCGTAGAGAATCTCGAATTCGGCCTGGCGGAATGGCGGAGCCACCTTGTTCTTGACCACTTTCACGCGCGTGTCGGAGCCGATCACTTCTTCGCCGCGCTTGATGGCGCCGGTGCGCCGGATGTCGAGGCGCACGGACGCGTAGAACTTCAGCGCGTTGCCGCCTGTGGTGGTTTCCGGACTGCCGAACATCACGCCGATCTTCATGCGGATCTGGTTGATGAAGATCACCAGCGTGCCCGACTTCTTGATGTTGGCGGTCAGCTTGCGCAGCGCCTGGCTCATCAGGCGCGCCTGCAGACCGACATGCGTGTCGCCCATTTCCCCTTCAATTTCGGCTTTCGGCGTCAGCGCCGCCACCGAGTCGATGACAACCACATCGACAGATGCCGAACGTACGAGCATGTCTGCGATCTCGAGGGCCTGCTCGCCGGTGTCCGGCTGCGACACCAGCAAGTCATCGACGTTGACGCCGAGCTTCTCGGCATAGGTCGGATCGAGCGCGTGCTCAGCGTCGATGAATGCGGCAGTACCGCCGGCGCGCTGACAACTCGCGATCACCTGCAGGGTGAGGGTGGTCTTGCCCGACGATTCCGGGCCGTAGATCTCGACCACGCGGCCGCGCGGAAGGCCGCCGACGCCGAGCGCGACATCGAGACCGAGCGAGCCGGTCGAGACGACTTCGATCGCCTCGTCGACACGGTCCCCCATGCGCATGACCGCTCCCTTGCCCAACTGCTTTTCGATCTGGCTCAGAGCTGAAGCGAGCGCGCGGCGCTTGTTGTCATCCATCGTGGAATCCTCGGTAGTGATGCGGCGACTGTGCCGCTGGCGCGTCTCATCAGGTAAGACGCGCGAAGCCGCCGCCGATTATCCCACAGCCGCCAGCACGCGCGATCCGCGGATGACGGTTCAGCTCGTAAGAATCCGCCGCACGCCATCAAGCGCCGCGCCGACCGTCTGCCGGCGCACTGCTTCGCGATCGCCGTCGAAGTGGAACAGTTCGGCACGCGCGTAGCCGCCTCGCCGCTTCCAGCCAATCCACACGGTGCCGACGGGCTTGTCGATCGTTCCACCGCCCGGACCTGCGACGCCAGTGACCGCGACCGCGATGCCCGCGCCGTAACGCGCGAGCGCGCCCGACACCATTTCGACGACCGTTTCCTGACTCACCGCGCCGGTGCGCTCGATCGTCTGCGGCTGGACGCCCAGAAGGGATTCCTTTGCCTGATAGCTGTACGCCACCACGCCGCATTCGAACCATGTCGAGCTGCCCGGAATATCCGTCAGGACCTTCGCGATCCAGCCGCCGGTGCACGATTCGGCTGCGACAACGGTCATGCCGCGCGCAATCAGGCACTCCGCGACGACGTGCGCCTGCGCGTTGAGTGTCTCGTCCGAAGGAAGATCGACAGCAGCCATCGTGGCGCCCTCAGCGAACGCAAACCGCGAGCATACTCCAGCCCCCGACCCGTTCCGAAGGGCGATGCGCATCAAACCAAGGCGTGAGCGTCATCGCCGTTCGAGCGACCGTTCGACCGCGACTGCTGCGCCATGTTCGTCGACTGCGACCATCACGAATTCGCCTGACGTCGCAAGTTTCTGTTCGGCGCCCGGCGTCTCTTCGCGCAGCATCGAAACCCGCACGGTCATCGAACTCCGGCCGACACCGGTCACCTCGGCAACAAGTTCCACAATGTCGCCGAGCCGCACGGCCAGGCGGAAATCGATGCGGTCCGAGCGCGCAGTCACGACCGTGCATCCAGCGAAGCGACTGGCGACCAGGAACGCCGCCTTGTCCATCCACGCAAGTGCCTGGCCACCGAACAACGTGCCGAGGTGATTGCAATGGTGTGGAAACACGATCTCGACCAGCCGCGCCGCAGAGGCCGATTCGGCCGTTGCGACATCAGTGGACATGTTCAAAATGCATGGTCGAAGCTCACTTCGCCCTGCACCGCCACCTGATAGGCGGATACCCGACGCTCGAAGAAATTCGTCAGCTCCTGCACATCCTGCAGCTCCATGAATGGAAACGGATTCTTCGCGCCATAGCGCGGCGGCAAGTGCAGCATCGCCAGCCTCTGATCGGCAACGTACTCCAGATATTCGCGCATTTCCTTCAACGTCATGCCAACCACGCCCTGCCCCAACACGTCCTCTGCGAATGCGGTTTCGCAGTCGACCGCGTCAGCAATCATCTCGGTCGCCTGCGCAGCCCACTCGGCATCGAACAAATGCGGTTCCTCGCGCTCGACGGTGCGCAAGACTTCAAACGCAAAACCCATGTGCGCCGACTCGTCGCGAAAGACCCACGCGGTGCCCGCCGCGAGGCCGGGAAGCAATCCTCGAGAACGAAGGAAATATACATAGGCAAACGCGCCGAAGAAGAAAAGTCCTTCGATGCAGGTCGCGAAACAGGTGAGATTGAGCAGGAACTGCCGGCGATCGCCGTCCGAGCGGATGCGGTCGAGGGTCTGGATCGAATCGATCCAGCGCTGGCAGAATTCGGCCTTGCGACGGATCGATGGAATGTTCTCGATCGCCGCGAACGCCTGCGCTCTCCGCTCGGGCTCGGGAATGTAGTTGTCGAGCAGGGTGAGATAGAACTGCACATGCAGCGCCTCTTCGTACAGCTGGCGAGAGAGGTACATGCGGGCTTCGGGCGCGTTGATGTGCGTGTAGAGATTGAGCACGAGATTGTTGGCGACGATCGAGTCACCGGTCGCGAAGAACGCGACGAGTCGTTCGATCAGGTGTCGATCGGCGGGCGTCATGCGCTGCAGGAGGTGCCCGAGGTCGATCTGGAAATCGATCTCCTCCACCGACCAGGTGTTCTTGATCGCCGCGCGGTACATCTCGTAGAACTGGGGATAGCGCATCGGGCGCAGCGTCAGATCAAAGCCAGGATCGAGCAGACGTGCAACAGGTGGGGCAGTGTTCATTTCAACTTCCAGGCAACGTGGCAACACGACCATTCCGGCAGCATCGGCAACCGTGGCGCTTCCGGTGCAAAAGAATTTCGATGGATCCCCGCGCGCGCGGGAATGACGGACCCGATCATCATTGACAGGCTTCGCACGACTCCGGATTCTCGAGCGAACAAACCAGCGCTTCCGCGTCGGTGTAGGTCTTCGCCGGTATCGCCCCGAGCGTCGTCTTCGCGATCCGCGTCGCCGGGCGCGAGCGCAGGTAGTACGTGGTCTTCAGGCCCTGCCTCCATGCGTACATATACATGCTCGACAACTGGCCGATGTTGGGGTTCTCGATGAAGAGGTTGAGAGATTGGCTCTGATCGATGAAGGCGCCGCGCTCCGCTGCCATGTCGATCAGCGCGCGCATGGGCGTTTCCCATACCGTTCGATAAATCGTCCGTAGTTCTTGCGGCAACTCCGCAATGGCCTGCACCGATCCTTCGGCCGACTTGATCGCATCCCGAATCGCGCTCGTCCAGAGTCCCAGCCGTTTCAACTCGTCGACCAGATACCGGTTCACCTGCAGGAAATCGCCGGACAGGGTTTCGCGCTTGAACAGGTTCGATACCTGCGGTTCGATGCACTCGTAGCAACCCGCGATCGAGGCGATCGTCGCGGTCGGGGCGATCGCGATCAGCAGCGAATTGCGTAGCCCGTACGTGCGGATATCCGCACGCAGCGCGTCCCAGCGTGCGCTATCGCGCGGCGTGACATTCCACGCGTCGAACTGCAATTCTCCGCGTGCAGCGCGGGTGTCGGAGAATGCCGGGTGCGCGCCTTTTTCGCGCGCAAGCTCGAGCGAGGTCCGCAGCGCCCAGTAGTAGATTTCCTCGGAAATGCGCGCCGACAAATTGCGCGCGGCAGTGCTGTCGAACGGCAGGCGCAACGCGAAGAACAGATCCTGCAACCCCATCAATCCGAGACCGACCGGCCGCCAGCGCATGTTCGACGAGCGCGCCGTATCGATCGGATAGAAATTGAGATCGATCACGCGATCGAGCTGACGCACGGCGACCTGCACCGTGTGTGCGAGCTTGTCGAAGTCGAACGCGACGCCGTCGTGATGCCGCGAGAGGTTGATCGAGCCGAGATTGCACACGGCCGTCTCGCCATCGTGCGTCACCTCGACGATCTCGGTGCACAAATTGGACAGGTGCACTGCGTTGTCGGGTTTTGCAGTCTGGTTGCACGCGCGGTTGCACGCGTCCTTGAACGTCATCCAGCCGTTGCCGGTCTGCGCCAGCGTCCGCATCATCCGCGCGTACAGATCGCGCGCCTTGATCGTCTTGCGCGCGAGCCCCTGCGCTTCCGCCTGCACGTAAGCACTTTCAAATGCATCGCCCCACAGGTCGGGGAACGCCGGCACGTCTTTCGGATCGAACAGCGACCACGCAGCGTCGATGTCGACGCGCTTCATGAACAGGTCCGGCACCCAGTTCGCGAGGTTGAGATGATGGGTGCGGCGCGCATCGTCCCCGGTGTTCTCACGAAGCTCCAGAAACGCTTCGACGTCGGCGTGCCACGGTTCGAGATAAACGCACGCGGCGCCTTTGCGCTTGCCGCCCTGGTTGACTGCGGCGACGGATGAATCCAGCGTTTTCAGCCATGGCACGATGCCGTTGCTGAGTCCATTGGTCGAGCGGATCAGCGATCCTTCCGAGCGCACCCGGTGCCAGGCGAGACCGATGCCGCCGGAGAACTTCGACAGCAGCGCGACATCGCGGTACTTCGCGTAGATGGCTTCGAGCGAATCCGCCGGCGAATCGAGTAGAAAGCAGCTCGACAACTGCTCATGACGCGTGCCGGAGTTGAACAGTGTCGGCGAACTCGGCACGTAGTCGAGTGCTGCGAACAAGTGGTAGAGCTCGATCGCGTCGATCACGTTTTCGCTGAGCGAACACGCGACGCGCAGCCAGAACTGTTGCGGCGTCTCGATCACCTGACGCTGCGTCGGATGCTTCAGAAGATAGCGGTCGTACAGCGTGCGCAGGCCGAAGTACTCGAAACGCATCGAGTACTGCGGATCGATCGCATCGTTGAGCTTGCGCGCGTTCGCTTCGACAAACGCCAGCACGCGTTCGTTGATCAGGCCGGCATCGAAACCGAGGCGGATCGACTGCGAAAACGAGTACACGCCGAGTCCCTGCACTTCCTTGTCGACGTAGCCCGCCAAAAGACGCGCCGCAACTTTGGAATATTCCGGTTCCTCCGCGATGAACGACGCCGCTGTGCGGATCGACAGCTCGTCCAGCTCGCGCGTGCTCGCCCCGTCGTAGAGTCCGGCGATCGTCTTCAGCGCGACGCGCATCGGTTCGACATCCGGGAGCGCTTCACAACAGCGCGTCACCGCGCGGACGATCTTGTTCAGATCGACCGGTTCTCTTGCTCCGGAACGCTTGGTGACCTGCATCGATGTCGGGCCGGGATGCCGCGGCGTGAGGCGGAAACCGGTCTGGTCGGGCGATGGCGCTGCGGGGGCCGCGTCAGTCCGCGGTGCGGCATCGACGGTATCGGGGGCGGACATGCGGATGTTCTCCTTCGCGAGCAAACGGACCGCAGGAGAACAACACGGCGACGCACGGATTGAGACACATCTCCGCGGCCATCGCCGGCTCCGCTCCCGCGAGCGAATTGAAGGACACGCAGAGGAGACCGATCGAAAGGCAAACGCCGCGATGCGCGGGCGTGATCGCTTTCGGCCGGCCCCTCCCACGAGGACCTTCGAGCCAGTCGGCGCCCCTTGCGGAGCGACGGTCGCGGCGGATATCCGGACTCCCGGGCACGAGGTTGATCTCTCTGTTCGAACGCGGCAGTTGCGCGATTCGATCCCGGTCACCGTTGCGGGGCAGCTCCGGATTTCAACCGGATTCCCTGAGCCGCCTTTCGGCGTCTCACCCAGATGTTGTGCTGGGCGCCATCGACCGGCACAAGATAGGCGATACCCTGCCGAAGATCAACGGGCAATCACCCTTGCAGAAACGGGTCAGCAAGGTTGCTTTTCCGCAGGAGGCGTCGCAGCAGAAGTGCGGGCACCGGTGTCGATCATCATTCCCCCGCGGCGGCCGCGCGAGCCAGCAACAACTCGCGCTCCCGTGCATTGCGGGTCATCGTCGCCGCCTGCTGGAATTCCCGCCTCGCCTCATCCCTGCGTCCGAGCTTTGCCAGGAAATCGCCGCGCACGCTCGGCAGAAGGTGGTAGTTCCTGAGTGCCGGCTCCGACGTCAGGGTATCGACGAGTTCAAGCCCCGCAGCGGGACCGAACGCCATTCCCAGCGCGACCGCACGATTGAGTTCGACAATCGGAGATCCTGCAACAACAGCAAGCGTTCCATACAACGCCGCGATGCGCGGCCAATCGGTGTCGCCGCTCTTCCGCGCGCGCGCGTGACACGCCGCGATCGCCGCCTGCAGCGTGTAGGGTCCGACGGCGCCGCCGAGTTTTTCGGCACGGGCGAGAGCGACAAGGCCGCGGCGGATGAGCAATGCATCCCACTGCGCGCGGTTCTGGTCAAGCAACAGGATCGGTTCCCCGTTTGCACCGACACGGGCGCCCGCGCGTGACGCCTGTATTTCCATCAGCGCGAGCAGGCCATGCGCTTCCGCTTCATCCGGCATCAGACCAACCAGCAGGCGACCGAGTCGCAGCGCGTCCTCGCACAGACGCGGCCGCATCCAGTCATCGCCTGCAGTGGCCGTATAGCCTTCGTTGAAAACGAGATAAATCACTTCGAGGACAGACGCGACACGTTCTGCGAGTTCGCTGGCGCGGGGCACCTCGAACGGAATCTGCTCGGAAGCGAGGGTCTTCTTCGCGCGCACGATCCGTTGCGCGATCGTTGGTTCGGGCACGAGGAACGCGCGCGCGATTTCGTCGGTGGTGAGACCGCCGAGCAGTCGCAAGGTCAACGCGACCCGGGCTTCGGTCGAGAGCACCGGATGACAGGCGGTGAAGACGATTCGCAGCAGGTCGTCGCCGATGTCGTCGTCGATGGCCGCTTCGAATTCCATGCCTGCATCCTCCTGATCCGCGGCAAGCTCGTGCCCGATCTGCTCATGCTTGCGCGCGAGCAACTGGATCCGTCGCAGCCGATCGATCGCCCGGTGCTTGGCCGTCGCCATCAACCATGCGCCCGGGTTGTCGGGCACGCCGGTTTCCGGCCAGCGCTCCAACGCCGCGACCAGCGCATCCTGCGCAAGCTCCTCGGCCAATCCTACGTCGCGTACCATGCGAGCGAGTCCCGCGATCAATCGCGGAGACTCGATCCTCCAGACGGCGTCGATTGCACGATGGGTTTCAGTGGTCGTCATGACCGCCGATCAAACCATCGTCGCCTGCCTGATGCAACACGAACGGGCGGACGTTTGGAACGTCACATTGCTTCCGCCTGCGCCTTGATGTTGGCAAGGCCGGTTTCAAAATCCTTGCCGACCATGCGATCCATGTTCATGAAGACGTGCATGATCTTGCCGACGAACGGCGTAGGCCCATGCATCGACCAGTTCACCACCGTTTCCCCGGCCGCCGGGGTCAGCGTGAACTCGGCCGTGTTGTGGGCCTCGAACGGCGCAACGAAATCGAGCTTGATCACGATGCGCGACGGCGACGACTCGAGGATTTCCATCCGCCCTTCGCCCACCTTGCTGTTGCCCTTCCATGCATACAC